>JALORP010000086.1 GCA_025458865.1 Steroidobacteraceae bacterium | reverse complement strand
GCCAGCAGCCAGGACTCGTACTGCTGCTCGTCCCGCACGGCATTCAGGATCGCGTGCACGCCGATGCGGTCGATCGCCTTGCCCGGCACGAGCCGCTCGTCCTCGGTGGCCACCAGCAGGCCCGCCGTTTCCAGCGAGTCGGTCACCGAGGCGAGGGCGGAACTGGGAACCTCCAGGCGCTCGGCCAGCGACTGGACGGTCCAGCGCGTTCGTCCGTCGAGGAAGCTCCGTCCCACGAGGAACATCACCGACAGCGCCAGGCGCTCGCGCAGGCGGCTCGTCACGCGGATCTGCTTCTGGCCGGCCCGCAGGTAGCGCGGGTTCTGGACGTAGAACGACAGCTGGGCGCCCACGAGCAGGATGAACCAGCTGATGTACACCCAGATGAGCGTCGAGAGGAAGATCGCGAAGCCGGCATAAATGGCGACCAGGCGCGTCGAGGCGACCACGAGCTTGGCGAACAGGGCGCCGCTCGCCGCCCAGAGGATCCCGGCCAGCAGGCCGCCGGCGAGCGCGGCCTTCCACTGCACCCTCGTATTGGGCACGAACACGTACAGGAACGTGAAGGCGGCCGTGACGACCAGGTACGGTCCGGCGATGCCGAGCCCGACCAGCATGCTGCCGAAGGGCTCGTGCGAGGCAAGCCACTGGCTCATGCGCGAGTCGGTCAACGCGCCGAACAGGCCGAGCACCACGACGATGAAGATCGGCCCGAGGACGATCAGGCTCAGGTACTCGCTGACCCGGCGCACCACGCTGCGGGGCTGCTCGACGTGCCAGGCGAAGTTGAAGCTCTCCTCCAGCTTCTGCACCGTGCTGAGGACGGTGTAGACGAGGAACGCGAGGCCGAGCGAGCCGAGGACGCCGCCGCGGGTGTTCTCGACGAAGGCCATCATCTGGCCGGTCATCTCATCCGCCCGGTCGCCGATCGGCCGGAGGAACTCGAGGATCAGCGGCTCGAGGTCGCGCTGCATCTCGAGGCCCTTGAGGATCGCGAACGCGAAGGCCACGAGCGGCACGACGGACAGCAGGGTCGTGTAGACGAGGCCCATGGCCCGCAGGTTCAGGTCGCCCTGCAGCAGGTCCCGGCCCAGGGCGTAGGGATAGCGCAGCAGGGACAACAGCAGCCGGAGCGGCGGTATCGCCGGCTGGTGGGCGGGCTCGAACAGCAGCTGCTCGATGCGCTTGTGCAGGTGCAGGTGGTGCGGGAGGTGCAGGCCGGCCGGCATGGCCCGAGCGTGGCACAGGGGCCGGCGCTCCCGCAATTCGCCTTGCGTTGTGCACCCCGGCACCGAGCCGCTAGAGTGCCGTCCACCCATGACACGCCAGGGCCCGCTCTCTTACCCCACGCGCATCGTCTGCCTCACCGAGGAGACGACCGAGACCCTCTACCTGCTGGGGGAGGACTGGCGGATCGTCGGCGTTTCCGGCTTTACCGTGCGGCCGCCGCGGGCGCGTCGCGAGAAACCCCGCGTGTCGGCCTTCACCAGCGCCAAGATCGACAAGATCCTGGCGCTCGAGCCCGACCTCGTGCTCGGCTTCTCGGACCTGCAGGCGGACATCGCCGCCGAGCTGATCCGGGCGGGCTGCGAGGTGCACGTCTTCAACCACCGCAGCGTCGCCGAGATCCTCAGGACGGTGCGGGTGCTGGGCGGAATGATCGGCTGCGAGGCGAAGACGGCGGCGCTGGCGGAGCGGCTGGAGTCCGGCCTCGAAGAGCTGCGCCTCGCCGCGGCGTCGCTGTCCCGCCGGCCGCGGGTCTACTTCGAGGAGTGGGACGAACCGCAGATCTCGGCCATCCGCTGGGTCAGCGAGCTGATCGGCCTCGCGGGCGGCGACGACTGCTTTCCCGAGCTCGCGCTCCAGTCGCTTGGTCGCAATCGCATCATCGCCGACCCGCTGGAGGTGCCGCGGCGCGCGCCGGACATCATCCTCGGCTCCTGGTGCGGCAAGAAGTTCCGGCCGGAGATCGTCGCGACGCGGCCCGGCTGGCAGGACGTGCCGGCCGTGCGCGACGGCGAGCTGCACGAGGTCAAGTCCGCGATCATCCTCCAGCCCGGCCCGGCGGCGCTCACCGAGGGCGTGCGGGAGATCCAGCGCCGCATCCTCGACTGGGACCGGAAGCAGTAGCGCTACGTTGTCAGGCGGCGCAGCGCCTCGGCGTATTTCTCGGCCGTCCGCAAGATCACCTCGGCGGGCAGGCGCGGGCCCGGCGCCTTCTTGTTCCAGTCCAGCGTCTCCAGGTAGTCGCGGACGTATTGCTTGTCGAAGGACGGCGGGCTCGCCCCGGGCTGCCAGGTGTCCATCGGCCAGAAGCGGGACGAGTCCGGAGTCAGCGCCTCGTCCATGAGCACCACCTGCTGCGCCTCGTTCAGTCCGAACTCGAACTTGGTGTCTGCGATGATGATGCCGCGTTCGCGCGCGTAATCGGCCGCGAAGCGGTAGAGCGCGAGCGCATGGCGCCTGACCTGCGCGGCGACGTCCGGCCCGACCAGCGCGACCACGTCATCGTAGGAGATGTTCTCGTCGTGCTCGCCTGCCGCTGCCTTGGTGGCCGGCGTGAAAATCGGCTCGGGCAGCCTGTCTGAAAGGCGCAGGCCCGGCGGCAGCTCGATGCCGCAGACCTTCCCGCTGCCCTGGTAGTCCTTCCAGCCGGAGCCGATCAGGTAGCCGCGCACGACGGCCTCCACCGGCAGCGGCCGAAGCTTCTTGACGACTACCGCGCGGCCTTCGAGCATGGCCAGCTCCGCTGGCTCGCGAATGAAGGCCGCAAGCGAGAAATCGGTGAGGTGGTTCGGGACGATGTGCGCCGTCCGGGCGAACCAGAAATTCGAGATCTGCGTCAGCGTGCGTCCCTTGCCGGGGATCGGGTCGGGCAGGACCACGTCGAAGGCGGAGAGCCTGTCGGTGGCGACCATCAGCAGGTGGCGGTCGTCCAGCTCGTACAGGTCGCGCACCTTGCCCCGGTGGAGCAGGCGCAGACCGCCGAGGGCAGTCTCGAAAACGGCTTGCGTGGTCATGGCGGGGGCTGCTGATAACATACGCGCGCTGTGCGCGCCGCGGGAGGGCAACGCGATTGTTGCTCTGCCCCGGTGAGCGGTCAAGGAAAGTCCATGAACTGGGGCGGCAAGGTCATCGGTGCGCTGCTCGGTTTCGCCACGGGCCTCGGCCCGGTCGGCGCGATCGTGGGCCTGGTGATCGGCCACGCCTACGACGAACGCATGGGCTCGGAGGTGGACGACGCGCCCGCCGCCGACGCACATGCCGTCAGCGCCACCTTCTTCCGCGCCTCGTTCGAGGTCATGGGGTGCGTCGCCAAGGCCGACGGCCGCGTATCCGAGCAGGAAATCGCCGCCGCGCGCCAGATCTTCCGGCAGTTCCGACTGAACGAGGCGCAGACGCGGGAGGCCATCGAGTGCTTCTCGCGCGGCAAGCAGACGGGCTTCGACCTCGACGCCGCGCTCGCGGCCCTGCGCCGCGCCTGCGGCGACCGGCACGACCTGCTGCGCGTCTTCCTCGAGGTGCAGATGCGCGCCGCGCTGCTGGGAAACGGCATGCAGGGTCATAGCCGCGTGCTGCTCGGGCGCATCGCCCAGGCGCTCGGCGTGTCGGGCATCGAGTTCGCGCATCTGGAGGCCATCCTCCGGCTTCAGGGCTACGGCGGCTACGCCCACGCCGGCGGCGCCGGTGCGGGGCAGGGCGCGCGCGGCGCGCCGCCGCGGGCGGACCTGCTGCGCGAGGCCTACGAGGTGCTCGAGGTGTCGCCGGATGCGAGCGACGCGGAGGTCAAGCGCGCCTATCGTCGGCAGATGAGCCAGAACCACCCAGACAAGCTCGTCGCCCGGGGGCTGCCGGAGTCCATGCTGGAGATGGCCAAGCAGAAGACGCAGGCCATCCAGGCCGCCTGGGAGCGGGTGCGCGAGGCGCGCGGCCTGCGCTGACCACCGGCTGCGGCACCCGCCGGCGTCGGTTACAGTAGATGCCCCTGGCCGCGCCTCCCGGAAACACCATGCTGCCGCCCGTCATCGCGCCTTCAATCCTGTCGGCCGACTTCGCGCGCCTCGGCGCCGAGGTGGAGGCGGTGCTCGCCGCGGGCGCCGACTGGGTGCACTTCGACGTGATGGACAACCACTACGTCCCGAACCTCACCATCGGCCCGCTGGTCTGCGAGGCGCTGCGCAAGCACGGCATCACGGCGCCGATCGACGTGCACCTGATGGTGGAGCCGGTGGACCGGCTCGTGCCGGACTTCGCCAGGGCCGGGGCGACCTGGATCAGTTTCCACCCGGAGGCGTCGCGGCACGTGGACCGCACGATCCAGCTCATCCGCGACAGCGGCTGCCGCCCCGGCATCGTTCTCAACCCGGCCACGCCCCTCGAGTGGCTCGACTGGACCCTCGGCTCGGTGGACCTCGTGCTCCTGATGTCGGTGAACCCGGGCTTCGGTGGCCAGAGCTTCATACCGTCGGCACTCGACAAGCTGGCCGAGGTGCGCCGGCGCATCGACGCCTCGGGTCGCGACGTGCGCCTCGAGATCGACGGCGGCGTGAAGGTGGATAACATCGGCGCGATCGCGCGCGCCGGCGCAGACGCCTTCGTGGCGGGCAGCGCGATCTTCGGGGCGAAGGACTACGCCGCGACGATCGCGGCGATGCGCGCCGAGGTGGCCGCCGCGCGCTGACCGCGCGCGGCGGGACGGCGCCTCAGGCGGCGCCGGCCTTCGCGACCGCGACCATCGCGGGACGCGGCTTCGCCTTCGGGCGGGCGCCGAAGACGACTATGGTCTTCCCGTGCGCGGTGAGCAGGCCCTGCTCCTCCAGCACCTTCAGCACGCGACCGGCCATCTCGCGGGAGCACCCGACAAGGCGCGAGAGTTCCTGGCGGCTGACCTTGATCTGCATGCCCTGCGGGTGGGTCATGGCGTCCGGCTCGTTGCACAGGTCCATGATGGCGTGCGCGACGCGGCCGGTGACGTCCACGAAGGCGAGGTCGCCGAGCTTGCGGTTGGTGCGGTCGAGGCGCGTGGCGAGCTGGGTGGCGAGCTCGAACACGAGGCCCGGGCTCTCCGCCGCAATCTGGCGGAAGCGGGGATAGGTCATCTCGGCAAGCTCGCAGTGGGTGCGCGTGCGGACCCAGGCGCTGCGCTGGCCGCTGTCCGAGAAGAGCCCCATCTCGCCGAAGAACTGGCCCTTGTTGAGGTAGGCCAGCACCATTTCGTTGCCGTCCTCGTCCTCGATCATCACCTCGACCGAGCCGCGGACGATGTAGTAGAGGACATCCGGAAGGTCGCCGGCGTGTATCAGCACCGTCTTCGACGGGACGGTCCTCACGCGGCAATAGCTCAGGAACCGATTGATAGCCGGGATGTCGGTCAGCGGCTTGACGTCTTCCATGTGCCTCCCCTTGGGCCGTACGTGCGGCCCCCGCACTTTTATTACAGCGGCTTCCGCGCCGCAAGACATAATTCGAACGGCGCCGGCCTCACACGCGATAGGCGGTGGTGGTCATTACCTTGGCCGTCAGCTTCATGAGGAGACGCACCGGCGCGGGAAGTTCGGCGCCGCCGGCCTCCATGGCGGATTGCGCGTGCTGCGCCTCGTCCACCTTCATCTGCTGCAGGATGGCGCGGCTGCGCTCGTCGCCCTTGGGCAGTCGCGACAGGTGATCCTCGAGATGACCCTCGACCTGGCGCTCGGTCTCGGCCATGAATCCGAGGCTCCAGCGGTCACCGGCCGCGCCGGCGAGCGCGCCGATCGCAACGGACCCGGCGTACCAGACCGGGGCGAGCAGGCTCGGGCGGTCGCCGAGTTCGTCCAGCCGGTCCCGGCACCAGGCGAGGTGGTCGCCTTCTTCGCGCGCGGCCTGTTCCATGGCGGCGCGGATCTCGGGGCGGCGGGCGGTCAGGGCCTGGCCGTGGTACAGGCCTTGCGCCGCGACCTCGCCGGCGTGGTTCACCCGCATGAGGCCGGCCGCGTGGCGCCGGGCCTCGCTGTCCGCCAGGTGGCCAGGGCGGTCGGCGGCCGGGTTGGCGCGCTGCGCCGCCGGCCGACTCAGGGTGGCGCGCAGGGCCCGGTCGGCCTGGTCCAGGAGAAGGTCGAGGGGGGTGAGTCGGCGTTCGCTCATGGGGCAGACATTATATATGGGTTGCCCGAAGCCGCCTCTTCGGGCCTTCGGTCGGAACGCTTTGCATTGGCGGCGGATCTTCTCTAGAATTTCGGCCCTTTCCCGGGACGCGCCGTCCCCAGGGGCCAGATGATGAAGACGACATTCGCGACCCCGCAGCGGGTGCGCCGTGACTGGTACGTGGTCGATGCCGCCGGCAAGACGCTGGGCCGGCTCGCCTCGGAGCTCGCTTTCCGCCTGCGCGGCAAGCACAAGCCCGAGTTCACGCCCCACGTCGACTGCGGCGACTACCTGATCGTGATCAACGCCGAGAAGGTGGCGGTCACGGGCAACAAGCTGCGCGACAAGATGTACTACCGCCACACCGGCTACCTCGGCAACCTCAAGAGCACGAACCTCGAGAAGCTGCTGAAGGAGCACCCGGAGCGGGCGATCGAGTTCGCGGTCAAGGGCATGCTGCCGAAGAACATCCTCGGCCGGCAGATGTACCGCAAGCTGCACGTGTTCGCGGGCGCCTCGCACCCGCACGCCGCGCAGCAGCCCAAGCCGCTCGA
>JALORP010000048.1 GCA_025458865.1 Steroidobacteraceae bacterium | reverse complement strand
TTCGAGGTTGGCGATCATCGGGAACTCGTCGTGCTGCTCGCGGATGCCCGGCGACATGGCCGTGCGGAACAGCACCGTGTCCATCTCGAAGCGCGCGTTCCGGAGCGCGCTCTCGATGATGTCGATGGTGACGGTGTCGACCTTCACTTTCTTGAAGGGCTTCTTGCTGGTCTGGATGATGTTGGCGGGCATTCTGGTTGCTCCTTACCGGTTTCCAGGGCCGACGAGCCCTTACTTGCGACCCTTGGACTTCGACTTCGACTTCGCCTTCGCCCGGCCAGGTGCCTTGGCCTTCGCGGCGGGCTTGTTCGCGCCACCGCCCTTCAAGCCCTTGTGCGCATCGGGATAGATCAGGATGTTGCCAATCTTGTCCACGAGCCCGGTGTGGCCGGGCAGGATCACCGTGGTCGAATCCATCTCCATCACGATGGCCGGGCCCTTTACGCGGTTGCCGGCCTTCAGTTTCGCACGGTCGTAGACGGTCGCCCTGCAGTCCTTGCCATCCATGTAGGACTTCTGCACGCCGACCGCGGCGGCCTTCGGATCCACACCGCCCGCGGCGATGTTCGGCCGCTTGAGCTTGATGCCCCGTCCCTGCACGACCGCGCGCAGCGCGACGAACTCGTGCTCGAGCGGCAGCGCGAAGGTGAACAGGCGCTTGTGCTCCTCGTCGAAGGGACCGGAGATGGCCTTGAGACCCTGTTTCGCCAGCGCCTCGAGGTTGACGTCCACGGTCAGCCGCAGGCCCTGGCCGTGGTAGCGAACGTCCACCTGGTAGCTGCGCTGCATCTCGGCGACTGGCACCTTCTCGCGCTCGAGGGCCTTGGCGGCCGACGCGGAGAGCCTGGCGAGGACCTTGCCGATCTCCTCGGCGGAGGTCTCCGAGAACTTGCGCACGAACGTGCGTGCAGCCTCGTCACGCACCGCGGTCGTCACGTCGCCGAGCGCGCAGAGCACGCCTGGCCCCGGCGGGATGATGGACGGCCAGGAGCCGAGCAGCCGCGATAGCGCGTTGGCGTGAAGCGGGCCGGCGCCACCGAAGGCGATCAGGGCATACTCGCGCGGGTCGTGGCCCTGCTCGACCGACACGAGGCGCAGCGCACCCACCATGTTCTCGTTGACGATGTCGTAGATGCCGGCGGCTGCTTCCCGGGTGGACTTGCCGAGGGCCTCGCCGATCTTCTTGACGGCCTGCTCGGACAGATCGCGGCGCAGCTCGAGGTCGCCGCCGAGGCGCTGCATCTCGGGCATGTAGCCGAGCACCACGTTGGCGTCGGTCACCGTCGGCTCCGTGCCGCCGCGGCCGTAGGCGGCCGGGCCCGGGTCGGCGCCCGCCGACTGCGGGCCGACGCGCAGCGCCTTGGTGAGTTCCGGCACGTGGGCGATCGAGCCGCCGCCGGCGCCCACCGTGCGGATGTCCACGGACGAGGCGCGCACCGTCACGTCGCCCACGGTCGTTTCGCGCCGCAGGCGCGGCTGGCCGTTCATGATCAGCGCCACGTCGGTCGAGGTGCCGCCGACGTCCACCGTCAGCAGGTTCGGGAAGCCCGACTGCAGCGCGACCCACAGCGCGCCGGTGACGCCGCCGGCCGGGCCCGACATCAGCAGGTTGACCGGGTAGTCCTCGGCCGACTTCGCCGAGGACAGGCCACCGTCGGAACGCAGGATGTGGAGCTTGACGGAGCCGGCCCTCGAGGCCAGCTTGGTCTGGAGGTTGTGGACGTAGCGCTGCACCTTCGGGCGCACGTAGGAGTTCGCGACCGTGGTCACGGTGCGCTCGTACTCCTGCATCTCCGGCACGACCTCCGAGGACAGCGACACCGGCACGCCCGGCAGGACGTCGGCCGCGATCTGGCGGATGCGCTTCTCGTGTCCGTCGTTCGCGAAGGAATTGATCAGCGACACGGTCAGCGCCTCGATGTTCTCGCCCCTGAGCCTTGCGAGATCCGCGCGCAGGGCCGCTTCGTCCAGCGAGCGGACGACCTCGCCCCTGGCGCTGACGCGCTCGTCGGCCTCGATGGTCAGCTTCAGCGGCGCCATGGGCAGCGACTTGTTGTAGATCACCCAGCCGCCCAGTCCACCCGGCACGAACGAGCGCGCGATCTGCAGGACCTGTCGGTAGCCCTTGGTGGTCACGAGGCCGACGCGGGCGCCCGTGCTGGTGAGCACCGTGTTGGTCGCCACCGTCGTGCCGTGCATGACGTGTGAGATCTGCTTCGGGTCGATGCCCGCGTGTTCGCAGACGCGGGCAAGTCCGTTCAGGACCCCGATCGACTGGTCCGCCGGGGTGCTCGGCACCTTCGCGGTCCAGGTCCGTCCGCTCTGCTCGTCGACGAGCAACAGGTCGGTGAACGTGCCACCCACGTCTACGCCGAGTCGGTATGTCATGCGGTCACCTGCATCTGGCTGGATCTGATGTACGGCAGCCGGCACGCCTGAAGCGGACGGCCGATGGATCGAGTGGGCGTGAGCCGCGGCAGCGCCGGAAACGCGCGGCCAGCCCGGAGTATCGAATGTTTGCGGCGGTGCCGCAACGTCGTGCGGACCGCGGCGGCATCAAGCGGCGACGGCCGGCTGCGCCGGGAAACTGCCCGCCTTGACCAGCAGGCCGGGCACGTTCCGGCCGAGCTGGTCCTGCAGCCAGCGTGCGGTCGCGATCAGCCGCTCGAGGTCCACGCCGGTCTCGACGCCCATGCGCCTCAGCATGTACACAAGGTCCTCGGTCGGTATGTTGCCGGTCGCCGCGGGCGCGAACGGGCATCCGCCGATTCCGCCGATGCTCGCGTCGAGCACGCCGACGCCCGCCTCGACGGCTGCGTAGGCGTTGGCGAGACCCGTGTTGCGGGTGTTGTGGAAGTGCCCGCGCAGCGGCATGCCCGGCAGCGCGGCCTTCAGTCGCGCGACGAGATCCGTGACCTGGCTCGGCACGCCCACGCCGATCGTGTCGGCGATGGCGACCTCGTGGGGCTGTCCCTGTGCGCAGGCGACCGCGACCTCGACCACGCGTTCCGGGGCGATCTCGCCCTCGAACGGGCAACCGAAGGCGGCCGACACGGTGACCTGGGCGCGAATGCCCGCCGCGTGCGCGGCTGCGGCGATGTCCAGCCAGGCATCGATGGATTCGCGCGTGCTGACGCCCTGGTTGCGCTGGTTGAAGGTGTCGCTCGCGACGACCGCCATGCCGATCTCGGTGCAGCCCGCGGCGGCGGCCCGGTCGAAACCCTTGCGGTTCAGCACGAGGCCGACGTAGTGCACGCCTTCCCGGCGGGGCAGCGCCTTGAGCACGTCCTCGGCATCCGCCATCTGCGGCACGCGCTTGGGATTCACGAAGCTCGCCACTTCCAGGCGGCGGATGCCCGCGGCCACCGCCCGTTGGATGAAATCCACCTTGGTGGCCGTGGGGACCACGCCCGGCTCGTTCTGCAGGCCATCTCGCGGCCCGACCTCGAGGATCTCGACGCTGCGCTGCATGGCAGACCCCTCGGAACTTGCACTCGCCCGATTGTATACAGATAGGCGCGGCATGCCCACCTGCAATCCGGCCTGCTTGACGCGTCCGAAGGCGCGATTGTATACACGACGCTCGCTATTCCCACCGCCTTCACCGCGGCAAGAGGCCTCGACACATGACCGATTCCGCCTTCAAGACCGGACCCCTCGGCGACCTGCGGGTGCTCGAGATGGGCACGCTGCTGGCCGGCCCCTTCTGCGGCCAGTTGCTCGGCGACATGGGCGCCGAGGTCATCAAGATCGAGCCGCCGAACCAGGGCGACCCGATGCGCGTCTGGGGCCGGCAGAAGCAGGGCGATCCCTCGCTGTGGTGGCCAGTCGTCGCGCGCAACAAGAAGGCGGTCACGCTGGACCTCCGCCAGGCCGAGGGGCAGGAGGTCCTCAGGGAACTCGTCACCAAGGCGGACTTCCTGCTCGAGAATTTCCGGCCAGGAACGCTCGAGAAGTGGGGCTTGGGCTGGCGGGAACTGTCGGCGATCAACCCTCGGCTCATCATGATCCGCGTGTCGGGCTTCGGGCAGACCGGGCCCTACTCCAGCCAGGCTGGATTCGGCGCGATCGGCGAGGCCATGGGCGGCCTTCGCTACGTGGTCGGCGATCCGTCCACGCCCCCCTCGCGCATGGGCATTTCGATCGGCGATTCGCTCGCAGCCACCTTCGCCTGCGTGGGCGCCTTGTCCGCCCTGCACTACCGCGAGAAGACGGGGCGCGGCCAGGTGGTGGACTCGGCGATCTACGAGGCCGTGCTCAACATGATGGAGTCGCTGATCACGGAGTACGACAAGACCGGCTACATCCGCGAACGCACTGGCGCGATCCTGCCGAACGTGGCGCCGTCGAACGTATACCCGACCAGCGACGGCCTGGTGCTCATCGCCGCCAACCAGGACACGGTCTTCGGTCGCCTGTGCGAGGCGATGGGGCGCCCCGAACTCGCGAAGGACCCGCGCTACAGCAGCCACCAGGCCCGCGGCGCGCGCCAGCGGGAGCTCGACGATCTCGTGGGCGACTGGACGCGCGCGCTGCCGACTCGCAGGGTGCTCGACCTGATGAGCGAGTACGGCGTGCCGGCGGGCCTCATCTACCGCGCGCCGGAGATGCTCGACGACCCGCACTTCGCGGCGCGCGAGGCCATCGTCACCGTGGACCACCCCCAGTTCGGCAGGCTGCGCATGCAGAACGTCGCTCCCAAGCTGTCGGAAACGCCGGGCGGCATCCGCAGCGCGTCGCCCGACCTCGGCCAGCACAACGACGACGTCTACCTCGGTCTCATGGGGATGGCCCCCGAACGCTACGAGCAGCTGAAGCAGCGCAAGGTCATCTGACCGTGGGCGAATCGCTCGAGCAGAACTACGCCCGCGGCGGCTTCCGCGCCCGGCTCGAAGCCGGCCGCCGGCCGGCGCTGCTCGTCGTGGACTTCGTGCGCGCCTACCTCGTGGAGGGCTCGCCCCTCTTCGGCGGCGAAGGCTGCGCCTCTGCCAGCCTCGGCGCCATGCGCCTGCTGGCCGCCGCCCGCGCCGCCGGCATCCCGGTGCTCCACACCAACGTGGCCTACGAGCCCGGCGGCCGCGACGGCGGCGTGTTCTTCCGCAAGGTGCCTGCGCTTTCCTGTTTCGAGCGCGGCCGCCATCCCGAGCTTGCCGCCTTTGCCGAGGGCCTCGAGCCCGCGCCCGGCGAGTGCGTGATCACCAAACAGTACGCGAGCGCCTTCTTCGGCACCTCACTGGCGTCCACGCTCACGGCGCTCGGCTGCGACACGGTCCTGATCGCCGGCGTGTCCACCAGCGGCTGCATCCGTGCAACCGCCGTGGACTGCTGCCAGCATGGCTTCATCCCCTGGGTCGTGCGCGAAGCCGTGGGCGATCGGGCCGCGGAGCCCCACGAGGCCAACCTGTTCGACCTGCAGGCCAAGTACGCCGAGGTCGTGGGCCTGGCGGAGGCCGAGGCTTACCTCGGCGAAATGGCGAACTAGGGGAGATGCAAAAGGCCGGCGGGGTCTCCCCCGCCGGCCTCGGTACAAATGGCTGGTGTCCCGCGCGGGGGGAACTCAGCCGCCAGCGACGTCCCGCCAGACCTCGGCGACGCCTGCGATCCTGGGGTTCGCCTTCTCCGCGGCCTGGAACACAGGGACAGCCTCCTTGGCCCGCTTCAGCTCGACCAGCGACACGCCGAGCAGC
This sequence comes from Steroidobacteraceae bacterium, assembly GCA_025458865.1. Classification (GTDB taxonomy): domain Bacteria; phylum Pseudomonadota; class Gammaproteobacteria; order Steroidobacterales; family Steroidobacteraceae; genus SG8-30. Next base: position 24,731 of record JALORP010000048.1, on the reverse strand, counting down.
ATCTGAACGTCGTCCGGGCGACTCACCCTGCCCTTCTCCAGCGCCCGCTTCGCGGCCTCGACGGCCTTGGCGTAGTTGCCGAGGGTGTAGAACGTCAGCGCCAGGCGGGCATCCTGCTCGCCCGCCGGAATGGCGCGCGCTTCGCGCTCCTGCTGGTCGATCCCCTTCTTGAGCGCGTCAACCTGCTGCTTGGCGTCCGCAAGCAACCGCTGGTTGCGGTCGTCCTTCGCGATGGCGCCGTTCGCCAGGCCCTTCTCGAGCATCCTGGCGGCCTCGCCCGGGCTCGAAACATCGAGCGCGACGTCCGCGTACTTGGCGAAGTGGTCCTTGGCAAGGACGTTGGTGCGCGCACCGAGGCGGTAGAGATTGACCATCGCCACCGGGTCGTTGGCGCTGGTGCGCTGGTACTGGCTCACCAGCTGCTCGAACACCGAGGTCTTCGGCTGGATCACCATCAGCTGGTGCAGGGTCTCGAGGCGCTTCTGGTCGTTCTTGAGCTCGAAGTAGGCGGCGTTCAGGGTCTCGAGGAGCTTCACCTGGACCGCCACCGTCTTGCCCGCGCGGCGTGCGGCCGGATAGGCCTTCTCGAGGGTGCCGGCAGCCGCCTGGTAGCTCTTGAGCTGGAACTGCGCCTGGCCCAGGAGGATCAGGTCGTCGGCGGTTCCAGTGCCGCCGCGCGCCTGGATCAGCTGCTCGGTGGTGGAGACCGTCTTGCGAAGGTCGCCGAGGGTGTAGTACGTGCCCGCCAGGACATTGAGCTTCTGCACGCGGTCGTTGCCCTTGACGCGACCGGTCGCAAGCCGCTCCTCGATGGTCGCGGCCAGGAGCTTGTAGTCCTTGGCGCTGCTCGCCGCCCAGATCAGCAGCTCGTTGACGCCCTGCTCCTCGGCCGGCTGCAGCGCGCCCTTGGCCTTGGCCTCCTGCAGGAGCCGGATGGCCTCCCGGAAATTGCCGGCCTGGCCGGCTTCCTGCGCGGCCTTGGCCTTCTCGGCCACTTCCTTGCGCCAGCCGCCCGCCTGCTGGGCCTCGGCCGGAGTCACGACCGCGAGACTGGCGAGCGCCACTCCCGAGAGTCCGAGCCAAGCTGCGACCAATGGAGCCGTGAGTCTGCGCATCTTCAACTGCCTCTTCTGCAATCGCCCGCGCCGGAGCGGCAAAAAAACGTCAAAAGTTATACCAGAAAATTCCCAGGGTCGTGCGTTGAAGCCGCGGGCTAGGCTCCTGCCTTCCGCTGGGCGTAGGCAGCCCACAGGCCGGCCATGCGGGCCATCCAGGAGCCCGCGCCGGCCGCCTCGGCCGCCTTCGCGAACGCGGCCCGTGCCTCGTCGTAGCGGCCCAGCTCCGCGAGCGCCGCACCGAGGGTCAGGTTCGCGTCGTCCACCCGCCGGACCCCGCCTTTCTGCAGACCGCGCGTGATCGCCGCGACCGCCTGCTCGTGCTGGCCGATGCTGTAGAAGCCCAGGCCGATCTTGGCATCCACCTCGCCGTTGGTGCCCTTCGCGGCCGTCTCCGCATCCTTCGCGAGGTCGCGCCGGTCGCGGGACGCCGCGGCCTTGGCCTCGGACAGCAGCTGCTGGTTCGAGCCTGCACTCGGCACCACGCCGGCCGCGATGCCCTTCTCGAGCGCACGCTCGCCCTCGCCCGGGCTGCCGACGGAGATCGCGAGGTCCGTATAGGTGAGGTACTGGCCGACGGTCTCCAGGCCCGTGTCGGTCATGGCGAGACGGAAGCCGTGGAGCATCACCACACGGTCGTCGCCAGAGCCCTGCGCGTAGAGGGCGAGGACGCGCGAGTAGTACTCGGCCTTCGGGTACTGCTTGACCAGCTCCTCGAGGTTCGCGAGCCGGCGGCCGCCGTCGTTCAACTCGACGAAGCACTGGTCGAGCAGCTGGTACCACAGCTCCTTGGGCTTTTCGCCCGCCGCCGTGGCCGTGGCGATCGCCTTGCCGAGCCAGGTCGCGGCCTCGGCGTGGTCATCCGCCTGGAAGTAGAGACGCCCGAGCGTCTCGTACTCCTGCGCGTCGGCGTCCGGCGTCGCCTCGATGAACTTGCGGTAGTGGTAACGGGTCTTCTCGCCGTCCTTCTGCCTGTTGTACCAGGCCGCGAGCTGCTGGTTGATCGGGCCGATCTGGGCCGGCGAGGCGTAACCGCTCTCGAGCCACTGCTCCAGGAAGGCGTTGAGCGCGGCCTCGTCACCCAGCCCGCGCAGGGCCTGCAGCTTCCAGCTGAACATGACGTTGCGGTCGTCCGGCGTCAGGCCGTCGAGCGCCTCGAGCGGCTTCATGGCCTCGATGACCTCGGCCCACTTCTGCTCCTGGACCAACTTCTGGACCTTGCCGGCGGCTTTCTGGAACCCCTTGCTGAACTGGGGCGCGGGCGCGGCGGCGTCCTGCTGGGCCACAGCCGAGGCAGCAAGGAACTGCCCGGCGGCTAGACCCAGCGCGCAGGCCGCGACGACGGAAAGGAGCGAGGGGGAAGCTCTCATGGGCAAACCTCGAAAGCGACGGAAGCCGCGCTTTATAACCCAAACCGCCTGTCACTGTCTCGGCCGGCACGTCCGGCTACCTCGACAGACCGCGCTGCGGCGCCGATGGTTCCGCGCGCCTCTGGCAGCACGCGCCGTTCAGCCGGCATTCAGGCGGGGCACGGCGGTCCCCAGAAAAAAAGGGGCCCGCTTTCGCGGGCCCCTTCACTCGAGGATGTTTACACCCAAAGCGTGGCGATCAGCCGCCCGGCGTCGGCGGCTCGGCGATGAAGCCGACCTTCCTCATGCCGCCGCGCTGCAGCGCGAACAGAACGTCGGCAACGTGCTCGTAACGCGCCCGGCGGTCGGCCCGGATGTGAACCTCCGGCTGGGGGTCCTTCACCGCTTCCTGCAGCACGTAGTTGAGCAACGTCTCCTTGCTGATGCTCGACTCGTTCCAATAGAGCGAACCGTCGAAGTCGATGGAGAGGTTGATGTTCTCCGGCTTGGTGACGGTCGGCTGGTTTGACTCGCGCGGCAGGTCGAGCTTGACCGCGTGGGTCATGACCGGGATCGTGATGATGAAGATGATCAGCAGCACGAGCATGACGTCAACCAGCGGGATGACGTTCGGCTCGACCATCGGGTCGCTGCTGTCACCCGATACGGAGACGGCCATGGGTTACTTCCTCTGTTCGACGCGGGAGCCCGCCACGAGCGCAGCCTGGACGTCGTGCGAGAAGTAGTTGACGCGCTCCATCAGGCCCTTGTTGGCACGGGTCAGGGCGTTGAAGCCGAGCACCGCGGGCACCGCCACGGCGAGGCCGATGGCCGTCATGATCAGCGCCTCGCCGATCGGGCCCGACACCTTGTCGAGGGACGCCTGGCCGGCGATCGCGATGCTGATCAGCGCGTGGTAGATGCCCCACACGGTGCCGAACAGGCCGACGAACGGAGCGGTGGCGCCCACGGAAGCCAGGACCACCATTCCGCTCTGGAGGCTGGAAGCCAGCATGTCGGTCCGCTTGCGGACGTGGCTCTCGATCCAGTCGCCGAGGTCAATGACGCTCGTGACGTCGGCCGAGCGCTTGCGGTGGTGCTCGACGGCCTGCAGGCCATCCTGAACGATGTCGCGGAACGGGTTGACCTTGCCCTTGAGCTTGGAGATGCCCTCCTGCATGGAGGCCGAAGTCCAGAACTCCTTCTCGGCCTCGGCAGCAACCTTCTTCAGGTTACGGTTGTCGAGGTACTTGTTGATCATGACCCACCAGGACCAGAGGGACATGATGGCGAGGATGACGAACACCCCCTTGCCCACGTAGTCGCTCTGCTGCCAGAGCGCCTGAATGCCATACGGATTTTCAGCAGCCATTCTCAGGTTCCTCTAAAAAGTGCAAACACCCCGAGTGAGCACACCGTATGGCGGCTCCTCGAACCTACCCTCGAAAACGGTCCGTTCACTCCAGCTTGAACGAGATCGGCAGCGTGGCCTGGGCCTCGATCGGCTGGCCATCCCGCTTGCCTGGGTTGAACTTAAGGTTGCGCACGACGCACTCCGCCGCGCCGTCGAGGCGCTCGAAGCCGCTGCTCTGCTGGACCGTCAGGTCCTTCATGCGGCCATCGGTGCCGATGGTGATCGTGGCGATGACGCGGCCTTCCTCGTTGAGGCGGCGCGAAGCAGATGGGTAACAACGGTTCAGGGCGCTGGCCAGCGCGCGCGCATTGTAGGCGGGCGTCGGCGGCGTCACCTGGACGGGGCGCTGGGACGGCGCGGCCACGACCGGCGCCGGTGCGGCAGGCCGGTCGGTGACCTGCACGTTCGCAATGGCGTTAGAGGGACCCTCGAAGGCCGGCAGGTCGATCAGCGGCGGCGGCACGACCGGCGGCGGACGGTCGATGGGCGGCGGCGGCGGCGGCTCCTCGAGATCCTCCGGCGGTGGCGGCGGCGGCGGGAGGTCAACTATGCCGACGTCCGACAGGAGCTGTACCGCCTCACGGGCCAGGCCGCTCACCAGGGCGAGGTAGAAAGCGAAATGCAGGCCGATGATGCCAGCGAAGACGAGCGCACGCCTGGACCCGCCACCGCCTGCGTAGATGTTCGACATATGACCGTCGTTCCCCTCGTTCTAAGGCTATCGATCGAGTCCTGACCGGTACACCGCCTGCCGAGATCGCATGCGCGCACCGCGTCGGTCCGTGGACGGCAGGGCGCAACCATAGCGGCCCTGTGTGACAACTTCAAGCGTTGTATGCAGGCCCGTTGTACGGACAGCTCCCGTCCGTGTTCACTCCCCTTCGGAACGGTCCGTGACCGCTCCGAACGACGCGCTGCTGACGCTGCGCGCGTACTTCGCGAGCACCCCGGCAGTGGCGAAAGGCTTGCGCGGCCTCCAGGCCGCGCGCCGCCGCTTGAGTTCCGCCGCGCTGACGTGCAGCGTCATGACGCGCTTGCTCGCATCGATCGTGATCCTGTCGCCATTCCTGACCAGCGCGATCGGGCCTGCGCTGGCCGCCTCCGGCGTGACGTGGCCCACGACGAAGCCGTGGCTGCCGCCGGAAAACCTGCCATCCGTGATCAGCGCCACCTTGTCGCCCAATCCCCGGCCCATGATCGCGCCGGTCGGCGACAGCATCTCGCGCATCCCGGGCCCGCCGCGCGGCCCCTCGTTGCGGATCACGACGACATCGCCCTGCTTCACCTTGCCGTCGAGGATTGCCTGCAGCGACGACTCCTCGCTCTCGAACACGCGCGCACGCCCGGTGAACTCGAGGCCTTCCTTGCCGGTGATCTTGGCCACCGCCCCCTCGGGGGCGAGGTTGCCGTAAAGGACCACGAGGTGGCTGTCCGGCTTGATGGGCGCGGAGAACGGGCGGACGATGTCCTGCCCCGGCGGGTAATCCGCGACGCCGGCCAGGTCCTCGGCCAGGCTGCGGCCGCTGACCGTCAGGCAGTCGCCGTGCAGGAGCCCCGCGTCGAGCAGACGCCGCATCAGCGGCCGGATGCCGCCGATGGCGATGAGCTCGGACATCATGTAGCGGCCGCTGGGACGCAGGTCGGCGAGGACCGGGACCCTGCGACCGATGCGCGTGAAGTCATCGAGCGTCAGCCGCACGCCCGCGCAGTGCGCGATGGCCAGCAGGTGCAGCACGGCGTTGGTGCTGCCGCCCAGCGCGATGACCACCGTGATCGCGTTCTCGAAGGCGCGCCGCGTCATGATGTCGCGGGGGCGTATCCCCTGCTCCAGCAGGCGGACGACGGCCGAGCCGGCGCGCCGGCAGTCGTCGAGCTTGGTTCCCGACTCCGCCTCCTGGGCCGAGCTGTTCGGCAGGCTCATGCCGAGCGCCTCGATCGCCGAGGCCATGGTGTTCGCCGTGTACATGCCGCCGCAGCTGCCGGGCCCCGGGATCGCGCTGCACTCGACGCGGTGTAGCTCGGCATCGGACACCGCGCCGCGCGCGTGACCGCCCACGGCCTCGAACACGGAGACGATGTCGGTATGTCCGGCGCCGGGCCGGATGGTGCCGCCGTAGACGAACACGGCGGGCCGGTTGAGCCGTGCAATGGCCATCATGCAGCCCGGCATGTTCTTGTCGCAGCCGCCGATGGCGACGAGTCCGTCGAAGCCCTGTGCGCCGACCACGGTCTCGATCGAGTCGGCGATCACCTCGCGCGAGACCAGCGAGTAGCGCATGCCCGGCGTGCCCATCGAGATGCCGTCCGAGACGGTGATCGTGCCGAAGATCGTGCTCTTGCCGCCCGCGTCGTCCGCGCCGGCGGCAGCCTCGCGGGCCAGGACGTCGATGTGCATGTTGCAGGGAGTCAGGTTGCTCCAGGTGCTCGCCACGCCCACCGCCGGCTTGCGGAAATCGGCATCGGTATAGCCCACCGCGCGAAGCATCGCGCGGCTCGGCGTCTGCTTGACACCCTCGACCACGACGCGTGAATGGGCACGGGGATCGGCGGGAACGGGCTTGCGGGGCATGGCGTCTCCGGAAGAGCGTGTGGCGGACATTGACTGGCGGATGGTCAGGAACCCGCGACGTCAGGTTCCTGCCTCCTTACTATCCGCTATCCGCCGTCCGCGAGTCACTATCCCCATCCGGCTGCGCAGCTCAAGTCCCCGATCCGGGCAGCTTTCGCTCGCGCAGGGCGATGATCGCGACCCCGGTCAGGGTCATCGCGCCGCCCGCGAGGATCCGCCAGTCGAGCCGGTCGCCCAGCAGCCAGACCGCGAACATCACGCTGAAGACCGGGGCGAGCACCGTGATGGGCGCGACGCTGGTGACCGGATAGCGTTGCACGAGCCAGTAGAAGAGCGTGTGCGCGACGAGGCTCGCCGCGACGGCCGTATAGACGACTGCGGCGATCCCGATCGCATCTATCGCGAGCAGGCTCGACCACTGGCCGTCCTCGAGCCACAGCGTGAGCCCCAGCAGCACGGGCAGGCTGGTCCAGGCGAACCAGGCCTGCAGCTCGAGCGCCCCGACGTTCTCGACGCGCTTGACCGCCACCAGCCCGAACGCCCCGACGAGGGCCGCCAGAACCACCAGCGACAGGCCCCACAGGGACTCCAGCACCGCGGGGTTGAAGCCGAGCAGCATCACGCCCGCGAACGACAGCCCGATGCCCGTCCACCGGCGCCAGCGGACGCGCTCCCCGAGCAGGAGGATCGACAGCAGGGTGGTGAACGGGACGCCGAGCTGGCCGACGATCGCCACCGCCGACATGCTCCCGGAGCGGGCGATCCCGGCATACATGAGGGCGAACTGCAGGCCGCCGCTGCAGAGGGCTGCCAGCAGCAGCCAGGCCATGCTGCCTCGCGCGATGCGCAGCCACGGAACCAGCAGCACGGCGACGATCGCGAATCGCAGCAGCGTCAGGAACACCGGGGGCAGGCGATCCACGCCCGCCTTGATGGCGATCAGGTTGAAGCCCCACAGCGCGCAGATCCCCACCAGCAGGACGAGGTGCGCCGGCGCGACCGACGTCATCCGGCGGCGGCGAAACGGCGCTGGATGAGGCGATACGCGGTGCGCACGCACTGCGCCTCGGCCCCGACCGGCCGGCCGGGGCGCTCGCGCGGGTTCCAGGCGTAGAGGTCCAGGTGCGCCCAGGCACGGGTCGCCGACACGAAGCGCTGCAGGAAAAGCGCGCCGATGATCGCGCCGGCGAAACCCGACGTCGTGACGTTGTTGATGTCGGCCACCTTGCTGGCCAGCTCCTCGTCGTACGACGGCCACAGCGGCATGCGCCAGAGCGGGTCGCCCTCCGCCCGGCCCGACGCCTCTAGTCCGGCCGCCAGATCATCGTCATTGGAGAAGAGGGCGGGCAGCTCCGGCCCGAGCGCCACGCGAGCCGCGCCGGTCAGCGTGGCGAAGTCGAGCAGCAGGTCGGGATGCTCGTCGTCCGCGAGCGAAAGCGCGTCGGCGAGCACCAGCCGGCCCTCCGCGTCGGTGTTGCCCACCTCGACCGTGATTCCCTTGCGGGTACGGATGATGTCCCCGGGCCGGAAGGCGTTGCTGCCGACGCTGTTCTCCACCGCCGGGACGAGCACGCGCAGGCGCACGGGCAGCCGCGCGTCCATCACCATGTGCGCGACCGCGAGCGCCATCGCGGCGCCTCCCATGTCCTTCTTCATGAGGAGCATGGCGCTCGCCGCCTTGAGGTCGAGCCCGCCGCTGTCGAAGCACACGCCTTTGCCGACCAGCGTGACCCGGGGGTGATCAAGCTCGCCCCAGGTCAGGTCGATGAGGCGCGGCGCCTGCGGACCCGCCCGTCCGACGGTGTGGATGGCCTCGAGGCCGGCGTCGAGCAGGGCCGCTCCGGACAGGACGCCGAGCTTCGCGCCATGCCGGCTCGCGAGCGCCGCGGCTTCCGCGGCCAGCTGCTCGGGGCCCATGTCCGCCGCCGGCGTGTTGACGAGGTCGCGGGCAAGCGCATCGGCCTCGCCCGCCCGAAGCGCGTGCTCCACGTCGGCGCCGGCCGGCGCGGCCAGGGTCACGCTTCGCAGCGCGGAAGCCCGCGTGTTGCGGTAACGGTCGAAACGGTACGACCCCATGATCCAGCCGAGCAGCGCGTGAGTGGCCGCCCTCGGCGGCAGCGGGGTCTCGAGATGCCACTGCCCCTGGGGCAGCCTCTCGGGCAGCCCGGCGACAGCCGCCGGCCGCAGCGAGTCCCAGTCGTGGAGCGCCCCGAGCCCGCAGGCGCTGCCCACGAGGCTGCCGTCCGGGCCCGGCAGCAGCAGCACGCGGTGGCGCTCGGCCGCGAATCCCGACTCCCGCACCCATGCCGCCACCGACGGCGGCAGCGCGGCGCGCCACGCGTCGAGGTCGGTCTCACGGACGAGCCAGAGGGGGCGCGACGCAGGGCCGGGCTGACGCGTGAAGAACTCGGGCATTTGAACTCCGCTCAGGGGGCGCATCCGGTTGACACGGGCAACCGCGCTATGGTGTCATCCCGTAATCTTGCACCGCACCAATCGATGATGCACGCACGTTTCCAGAAGACCCCCGCCCCCTCGACCGGCGTCCAGTCCTCCGGTTCGCGCGCGCTCGCCCTTCTTGGGTTCGACCTCCTTCCTGGCCGGCGGAGGTGCGGGCGCCTGGGCTGATCCCGATCGGAAGCCCGGAATCACGAAACCCCGCACCGGACCCGCTCCGAGGCGGGGTTTCTTTTTGCAGCGATCAACGACGAACACGGGAGCTTGAAATGCGGATCTATTCGCGTAAGGACGTCGACCGGAAGGCCCTCAAGGGCGCGCGCATCTGCGTGCTCGGCTACGGCAGCCAGGGCCGGGCCCACGCGCTGAACCTGAAGGACAGCGGCTACGACGTCGTCGTCGGAGTCCGCAAGGGCGACAGCTGGAAGAAGGCCAAGCGTGACGGCCTGCCCGTCGCGGAACCCGCCAAGGCGACCGTCGGCGCCGACCTGGTCGCCATGCTGGCCCCGGACCTGGCGCAGGCCGACGTGTACAAGCAGATCCTGCCTTCGCTGAAGCCCGGCGCCGCGCTGCTGTTCGCCCACGGCTTCAACGTCCACTTCGGCCAGATCAAGCCGCGCAAGGACCTCGATGTCGTGCTGATCGCCCCGAAAGGCCCTGGCGACCTCGTCCGCCGCCAGTACCAGCAGGGACGCGGCGTGCCCTGCCTGATCGCGGTGGCGCAGGATGCCACGGGCAAGGCCCACGCGAAGGCGCTCGCCTACGCGGACGGCATCGGCGGTACCCGTGGCGGCGTGCTCGAGACGACCTTCGCGGAGGAGACCGAGACCGACCTGTTCGGCGAGCAGGCGGTGCTCTGCGGCGGCGCGACGGAACTCGTGGTCAAGGGCTTCGAGACGCTCGTCGAGGCCGGCTACCAGCCCGAGGTCGCCTACTACGAGTGCCTCCACGAGCTGAAGCTGATCGTGGACCTGCTGCACGAGGGCGGCATCGCGAAGATGCACAAGTTCATCTCCGAGACGGCGAAATATGGCGACCTGACGCGCGGCCCGCGCGTGGTCAACGCGGCCACCAAGAAAGAGATGAAGAAGATCCTGACCGAGATCCAGCAGGGCAAGTTCGCCCGCCAGTGGATCAAGGAAAACAAGACCGGGCGCAGGAAGTACCAGAAGCTGCTCGACAAGGACCTCGCCCACCCGATCGAGAAGGTGGGCGCGAAGCTGCGCGAGCGCATGCCCTGGCTGGAACAGGGCAAGGCCTGAGGACACCCCGGGCGGGCCCCGCGCCCGCCCGGGCATCGACGAAAGGACGGACACCATGAGCAAGCGAGACCCGAACCGCGTTCTGATCTTCGACACGACGCTGCGCGACGGCGAGCAGTCCCCGGGCTGCAGCATGACGCCCGAGGAGAAGCTTCGCGTGGCGCGAGCACTCGCCGAGCTCGGGGTTGACGTCATCGAGGCCGGCTTTCCGGCCGCCTCGCGCGGCGACTGGGAGTCGGTCAACCAGATCGCGCGCGAGGTGCGCGGCCCGGTCATCTGCGGTCTCGCGCGCTGCAATGCCGACGACATCCACAAGGCCTGGACGGCGGTCAAGGACGCGGCGCGCCCGCGCATCCACGTCTTCCTGGCGACGAGCGCCATCCACCGCGAGCACAAGCTCAACATGGCCAAGGAGGAGATCATCCGGACCGCCGTGGAGGGCGTGAAGCTGGCGCGCTCGCTCTGCGAGGACATCGAGTTCTCGCCCGAGGACGCTTCGCGCACCGAGCTCGACTTCCTGACCGAGGTCGTGCAGGCCGCCGTGGACGCCGGCGCCTGCACCGTCAACGTTCCGGACACCGTGGGCTACACGACCCCGCAGGAGTTCCACGAGACCTTTTCCCACCTCAAGCAGCACGTGCGAGGCGCCGACGAGGTCACTTTCTCGGTGCATTGCCACAACGACCTGGGCATGGCCGTCGCCAACAGCCTGTCGGCCGTGCTCGCCGGCGCCCGCCAGATCGAGTGCACCATCAACGGCATCGGCGAGCGCGCCGGCAACTGCTCGCTGGAGGAAGTGGTGATGGCGATCAAGACCCGGGAGCAGGTCTTCGGCGTCCACACCGGCATCCATTCGCAGAAGCTCTATCCCACCTGCAGGCTGGTCTCCTCGATCACGGGCATGCCGATCCCGCGCAACAAGGCCGTCATCGGCGAGAACGCCTTCGCGCATGAGTCGGGCATCCACCAGCACGGCATGCTCAAGCACGCCTCGACGTACGAGATCATGCGGCCGGTGGACGTCGGCCTGTCGCGCACCAACCTGGTGCTCGGCAAGCACAGCGGCCGCCACGCCTTCCGCGAGCGCGTGCGCGAGCTGGGGTTCGAGCTGGACGACGCGGAGCTGAACCGCGTGTTCGAGCGCTTCAAGGCGCTGGCCGACCGCAAGAAGGAGCTGTTCGACGGCGACATCGAGGCGCTCGTCCTGAAGCTCGACACCGAATCGGGCGGGCCGTGGTTCCTCGAGGGCCTGAAGACCGACGCGGCGCTCGGCGAGGACGCGGTGGCCGAAGTGACGCTGCGTCATGCCGACGGGCGGCAGGTCATGCAACGCGCGGCCGGGGATGGCCCGGTGGACGCGGCGTTCAAGGCCGTCGAGGAAGCCGCCGGCGTCACCGTTACGCTGCGCAAGTTCGAGGTGCGCAGCGTCTCCAAGGGCGAGGACGCGCAGGGCGAGGCGCTCGTCACCGTCGAGTACGGCGGCCGGACGCACCGCGGCTCGAGCGTCACCACCAATATCGTCGAGTCGGGCGTGCGCGCCTTCCTCGAGGTGATCAACCGCATAGAACTCGGCCGCCGCACGGGCCGCATCGCGGTCGAGGCGCGCGGCGAAGCCCGCGCCGCCCAGGCCGCCGTCTGACATCCCGGGGACCACGATGACCGCAAGGACCATGTTCGAGAAGGTGTGGAGCGCGCACGAGGTGGTGCAGGAGACGGCAGACACGCCTGCCGTCCTCTACATCGACCTGCACCTGACCCACGAGGTCACCTCGCCGCAGGCCTTCTCTGTGCTGCGCGCCGGCGGCCTGCCGGTCCGCCGCCTCGACCGGACGGTCGCGACGCTCGACCACTCCACGCCGACGGACCGCGAGCAGATCTTCGGAGGCGTGCCGATCAAGCTCGAGTCCGCACGCAAGCAGGTCGAGCAGCTCGAGCGAAACGCCGCGGAGTTCGGCGTCGAGCTGATCGGCCTCAGGAGCGACAAACGCGGGATCGTGCACATCATCGGGCCGGAGCTCGGCCTGACCCAGCCCGGCAAGACCATCGTCTGCGGCGACAGCCACACGAGCACCCACGGCGCCTTCGGCGCGCTGGCTTTCGGCATCGGCACGACCGAGGTCGGGCACGTGCTCGCCACGCAGTGCCTTCTCCAGCGCAAGCCGAGGACCTGCGCCGTCACGGTGAACGGCCGCCTCCCGGCCGGCGTCACGGCCAAGGACCTCGTGCTGGCGATCATCGGCCGGATGGGCGTTTCCGGCGGCACGGGGCATGTCCTCGAGTACCGCGGCGAGGCGATCCGGGCGCTCTCGATGGAGGAGCGCATGACCGTGTGCAACATGTCCATCGAGGCGGGCGCCCGTGCCGGCATGGTGGCCCCCGACGAGACGACCTACGCCTACCTCAAGGGCCGCCCGCGCGTGCCGCAGGGTGAGGCCTGGGATCGCGCCCTGGCCGAGTGGCGGCAGCTGCCGTCCGACCCCGGAGCGGCCTTCGACCGCGAGGTAGTGCTCGATGCGTCCACGCTCGAGCCGATGATCACCTGGGGCACCAACCCGGGCATGGTGGCCCCCCTGTCCGGCCACATCCCGTCGAGCGGCGACGACGTTTTCCGCAAGGCGCTCGACTACATGGGCTTCGAGCCGGGCGAACCGCTCGCCGGCAAGAAGGTGGACGTGGTCTTCGTGGGCAGTTGCACCAATGGCCGGCTGAACGACCTGCGCGAGGTCGCGCGCATCCTCCGCGGCCGGCGCGTGGCGCGCGGCGTGACCATGCTCATCGTCCCGGGCTCGCAGCAGGTCAAGCGCGAGGCCGAGGCCGAGGGTCTCGACCAGGTGTTCAAGTCCGCCGGGGCCGACTGGCGCGAGTCCGGCTGCTCCATGTGCCTCGGCATGAATGGCGATACGGTGCAGGCCGGCAAGTACTCCGTCAGCACGAGCAACCGCAACTTCGAGGGTCGCCAGGGGAAGGGCGCCCGCACCCTGCTGGCCAGTCCCGCGACCGCGGCCGCCGCCGCGGTCACGGGCTTCATCACCGATCCGCGCGAACTGCTGAGCTGAGGAGTCGACGCATGGAACCGATCACCCGGATCACTTCGCGCACGGTCGTGATGGCGTCGAGCAACATCGATACCGACCAGATCATCCCCGCGCGCTTCCTGACCACCACCACCCGCGAGGGGCTCGGCGCCGCGCTGTTCGCCGACTGGCGCTACGACGCTTCCGGCCATCCGAAGCCCGACTTCATCCTGAATACCCCCGAGGCGCAGGGCTGCCGCGTGCTCGTGGCGGGCCCGAACATCGGCTGCGGATCGTCGCGGGAGCATGCTCCCTGGTCGCTGCTGGACTACGGCTTCCAGGCCGTGATCAGCACCGAGATCGCGGATATCTTCCGTAACAACTCGCTCAAGAACGGCTTGCTCCCCGTGATCGTGGACGAGGCGACCCACGCCTGGCTGCTCGCGCATCCCGGCGCCGAAGTCGCGGTCGACCTCGAGCGGCGCGTGCTCGACCTGCCGGACGGCCGCTCGGTGTCGTTTCCGCTGGAGCCTTTCGCGCGCTATTGCCTGATGAACGGCGTGGACGAGCTCGGCTTCCTGCTGTCGAAGCTTCCGGACATCGAGCGCTACGAGCGCTCGCACGCCAAGTGAAGGCGCGGATCGCCGTCCTGCCGGGCGACGGCATCGGCCCGGAAGTCGTCACCGAGGCGGTGCGCTGCCTCGAGGCGGTCGCGTCGAAGTACGGCCATGGTTTCGAACTCCCGCAGGCGCCCGTGGGCGCCGCGGCGATGGACCTCACCGGCGAGCCGCTGCCCGCCGCGACGCTCGAGCTCGCCCGGTCGGCCGATGCCGTGCTCTTCGGCGCCATCGGGGACCCCCGCTATTCCGACCCCTCGCTCAAGGTGCGGCCCGAGCAGAGCATCCTCGGCCTGCGGCGCGAGCTGGGGCTGTACGCGAACCTGCGCCCGGCCGTGACGCACCCTGCGGTGTACCACGCCTCTCCCCTCAAGCCCGAGTTGCTGGCGGGCGTGGACATCCTGGTGGTGCGCGAACTCACCGGCGGCATCTACTTCGGCGAGAAGACGCGCAGCGAGGAATCGGCCTCGGACCTGTGCGCCTACACGGCCGCCGAAATCGAGCGCATCGTGCGCCTCGCCGGCCGGCTGGCTGCCTCGCGCCGCGGCCGGCTGACCTCGGTGGACAAGGCCAACGTGCTCGAGACCTCGCGCCTGTGGAGACGCGTGGTGGACCGCGTGATGGCGGCGGAATTCCCGCAGGTGAGCGTAGAGCACATGTTCATCGACGCGGCGACCATGCACGTGCTGCGCCGGCCGGCGGACTTCGACGTGATCGTCACCGAGAACATGTTCGGCGACATCCTGACCGACGAGATTTCCATGCTGCCGGGCTCGCTGGGCCTGTGCCCGTCGGCCTCGCTCGGCGAGGGCACGCGCGGCCTGTACGAGCCGATCCACGGCTCGGCGCCCGATATCGCCGGCCGCGGCATCGCGAACCCCTGCGGCACGATCCTGAGCGCGGCCATGCTGCTGCGCCATTCGCTGGGCCTGAAGCGCGAGGCCGCGGCCCTGGAAGCGGCCGTGGCACGGACGCTCGCCGACGGTGTCTGCACGGGCGACGTCGCGAAGCCTGGCGCGAAGGCGGCGACGACCGCCGAGGTTGGCGCCGCGGTCGTCGCGCGCCTCGCGTAGCCCCACACCGCCTACCGCCGTCCCCGCCTTCCGCGGGGCACCTCGCGCGGTCGCGCGCCGGCGGGATCCGGCCGGGCCCCCATTTCGCTCGCTCGGGAAGAAAACTCGCTCGCTCCAGGGGGCCACTGGCCACCTCGCCGGCGCGCGCGACAGGTAACGCCTGATTCGGCGCTGCCCGATTCGGGCTCAGCGCTTCGCGCCGCGACCGAGGTGGCGAGGGGGCCCCACAGCCGAGCATAAAGCGGTGCGAGGCTCGGCGAGCACCGCAGCGAGGCGAGGAGTGCCCCCCGCCGGATCCCGGTCGCGGCGCAGGCACCACTCGCAGATCCCGCCCGCGCGCGAGGCACTTTTCCGAGTCCGGGTCCTGTTCCGGACCCGGTCCGGTTACTGTTCCAGTTGCGGATACAGTCCGCGTGTTGAGTGGCGTCAGCGCGCCGCTCGGTCGAGGCCCGCCTTCAGGTCGGCGAGCAGGTCTTCGGTCGCCTCGATGCCGACAGAGAGGCGCAGCAGCCCCGGCGTGATGCCGGCCGCGAGCCGCGCCTCCGGGTCCATCGCCGCGTGCGTCATCGTGTCCGGGTGGGCCACCAGGCTCTCGACGCCGCCGAGCGATTCCGCGAGCGAAAAGAAGTGCAGCCCGTCGAGGAAGCGCCGGACAGCTTCCTTGCCGCCCGCCAGTTCGAAGCTCACGATCGCGCCGAAGCCCTGCTGCTGGCGCGCGGCGAGCGCGTGGCCCGGGTGCGTGGCAAGACCCGGGTAGTGCGCGCGCGCAACCGCCGGGTGGGCCGCGAGGCAGTCCGCGACCGCCGCCGCGTTCTCGCCGTGCTGTCGCATGCGAACGTGCAGCGTGCGCAGGCCGCGCAGCGTAAGGAATGCGTCGAACGCGCCGCCGGTGATGCCGAGGCAGTTCGCCCACCAGGCCAGTTCCTCGTGGAGCCCCGCGTCCCGCGCCACCACGGCGCCTCCCACGACGTCGCTGTGGCCGTTGACGTACTTCGTGGTCGAGTGCACGACCACGTCGGCGCCCAGCGCGAGCGGACGCTGCCAGACCGGCGACATGAAGGTGTTGTCCACGACGACGCGCGCGCGCGCCGCCTTGGCCAGCGCCGCCACCGCGGCCACGTCGGTGATCCGAAGCAGCGGGTTGCTCGGCGTTTCGACCCATACGATCTTCGCCGGCGTGGCCAGCGCTCGCTCGACCGCGGCGGGATCCGTCATGTCCACGAAGTCCACGACGGCGCGTCCGGTGCGTGCGAGCGCCGCCAGCAGCCTGTAGGTCCCGCCGTAGCAGTCGTGCGGCGCGACGATGCGCTCGCCGGGCTTAACCAGCACCACGCCGAGGTGCACGGCTGCCATGCCGGTCGCGGTGACCACGGTGCCCGCCCCGCCCTCCAGTTCCGCGAGCGCCCGGCCGAGCGCATCCCGCGTTGGATTGCCGGAGCGGGAGTAATCGTAGGTCCGGCGCTGCTCGAGGCCGGCGAAGGTGAAGGTCGAGCTCAGGTAGAGCGGCGGCACGACCGCCCCGTGCTGGGTGTCGCTCTCGAGCCCGGCTCGCACCGCGACGGTCTGGAGATTGGGTGTGTCGGTCATCGCAGGTCTCCGTCCAGCGCCAGCGCGAAGGCCGGCGCGAGTGCGGCACGTTCCTTGAGGAAGGCATCGTGGCCGAAATGTGACTGGATCTCGAACAGCCGGTGCGGCCCGGCGAGGGTCGCGTCGAGTTCGCGCATGTCGTCGAGAGTGACGAGCTGGTCCTCACCCACCGCCACCAGCACGGCGGGCACCGGCACGCGCGCGGGCTCCACCTGCTGCAAATCGATGGACTGGGACAGGCAGAGGAACGACTCGGGGCGGTAGCGGGTCGCGTAGTCGTCGCCCCGCGCGAACAGGTACTCCTCGACCGGGAACGTCGCGCGGCCGTCCTCGAGTCGGGGCGCATTGCCGAAGCGCCGCGTGAACTCGTCCCGGGTGCGGTACGTGGCCATGGCTAGGGCGCGCGCGAGCCTCAGGCCGCCGGCGCCGTCACCACGGGCGACGCCGAACCGCACGGCCTCGCGCTGGACGCTGCGCCAGGCCGTGGCCAGCGGATTCGTGCGGTGCGCGCCGCTGATCACCAGCAGGCGGCCGACGCGGTGGGGGAACAGTTCGCCGAAGGCCAGCGCCACCATGCCGCCGTAGGAGGCACCGGCGATCGCATGGAGCACCGGGAGGCCCAGGTGGTCGGCGACCCTGGCGATGAGACGCGCCTGGTCCCGCGCGTCGATGGCCGGGAAGCCGAGTTCGCCCGGCGCGGGTCCCGTGCTGGCGCCGCTGCCGCCGAGGTAATCGATCCCCAGCAGGCGGAACCGGTCCGAGTCGAGCGGCAGACCGGGACCGGCGAGTTCCGGCCACCACCCGGCGCGCCGGTCGCCGGGCGCGAAGATGCGCCGGTGCGCCGAGATGCCGCCGAGCGCCACGACCACCGGCGCGCCGGCCGCTCCCTCGAGGCACCACCCGACCCGCAGGTCCCGAAGCTGGCCGCCTAAATGCAGGGCCTTCCGCGGCCACGGCAGGGTGCGCCGCGGGCGGGCGGGCTGCGGTCGGGTCAGGTTCGGTGGGCATCGCGCTCTCCAACACCTTCGGGCGGACCGGTGGGTCCCGCGGAGAGCCCGAAGGCCGGGCTGCCGGCGCCCCCCCCGCCGGGAATCGCCCGACGGCTGCGCGGCCGCTCATCTGTCGCCGGGTGAAGCCACCCTCCGCAGGACTTGGCACCTTCCCGCGCTGGTGAGGCGCGGCGGTTGCCCCGGCGTCAAAGGGCCTTGTCCCTCGGCCGGTCTCGATGAGCGGGCGCGAGTTTACGGGGCGCGCTCGCGCGGGGTCAACCGCGGCTTGACCCAGCCGGCCCGTTGCACTAGTGTATTAACGTATTAGTACATTGGAACACGGCACGAAACCACATGAAGCTGCACCGCCCGCTGAGCGCGCGGCAGGAAGCCCTGCACGAGCGAGCCCTGTATAATGCGATCCTGTCGCTGCGGACCACCGATGAGGCGCGTGCGTTCTTCAGGGACCTCTGCACCCCCGCCGAGCTCCAGGCCATGGCGGACCGCTGGGCCGTCGTGGAGCTCCTGCAGAAGGGCCTGCCCTATCGCGAGATCCAGCGCCTGACCGGCGTCAGCGTCACCACCGTGGGCCGCGTCGCCCGCTACCTCAACGACGGCAACGGCGGCTACGGCGTCGCCGTCGGCCGGCTGCGCGAACCCCGCGAGACCTGAAATGGATACCCCTCCCCGCCTCAAGCTCGCCATCCAGAAGTCCGGCCGCCTGACCGACAATTCGCTCGACCTGCTGGTTCGCTGCGGCCTCAAGTACAGCCGGGCCAAGGACCAGCTGCTGTGCTTCGGCGAGAACATGCCGCTCGACGTGCTGCTGGTGCGCGACGACGACATCCCCGACCTGGTGCAGGAAGACGTCTGCGAACTCGGCATCGTCGGGCTCAACGTCGTCGAGGAAAAGCGCCTTGGCTTCCGCGCCCGCGGCGTGGAGCCGCTGTTCGAGCAGGTGATGACCCTCGATTACGGCCGCTGCCGCCTGTCCGTCGCCCTTCCGGAGGACCAGCGTTACGACGGTCCCGCGTCGCTCGCCGGACGGCGGATCGCGACCACCTATCCGAACATCCTGGCGCGCTGGCTCGCGGACCGCGGGGTCGCCGCGCAGGTCGTCACCCTGTCGGGCGCGGTGGAGATCGCGCCCCGGCTCGGTCGCGCCGACCTGATCTGCGACCTCGTGTCCACCGGCAGCACGCTGGCCGCAAACCACCTGCGCGAGGTCGAGACCGTGCTCGAGAGCCAGGCGGTGCTGATCCGGACGCCGGTGCCCGTCGCGGAAGAGAAGCGCGAGTGGATGGACCGGCTGGTCAAGCGCATGGACGGCGTCCAGCAGGTGCGCGAGAGCAAGTACATCATGCTGCACGCGCCGCGCGAGGCGCTGCCACTCATCGCGAGCCTGCTGCCGGGGAGCGAGCACCCGACCATCGTCCCGCTGGAAGGCACGACCGAGAAGGTCGCTGTGCACGCCGTGTGCCGCGAGAACGTCTTCTGGGAGACGCTCGAGAGCCTGAAGGCGGCCGGCGCCTCGGCGATCCTGGTGCTTCCCGTGGAGAAGATGCTGCCATGAGCACACTGAGGATCCACGACTGGTCCCGGCTGGACGCCGCCGCGCGACGCGGCCTCTTGCGCCGCCCCGCACAGCGCGACCAGGACGAGACCATGGCCGGTGCGCGCGAAATCATCGAGCGCGTCCGCCGCGAGGGCGACGCCGCGCTGTTCGCGCTGACCGCCGAGCACGACCATGTCAGCCTCGACGCGCTGCGCGTGACCGCGCGCGAGTTCGACGAGGCCGCCACCGCGCTGTCCGCCAACGAGAAACGGGCGATCCAGGAGGCGATCGGCACGGTCACCCGCTTCCACGAGGCGCAGCGCCGTCCCCCGGTGCGCGTCGAGACCGCGCCCGGCGTCGTCTGTGAGCAGGTGGAGGTGCCCCTCGAGGCGGTGGGCATGTACGTTCCCGCCGGCACGGCGCCGCTCCCGTCCACCGCCATCATGATCGGCGTGCCGGCGAAGCTCGCCGGCTGCGAGCGGCGCGTGCTCTGCTCGCCGCCGCGCCGCGATGGCCGAGCCGATCCGGCTGTCCTGTATGCCGCGCAGGCCTGCGGGGTGACCGACGTCTTCAAGGTCGGCGGCGCGCAGGCCGTGGCGGCCATGGCCTACGGCACCGAGACCGTCCTCAAAGTCCACAAGATCTTCGGGCCCGGCAACGCCTGGGTCACCGCGGCGAAGCTGCTCGTCGCCATGGATCCGGACGGGGCGGCCTACGACATGCCGGCCGGCCCCTCCGAGGTGCTCGTGATCGCCGACCACAAGGCGCATCCCGACTTCGTTGCTTCCGACCTGCTGGCGCAGGCGGAGCACAGCGTGGACGCGCAGGTCGTGCTGGTCACGCCCTCGCGCGAACTGGCCCACGCGGTCGCGCACGCGGTCGACTCGCAGCTCGCGCGGCTCAGCCGCGGCCGCACGATACGTGCGGCGCTGGAGAACAGCCGCGCCATCGTCGTGGACTCGCTCGCCACGGCGATCGAGGTCTCGAACGCCTACGCGCCGGAACACCTGATCATCGAGACCGAGCGGCCGCGCGACTGGCTGCCGCGGATCCGGCACGCCGGCTCGGTTTTCCTGGGCGCATGGACCCCGGAGTCCATGGGCGACTACTGCAGCGGAACCAACCACGTCCTGCCCACCTACGGCTATGCCCGTGCGTTCAGCGGGCTGTCCCTCGCTGACTTCTCGCGGCGCATGACCGTGCAGGAGCTGACGCCGGACGGTCTCGCGGGGCTCGGGCCCGTTGCCCAGACGCTCGCGATGCTCGAAGGCCTCGACGCCCACGCCAACGCGGTGGCCGTGCGCCTCGCCCACCTGCCGCGGGAGGACGAATGAACGACGTGCTCGCGCTCGCGCGGCCCGAGATCCGCGCCCTCAAGCCGTATTCGCACGCGGCCTGGGAACCCGGCCTGGTTCGCCTGCACGCCAACGAGAATCCCTGGCGTGACGAATCGGACTCGACCGGGGCGGGACTCAACCGGTACCCGGAACCGCAGCCCGCGGAGCTCGTGGCGCGCATCGCCGGGCTGTACGGCGTCGAGCCAGCGCGCGTGCTGGTCGGCCGCGGCAGCGACGAAGGCATCGACCTGCTGGTTCGCGCCTTCTGCGCCGCGGGCCGGGACCGAATCCTCGTCTGCCCGCCGACCTTCGGGATGTACCGCGTGGCCGCCTCGATCCAGGGCGCCGGCGTGGTCGAGGTGCCGCTCGACCGGGCGCGCGGGTTCGCCCTCGACGCCACGGGCGTCGCCAGCGCCTGGTCGCCGGGCGTCAAGATCGTCTTCCTGTGCTCGCCGAACAATCCCACCGGCAACCTGCTCGACCCGGCGGCGGTCGGCCAGGTCCTCGAGGCCTGCTCTGGCCGCGCCCTCGTGGTGGTGGACGAGGCCTATGCGGAGTTCGCGCCGGGCGCGAGCCTGGTCCCATGGCTTTCGCGCTACCCGCACCTCGTGATCCTGCGAACGCTGTCCAAGGCCTACGGGCTCGCGGGCGCCAGGCTCGGCGCGGTGCTCGGCGCCCCAGAGGTGATCGAGCTGCTGCGCCGGATGATCCCGCCCTATGCGCTCACGGTCCCCACCATCGAGGCCGGGCTGGCCGCGCTCGGCCCGGCCGGCCTGGAGCGCTGCCGGGCGCGCGTGGACACCCTCATCGAGGAACGCGGCAGGCTGGCCACGGCGCTCGCGACGCTGCCGCTGGTCGAGAAGATATGGCCGAGCGACGCCAATTTCCTCCTCGTGGAGTGCGCCGACGCCGGCCGCCTGCTGGCCGCCGGCATCCGCGGCGGACTGCTGGTGCGCGACGTGCGCAGCCAGCCCGGCCTCGATCGCTGCCTGCGCGTCACCGTCGGCACGCCGGCAGAGAACGCCCGCCTGCTGGCCAGCCTGGAGTCCGCATGACCGCCCCGATGCCGACCCTCTTCATAGACCGCGACGGCACCCTGATCGAGGAGCCGGCTGACGAGCAGGTTGACCGCTTCGACAAGCTGCGCTTCATGCCGGGCGTCGTGCCGGCGCTGATCGCGCTCCGCGACGCCGGCTACCGGTTCGTGATGATCACGAACCAGGACGGGCTGGGCACCGAGCGCTTCCCCGAGGAGCACTTCCGCGGCCCGCACGGGCTGATGATGCAGCTGTTCGAATCGCAGGGGATCCGCTTCGAGGCGGTGCTGATCTGCCCCCACTTCCCGGGCGACAGCTGCGACTGCCGCAAGCCGGCCACGCGGCTCGTGGAGGAGTACGCCTCGGCCCAGCCGTTCGACCCTCGCCGCAGCTACGTCATCGGCGACCGCGCGACCGACCTCGAGCTCGCGGTGCGGCTCGGCATCCCGGGCCTCCAGGTGCTGCGCGACGGTGGCCCGGAGGCGACCTGGGATGCGATCGCCCGTTGCCTCACCGCGCCCGCGCCGCGCCGCGCCGAGATCATACGAGTGACCAAGGAGACCCGCATCACGGTCAGCGTGGACCTCGACCGCGAGCTGCCGGTCGAGATCTCCACCGGCATCGGCTTCTTCGACCACATGCTCGAGCAGGTCGCGCGGCATGGCGGCTTCTCGCTCCAGCTCGCCTGTCAGGGAGACCTGCAGGTGGACGAGCACCACACCGTCGAGGACTGCGCGCTGGCCCTCGGCGAGGCGCTTCGCAAGGCGCTCGGCGACAAGCGCGGCATCGCCCGCTTCGGCTTCCTGCTGCCGATGGACGAGGCACAGGCACAGGTCGCGATCGACCTTTCGGGCCGGCCCTACGCCGTCTTCGAGGGCCGTTTCGGCCGCGAGCAGGTCGGCGGCCTGCCGACCGAGCTTGTGCCGCATTTCTTCCGTTCCCTCGGCGAGGCCCTCGGCGCGGCGATCCACCTGAGCGTCCGCGGCGAGAACACGCACCACATGGTCGAGGCCTGCTTCAAGGGCACCGGCCGGGCGCTGCGCCAGGCCTTCCGCATCGAGGGCCGCGAGCTGCCCTCGAGCAAGGGCGTGCTGTGAAGGACCTCGTCATCATCGACAGCGGCGGCGCCAACATCGCCTCGCTCGTCTATGCGCTCGAGCGCCTCGGCTGCGCCGCCCACCTGTCCGCCGACCCCGTCGAGATCCGAAGCGCCGCGCGTGTCATCCTGCCCGGCGTGGGCGCCGCGGCCGACGCGATGGCACGTCTCCGGGCGCACGGCCTGGTGGACGTGATCCCTCGCCTCACCCAGCCGCTGCTGGGGATCTGCCTCGGCATGCAGCTTCTGTTCGAGTCGAGCGAGGAAGGCGACACCCGCTGCCTCGGCGTCTTCCCGGGCGCCGTGCGCCGCTTCGCGGCCGCGCCGGGCCGCCCGGTGCCGCACATGGGCTGGAACAGCCTGCACGCCGTCGCGGACGTCCCCCTGCTCGCGGGCATCCGCGACGGCGACTACGCGTATTTCGTGCACAGCTTCGCGGCGCCCGTCGGAGAGCACACGCTAGCCCGCTGCGCATACGGCGCGGACTTCAGCGCGGTCGTGGGCCGCGGAAATTTCATGGCCACGCAGTTCCATCCCGAACGCTCCGCGGCGGCAGGCGCGCGCATCCTCGCCAACTTTCTGGGGCTGTCGTGATGGAGCTGATCCCGGCCATCGACCTGCGCGGCGGGCGCGTGGTGCGACTGTTCCAGGGCGACTTCGCCGCCGAGACCCGCTACGAACTGACGCCCGCGGAACTGTTCAGCCGCTACGCCGCCGCGGGCGCCGCCCGCGTTCACGTAGTGGATCTCGACGGTGCGCGCGACGGCTCGCCGGGCAACCGCCCGCTGGTCGAGGCGCTGGCGGCGCAGGGCGGGCCCCGGATCCAGTCCGGCGGCGGCCTCCGCAGCGACGATGCGCTGCGGAGCCTTTTCGGAGCCGGCGTACAGCGAGCCGTCATCGGCAGCCTCGCCGTCACGGAGCCTGAGCGCGTCCTCGGCTGGTTCCGGGAGTTCGGCGCCGACCGCATCGTACTCGCGCTCGACGTGCGGCTGGACGCCGAAGGCGTGCCCTGCGTCGCGACCCACGGCTGGCGCGAGCAGAGCACGCTGACGCTTTGGCAGGCGCTCGGCCCCTACCTTCCCGCCGGCCTCCGGCACGTGCTGTGCACCGACGTCGGCCGCGACGGCGCCCTCGCCGGACCCAACCTCGCCCTGTATCGCGAGGCCGTCGCTCGCTTTCCCGGCGTCGCCTGGCAGGCCTCGGGCGGCATCCGCGCCGCGCGCGACCTGCACGACCTGGCAACCATTGGCGTCGCCGCCGCCGTGAGCGGCAAGGCCCTGATCGAGGGCAGGATTCCCGCCGAGGAGCTGCAGCCATTCTTGCCAAACGCATAATCCCCTGCCTCGACGTGCGCGACGGGCAGGTCGTGAAGGGCGTGCGCTTCCGCGACCACCGGGTCGTGGGCGACATCATCGAGCTGGCGGGCCGATACAGCGCCGAGGGCGCGGACGAGCTCGTCTTCTACGACATCACGGCGAGCCCCGAGGGGCGGTCGGTGGACCGCGGCTGGATCTCGCGCGTCGCTCGCGTGCTGGACATTCCCTTCTGCGTCGCCGGGGGCATCCGCAGCGTCGCCGAGGCCGAGCAGGTGCTGGCCGCCGGCGCCGAGAAGGTGTCCGTCAACTCGCCGGCGCTCGAGACGCCCGGGCTGATCGACGAACTCGCCCGCCGCTTCGGTTCGCAGTGCGTCGTCGTCGGCATCGACAGCCAGCGCGTGGACGGCGAATGGCGCGTCCACCAGTACACGGGCGACCCGGACCGCGCGCAGCGCTCGGCGCGGCGCACCCTCGAGTGGGTGGACGAGGTGCAGTCGCGCGGGGCCGGCGAGATCGTTCTCAACTGCATGAACGTGGACGGCGTGCGCCAGGGCTACGATGTCGAGCAGCTCTCCGCGGTCCGCGAGCGCTGCGCGGTGCCGCTCATCGCCTCCGGGGGCGCGGGACAGCCCGGGCATTTCGCGGAGGTCTTCCGCCGCGCGCGAGTGGATGGCGCGCTCGCGGCGAGCGTGTTCCACAGCGGCGAGATCGCCATTCCCGACCTCAAGGCCTGGCTCAGGCGCGAGCACATCGAGGTGCGCCCATGAAGATCGAGGACATCGGCCGGCTCGACTGGGACAAGGGCGGCGGCCTGTTGCCCGCCATCGTCCAGGATGCGTCGAGCGGGCGCGTGCTGATGCTCGGCTACATGAACCGCGAGGCGCTGCGCAGCACCCTCGGCACCGGCCGCGTGACCTTCTACAGCCGCAGCCGGGATGCGCTCT
>JALORP010000085.1 GCA_025458865.1 Steroidobacteraceae bacterium | reverse complement strand
GCCCGCTTGGCCTTCCGCTCGGCGCTGGCCGCGCGCGGCCTCGAACTGGATGAACTGCTGCCATGAAGCGTGACAACGACCATCTTGAAGAAGAGGCGGAAGTCGCCGCCGTCGTCCGTCGTGCCTTGCCGCGCGAACCGGATCCGGCGGCCCGCGATCGTGCCCGCGCCGCGGTCGCGGCCGAGTGGCGGGCGGCGCTGGCGGTTCGCAGGGGCGTTTCGACGCAGGCGGTCGCCTCGCAGGGCAGGAGCTGGACGGGCCGTGCGCCGCGCCTGGCCCTCGCGGCAGGCCTGCTGCTGACCGGTGTCGCGGCCGTCTTCACCTGGCGCGCTTCACAGGAAGAACCCGCCGCAGGGCCGATGGTCGCGCAGGTCGAGCGGGGCGAAGTGTCCGCGGAGGGTGCGCCCATCGCCATGGGCGCCGACGTCGCCGCAGGCCGGGCCATCACGGCCGCCGGCGGGGGCGCCTTGCTGCGTCTCGGCCCGTCGCTGACCCTGCGCCTGTCGGCCGGCACCGAGGCGACGTTTGCCAGCGCGACACGGGTTGAACTCGAGCAGGGCCGCCTGTTCGTCGATGCCGCGCCGGGTGCCGGTGCGGCACTGGAGATTGCCACCTCCCACGGCGAGGTCCGTCACCTCGGCACGCAGTACGAAGTCGTCGATCGCGACGGCGTCGTGGAGGTGGCGGTGCGCGAGGGCCGCGTCCAGCTGCTGCCAACAGAAGGAACGCCCGTAGAAGCCGGCGCCGGAGAGTTGCTCCGGGCTCGCGGCGGGGCAGCCCCGGAGCTGCAGGCCCTCGCGGATCCCGAGGCCCGGTTCGCGTGGCTCGCGGCACTGCCCTCGGCGATCACCATCGACGGGCGCTCCCTGGCGGAGTTCCTGGCCTGGTATGCGCGTGAGACCGGGCGCTCGGTGTCCTTCGCGGACCCGGCCCTCGAGCGGACGGCCACGGCGGCCGTCCTCAGCGGGTCCGTGGACGGCCTCGCGCCGGAGGCGGCACTCGACGTCGTCATGGCGTCGACGGACCTCTCGGCCGCCCGGCGTCCCGGCGTACTGCTCATCGGAAGTCACGAAGCGCGCTGACGCGGCGGCGCGTGCTAGCCTTTCGCGATGCGTGGTTCCGCATTGCGCCGCGCCGCCCTCGCGGCGGCAGCTTTACTATGCCTGTGCGGCCCGCAGGCGGCGGACGCCATCGAACCCGGTGAGCCACTCGCCGCCGCGCTCCACGAGCTCGAGCGCGAGGGCCTGCGGATCGTCTACAGCAGCGCCGTCGTCGGCCCGGAACTGCGGGTGGTCGACGATCCGGGCCCGGGAACCCTCGTGGAGCGCGCGACGCGCCTACTCGAGCCACATGGCCTCGCGCTCGACCCGGTGCAGCCCGGCGTGTTCGCCGTCGTACGGCGCGGCGCCGCGCCGCTTCGCGAGGAACCATCGCCGGTTCCGGCAAGCGAGACCCTCCAGGAGATCACCGTCTTCGCCAGCCGCTACCGCCTCGATACCCAGCGCGGCCTGGTGCTCGCGGAAGTCACGAGGGAGGACATCGCAGCGCTGCCGGGGCTCGACCAGGACGCGATGCGGGTCGCCCGCTACCTGCCCGGCACCGCGAGCAACGGTCTCACCGCTCGCACCCACGTCCGCGGCGGCTACGAGAACGAAGTCGCCACCTACTTCGACGGCGTGCCTCTGTTCGAGCCCTACCACTTCAAGGACTTCTACGGCCCGCTCGGGATCCTCGACCCGGGCGCGATCTCGCGGGTGGACTTCTACAGCGGAGTGCCGCCGCCCCGCTACGGCAACCGGCTGTCCGGCGTGCTCGAGATGGCGCCTCGCGAGTGGGAGGGTCGCAATCACCACGAGATCGGCGTTTCGATGCTCTACGCGCACGCCTTGTCGCAGGGTC
This sequence comes from Steroidobacteraceae bacterium, assembly GCA_025458865.1. Lineage (GTDB taxonomy): Bacteria > Pseudomonadota > Gammaproteobacteria > Steroidobacterales > Steroidobacteraceae > SG8-30. The sequence continues at coordinate 5,509 of JALORP010000085.1, read as the reverse complement.
GGCTCGAGGAGCGGCCCGTCGAATGGCTGGCCGCAATCCGCCGCAGCGTCGTCAACGACCTGCTCGAGCTCGCGGACAAGCGCTCCGGGCAGCCGCGCTTCACGGACGCCCTGGCCCGCGTTGCCGTCGACGTCGGTGCGCGGGGAGAAATCGTCGCCGGCTGGCTCATGCTCGACGACTCGCTCAAGATCGACCTCGGCGACGGGATCGAGCAGGCGCGGGCCACCCACCACGACAGCACCGCCTGGCTGCACGGCACCTGGCGCTACGCCGGCGGCGCGGAGCTGCGCGGCATCCTCTCCTACAGTGATCGCGATGGCTCCCGCCAAGGCGCGCTCGCGCGGCCCGGAAGCGTGATCGGCGCGCTTTCCGATGACCGCGAGTTCGACACGGTCACGACGCAGGTCGAGCTGATGATTCCCAGCGACCGCTGGCGCCTCAGGCTGGCCGGCGAGTGGGCCGACTACTCCGCGCGGTACGCGTTCGCACGACAGGCCGCCTTCGAACCCCTCCTCGCCGAAGCCCTGGGCCGTCCGCCCACGATCGAAGACAGCGCCGACCTGCGCGTGAGCGGCGACGCCTTCGCCGCCTCGGCCAGCCTTCAGATCATGCCCTCGGAACGGCTCATGCTCGACCTGGGCCTGCGCTGGGACAAGCAGTGCTACGGCCTGGGATTCGACGAGGACCAGGTCTCGCCCCGCGTCGGCGCGCAGTACGAGATCGATGCCGACACCCTGCTGCGCCTGTCCTGGGGGAAGCTCGCGCAGGCGCAGCGGCCGGACGAACTGCAGGCTTCCGACGGCGAGACCTGGTTCAACGCGCCGGCGCGCGCCACGCAGACGGTGCTCGCCGCCGAGCGGCGGGTTTCACGCGAGGCCGTGCTGCGCCTCGAGGCCTTCGACAAGCGCGCGAGCCGCGTGCTGCCCGCCTACGAGAACGTGCTGAACCCGCGCGCGCTGCTGGCCGAAATCGAGCCGGACCGGCTGGGCGTAGCGCCCAGGTCATCGCGCGCCTACGGCGCGGAGCTCTCGGCGCGCTGGGAGCCGCAGCGGGAATGGGCCTCGTGGCTGGCCTATACCTGGTCCGAGGCGACGGACGAGTTCGAGGACTCCGAGGCGGAACGCACCTGGAACCAGCAGCATTCGGTGGTGCTGGGCGTCGCCTGGACGCGCTATCCCTGGCAGCTGTCGGCCAACGGCCGCTGGAACAGCGGCTGGCGACGCAACACCATAGATCCGGAATTCAACCTGTCGCCGCGCAACCGGCAGTCCTGGTCCGACGCGAAGTCGCTCGACCTGCGGGCCAGCTGGTCGCGCGACCTGCCGGTTGGGGCCCTGAGCGTGTTCGCGGAGGTCATCAACGCCCTGGACCACGACAATCTCTGCTGCACGGAATACGCGGTGCAGGATGTCGGCGGCGTTCCCACGCTCACGGGCGAGACGACGACCTGGCTTCCCCGCTATGCGCTCGTGGGAGTGACGTGGACGCTGCCCTGACGTTCTCGAGGAAACAGCCGATCGCCTCCACCGCGCGCCCGCAGCGCGGCGACCAGAACAGGTCGAAGGCGTGCTGCGCGCCCGGCAGCTCGGCGTAGGCGACTGGCGCTGCCGAGACGGCCCTGAGCGCCGCTACGAACTCCCGCGCGCCCTCGCACCACACCAGCGAATCGTGCGCGCCGTGGATCACGAAGAACGGCGGCGCGTCCCGGTTGACCCAGCGGATCGGCGAGGCGCGTTCCCAGGCCTCGAGCGCCGCGTGCGGGTTCGACTTCATGACCTTGGTCTCGACGAAGCTCTTGACCTTCGCGCGCAGCACGTCCACGCCGTTGTGGCGCAGGAAGTCGTAGGCGCCGTACAGCGGCACGCAGGCGGCGACCGACGTATCCGCCTGCTCGAAGCCGGGCTGGAACGACGGCTCGTTCGGCGTGAGCGCCAGCAGCGAGGCGAGATGCCCGCCGGCCGAGCCGCCTGTCACGGCGACCCAGCCCGGGTCGCCGCCGTACTCCGCGATGTGCTCGCTGATCCAGGCGACGGCGCGCTTGCAGTCCACGAGGTGATCCGGGAACGTCGCCTGCGGGCTCAGCCGGTAGTTGATCGCCACGCAGACGAAGCCACGGCGGGCGAGCGCATTCATGAGCGGCAGGCCCTGGTGCTCCTTCTCGCCGATGACCCAGGCGCCGCCATGGATCTGCAGCAGCACCGGCGCGCCCGCGAGCCTCGTGCCGCGCGGACGATAGATATCGAGCTCGTTTCGCACGCCGGCCGGTCCGTAGGACAGGCCACGGATGCGCTCGACGCCCTCGCGGTCGTGCACGCGGAAGGGCCGCCACCGGTAGCCCGGCGGCAGGACTGTCTCGTCCCAACGATCGCCGATATGGGCCGCGTGCTCGCCGAAAGTCGCGGCCAACGCCGCGCGCAGCCGCTGCTTAGACTCGCGGCCCAGGCGATCCAGCCGCAGCAGCAGCGGCCACGAACCGACGACGAGCAATGCCCCGGCCCAGCCCTGCCAGCTGGCGAAAGCACCAAGGCTGCCGGCCGCGATCGTCACCGCGGCCGAGGCCGCGAGGTGCTGCAGCGGCAGCTCCGCGACCGGCAGCGCGATCAGCCAGTACAGCGGCCCCAGCTGCGGCGGCCGCCGGCCGGCCGTGGAAGCGATCCAGGTGCTCGCCGCACCCCAGGCGGCGAGCAACAGGTAGAGCGTGGCGATCACGGCAGGTCCCGCCCGTGGGGCGGCAGCGAGCAGCGCAGGAAGGGCTGTGGCAGCAGGTCATCGATGGTCATCGTCACGATCGAGCCGTCCGGCCCAGGGAAGTGGACGGCCACGGCGCCGTCGGCGGCGTGCTCGCGGATACGCTGGCGGCAGCCGCCGCAGGGCGAGATCGGCAGCGGCACCTGCGCGGCGGTGCGACCCCACACGGCCACCTCGGCGATGCGAAGGCCCGGGCCCTCGGCCAGCACGGCCTGGGCGATGGCGGCGGTCTCGGCGCAATGGCCCAGCGGATACGCGGCGTTTTCTGCGTTGCAGCCGGCATAGACCCGTCCGGAGGCGGAGCGGATCGCCGCGCCGACGGACACGCCCGAATACGGCGCGTAGGCCCGGCTCGCGGCCTCGCGAGCCGTCGCGACCAGCGACTCGGCCACGCCTGCGGCCCCGGCCCGGAACTCCTGCACTCGACGCTCCTCCGTCACCCCGTCGCAAGCCTGCGCGCGACCGCAGCGCGGACGCAAGCCGGGACACCGCAACCGAGGTTGCGTCCACCACGAACCGGTCCGTACGATCGCTGATTTCCCGAGGTCCCGCCCACCCATGGATTCCCTCACGCAGCTCGCCCTCGGGGCGGCCGTCGGCACGGCCGTCATGGGCCGCCGCGCAGGCGCCCGCGCGGCGCTGTGGGGCGCGGCCATGGGCACGCTGCCGGACCTCGACACGCTGATCGCCTACGGCGACCCGGTGCGCGACTTCACCTTCCACCGCGCCGAGAGCCACGCGCTCTTCTGGCTTACGCTCGCGGCCATTCCGCTCGCGGCGCTGGTCCACCGCCTCACCGGCGCGGTGAAGGGCCATTTCCAGGGCTGGCTGCTGGCGACCTGGCTAGCGCTCATCACCCACCCGCTGCTCGACGCCTTCACCGTCTACGGCACCCAGCTGCTGCTGCCGTTCTCGGACATGCCGCTGGGTGTCGGCAGCATCTTCATCATCGACCCGCTGTACACGCTGCCTTTGCTGGCGGGGCTCGTTGCCGCGATTGCCCTGTCGCGGCGCCGGCCCGCCCTGGCCCAGGGCCTCAACGTCGCTGGGCTCGCCCTGAGCACGGCCTACCTCGGCTGGTCCGCCATGGCGCAGGCCCACGTCACCGGCGTCGTGCATCGCACGGTCGCGGCCACGCCGCTCGCGACCGGGCGCGTGCTGGTGACGCCCACGCCCTTCAACACGGTGCTGTGGCGCGTGGTCGTGATGGACGAGACCGGCTACCACGAGGGCTTCTACTCGCTGCTGGACGGCGGCCGGCCGATCGACCTCGTGCGGCACTCGAGCGAGCCCGCGCTCCTCGACGGCCTGCGCGAAGACTGGGCGGTCCGCCGCCTCGCGTGGTTTTCCAAGGGCTTCTACGCGGTGAGCCTCGAGCCCGCCGAGGTCATCGTCGCCACCGAGCCGATGAGCACGGTGCGCCAGCTGTTCGGGCAGGTGCCGACGGCCGCCGCCGCCGGGGATGATGCCGACGAGCGGCCCCGGGTGGTGATGTCCGACCTGCGCATGGGGCAGACGCCCTGGTTCGTCTTCACGTTCGTCGTCGGCGCGCAGGAGGCAGGCGGCGCGGCGCCGGTCGAGCCGCTGCAGCTGCCGTCGCAGCGGCCGCCGGCCGAGGCCCTCGGCTGGCTCTTTCGGCGTATCCTTGACCCCGCCGCCGGCCCGCTGCCCGGCCAGCCGGCGACACAGGCCCCGACGATCGCAGGGAGGGAAGCTGCATGATCTCGTTCACTCTCAATGGCCGCGTCACCGAAGTGGACGTGCCCGAGGACACCCCGCTCCTCTGGGTGCTGCGCGACGACCTGCAGCTCACGGGCACCAAGTTCGGCTGCGGCCTCGCGCAGTGCGGCGCGTGCACCGTGCACCTCGACGGGCGCGCCGTGCGCGCCTGCATGACGTCCATGCGGCGCATCTCGGGCCGCAAGGTCACGACCATCGAGGCCGTCGGCGAGGACCGCGTCGGCAAGGCCGTGCAGCAGGCCTGGCTCAAGGTGGACGTGCCGCAGTGCGGCTACTGCCAGAGCGGCCAGATCATGAGCGCCACCGCTCTGCGACGCCGCGATGGACGGCAACCTGTGCCGCTGCGGCACCTACAACCAGATCCGCGAGGCGATCCACGACGCCGCCGCGGCGCTGAAGGGCTGAGGAGGCAGGCATGGCGAGCGTCATCGACACTTCCCGACGCGACTTCCTCAAGGCCACCGCGCTCGCCGGCGGCGGCCTCGTCATCGGCTTCGCGCTGCCCGTGAAGGGCCGCTTCGCCCAGGCGGCTTCCGACTTCCGGCCGAACGCTTTCCTGCGCGTCGCCGGCGACGGCAGCGTCACGGTGGTCTGCGGCCAGGCCGAGATGGGCCAGGGCGTGCTGACGGCGCTGCCCATGCTCGTCGCCGAGGAACTCGACGCCGACTGGACCCGCGTGCGGGTCGAGCAGGCGCCGGCGGACGCGGCCTTCGCGAACCCGCTCTTCGGCTTCCAGGGCACCGGCGGCTCGACCTCGGTGATGGGCTTCTGGGATCCGCTGCGGAAGGCCGGCGCGGCCGCGCGCGAGATGCTGGTCGCGGCCGCGGCCGCGAGCTGGGGCGTCGCCGCGGGCGACTGCCGGACGGAGAACGGCCGCGTGATGGGCCCTGGGGGCCGGACCGCGGGCTACGGCGAACTCGTGGACCGCGCCGCCGCGCTGCCCGTCCCCGCCGAGCCGCGACTGAAGGACCCGAAGGACTTCAGGCTGCTCGGGACGCCTGCGCGGCGCCTCGACTCCCCG
>JALORP010000009.1 GCA_025458865.1 Steroidobacteraceae bacterium | reverse complement strand
CGCCTCGCTGCGGCGCTCGCCGAGCCTCGCGCCGCTCTACGCTCGGCTGTGGGGCCCCCTCGCCACCTCGGTCGCGGCGCGAAGCGCTGAGCCTGAATCCGGCAGCGCCGAACCAGCCGCTACATCACGCGCGCGCCGGCGAGGTGGCCAGTGGCCCCCCGGAGCGAGCGAGTTTTCTTCCGAGCGAGCGAAGTGGGGGCCCGGCCGGATCCCGCCGGCGCGCGAGGCACAGTCCGGATCCCGGTCGCGGCCCAGGCACGGCCGCCGGATCCCGCCCGCGCGGCAGGCGCAGTCCTGTGTCCCGTTTTTCTACCGCGTCTTCTCGAACGCGCGCACGACCATGCGCGTGAACCGCTCGCCGTCGATGAAGCCGCTCGCCCAGCGCTCGTCGTGGTCGGCCGTCGGCGCCGCGGCCACGATCGCATCGGCGTCGAGGCCCTGCTTCACCAACTCCGCGATCCGGCCCGTGGTGGTCACCAGCATCGCCCGATAGGCCTTTGCGTCGCTGCGCGAGGCCACCGGCCCGTGACCCGGGATGATCTTCGTCTGGTCGTCCGCAAGCCCGATGATGCGGTCCACGCAGGCGATCAGTCCCGCGACGCTCCCACCCGAGTCCACGTCGATGAATGGGTAGCTGCCGTTGAAGAAGGTGTCGCCGGCGTGGATCACGTTCGCTTTGCGGAAGTGCACCAGCACGTCGCCATCGGTGTGCGCGCGCGGGACGTGCACGGCGCGGATCTCATCGCCGTTCAGGTGGAAAGTTGCCGTGTCGTTGAAGGTGATCACCGGCAACGCCGCGGCCGGTGAGGCCGGCACCGAGCGATGCAAGAACTCGATGACCTGCGGGACGCTCATGCGCTCGCGGACCTTGTCGTGCGCTACGATCACCGCGCCCGCCTTGCCCAGGTTCTCGTTGCCGCCGGTGTGGTCGCCGTGCCAATGGGTGTTCAGCACGAACTTGACCGGCGGGGCGCCGAGATCGGCGACGGTCTTCTGGATGGACGGCGTCATGGGCGCGTACTGGTCGTCCACCAGGAAGGTCGCATCGGTACCGATGGACAGGGCCATGTTGCCTCCGTTGCCGAAGAGGACATGGAGGCCCTCGGCCAGCTTCTCGGCGCGAACCGACGTGTCCGGCGGCGGCAGCTGGGATTCGGCAGGCGACGCCGACATTACGGCAGCAGCGGCGAGAACGGCAGCGAGCGGCACGGTCATGCGCATATCGGTCTCCATCAGGTGGCCTGCCGGCCATGCGCCGGCTTCTAGCAAACGCACCTGCTATCATCAAGTGGTTCCACGGAGAGGACGCACATGCGCGCGCTGGTCCATACCCTCTCGCTGACGCTCGGTCTCGGCCTCCTCGCGGCGCTGGCCACGGGCCAGCCAGCGCCTGCGCTGCGCTCCGCGGTCGTCGTCGAGATCAAGGACGCCATCGGCCCGGCGACCAAGGACCATTTCCTGCGCGCGCTTGCGAAGGCCGAGGAGCAGCGCGCCGAGCTGGTCGTGCTGGTACTGGACACGCCGGGCGGGCTCGACGCCGCCATGCGCGACATGATCCAGGGCATCCTCAATGCCCGCGTGCCGGTGGTCACCTACGTGGCGCCGTCGGGTGCGCGCGCCGCGAGCGCGGGGACCTATATCCTCTATGCGAGCCACGTGGCCGCGATGGCCCCTGGCACGAACCTCGGCGCCGCGACGCCGGTCCCCATCGGCGGAGCCCCGCCGCCCGAGCCTGGCAAGGCGCCGGCCGGCGGTCCAGACGACGAGGCCAGGCAGGAGGCGCCCCCGCCCGCAAGCGCCTCCGACCGAAAGGCCGTCAACGACGCGGTCGCCTACATCCGCGGTCTCGCGGAGATGCGCGGGCGCAACGTCGAGTGGGCCGAGGAAGCCGTGCGCGGTGCCGCAAGCCTGACTGCGACCGATGCGCTCGCGCAGAACGTCATCGATCTCGTGGCCGATGACCTGCCGGCGCTCCTCGCAGCCATGGACGGTCGCAAGGTCACGGTCGCGGGCAGCGAAGTCACGCTGCGCACCGAGGGCCTGATGCTCGAACGCCACGAGCTCGACTGGCGCACGAACCTTCTCGCCGTGATCACCAACCCGCTCGTGGCCTACGGCCTGCTCATCATCGGCCTGTATGGCCTGCTGTTCGAAGGCTACAACCCTGGCGCGCTGCTGCCCGGCGTGGTCGGCGCCATCTGCCTGCTGCTCGGGTTGTACGCCCTGCAGGTCCTGTCGGTGAACTATGCGGGCCTCGCGCTGGTCGGACTCGGCATCGCGATGATGATCGCAGAGGTCTTCGTGCCGAGTTTCGGCGCGCTGGGCCTCGGCGGGCTCGCGGCCTTCGTGATCGGCTCGATCATCCTCATGGACACCGACGCCCCAGGTTTCGGCCTGAACCTCGGCCTGGTCGCCGGAGTCGCGCTGGTCGCGGGCCTCACGATGTTCGGCACGGTCTGGCTCGCGGTCCGCGCCCGCCGCCGGCCCGTGACCACCGGCGTCGAGCAGCTGCTCGGCGCGGAGGGTGTCGCACTGGGCGACATCGCCGGGCGCGGCCGCATCCGCATCGTCGGCGAAGAGTGGAACGTCGAGAGCAGCGAGCCGGTGGCCGACGGCCAGCGGGTCGTCGTGGACGGAATCGAGGGACTCACGCTCAGGGTCCGACCGAAGCGCTGAACCTGGAGTAAACCATGCCGCAGATCGTGCTGATCGTCCTGGCCGTCTTCATCCTGGTGCTGCTCGCCAGCGCCATCAAGATCCTCAAGGAGTACGAACGCGGCGTCATGTTCACCCTCGGCCGCTACACCGGCATGAAGGGTCCGGGCCTGATCATCGTGATCCCGGTCGTTCAGCAGATGATGCGGGTGGACCTGCGCACCATCGTACTCGACGTGCCGAAGCAGGACGTCATCTCGCGCGACAACGTCTCGGTGAAAGTCAACGCGGTCGTCTACTTCCGCATCGTCGACCCGGCCAAGGCCATCATCCAGGTCGCCAATCCCTTCGAGGCCACGAGCCAGCTCGCGCAGACGACCCTGCGCTCGGTGCTCGGCCAGCACGAGCTGGACGAGATGCTGTCGCAGCGCGAACGCCTCAATGCCGACGTGCAGCAGATACTCGACCAGAACACCGACGCCTGGGGCATCAAGGTCTCCCACGTCGAGATCAAGCACGTGGACCTCGACGAGAGCATGATCCGCGCCATGGCCCGGCAGGCCGAGGCCGAGCGCGCCCGGCGCGCCAAGATCATCCACGCCGAGGGCGAGAAGCAGGCCTCGTCCCAGCTGGTCGCCGCGGCGCAGGAGCTCGGCGCCGATTCGGGCGCCATGCAGCTGCGCTACCTGCAGACCCTCACCGAGATCGCGGGCGACAAGAGCACGACCATCGTGTTCCCGCTGCCGATGGACCTCATCCAGACGTTGATGAAGGCCGCCGGGTCCAGGACTGGCTCAGGCTCAGGCTGAGGCCTCGACAGCGCCTCGGGCGGCTTCCAGCTGGCGCCCGAGGCGCTTCGCCGACACGGGCAGCGAGGTCCGGAGCTCCTGCGCGAACAACGAGACGGCAAACTCCTCGACCATCCAGCGCAGCAGCGTGACGTCGGGCGGCACGCCGCCGCGTTCCGCTGTCCGGGTGGTGAGCGACCGCACCGTCGCACGCCACTCCCGCAACTCGTACTGCCCCTGCCCCGCGGCGCCGCGTGCCAGCGGCAGCCTGGCGATCCTGCGTCGCGCGGCCGCGACGAACCGCGGCAGCGAGTCGAGCCAGGGGTCGGGGGCCGCCGCGATGAAAGCGCCGCCTGCCAGCTCATCGAGCTGCTGCGCGCAGTCCTCGGCCAGCGCCGGGTCGATGCCCTCGGGGCGGGCCGCCAGCTCGGCGCGCCCCTTGCGGCACTCCTCCAGCGCGCGCCGGGCAACATCGCGAATGCGCATGGCCTCGTCGTAGAGCTCAGCCCGGCCGCGCTCGGCGCAGGCATCGAAGCTCGCCCGGTCGCGCGGCAGGGGTGCGTCGGGCGGCAGGCAGCAGCGCTGCACCGCCCGGTCGCACAGCTGGTCGGCGAGCAGCTTGAGCGGCCCCAGCCCCTGGTGCAGCAGCGCGAGCTGCGAGTCCGCGCCGAGCGCACGGCGTACGTGGCGCAGCTGCGGCTCGAGCCTCAGGGCGAGCAGTCTCAGGATCCCGCCGCGGGACAGGGCGGCGGCCGCGGCCTCCGACTCGGCCAGCACCCGGGCGGCCGAATCGCCGCGATCCTCGATCGCCGGGAACAGCGTGATCGTCAGGCCGTCGCGTCGAACGTCCAGGCTCTCCGGGAGGATGTCGAAGTCCCAGTCGCGCAGTCCTTCCCGCGCGAAATCCGCGGCGGACACGGCCAGCGATCGGCGGCGCTCCTGCCGGAGCGACTCCCGTAGGCTGTCAACGTCGCGCCCCTCCCCAACCACCTGCCCCTCGAGGTCGACGACCCTGAGGTTGAGGCGCAGGTGCAGCGACAGCTCGACGGCGCGAAGCTGCGCCGGCGTGATCGTCTCGCCCCCATGCCGCGTAAGCCACTCCGCGGCGGCCTCGAAGAAGCCCCTCGCGGGATCCGCGCTGATGGCCTGCAGGCAGCGCGCGGCGACGTCGGGCGCTGGCACGAGGTGGCGCCGCAACGCCTTCGGCAGGCCGCGGATGCAGGTGGCGAGCTTTTCCTCCCGCCAGGCGGGCACGCCCCACTCCAGCTCGCCGGCGCCGACCTGCGCGAGCAGCGGCAGGGGCAGCTCGACCGTTGCGCCGTCATCCCCGGACTGCGGCTCGAACCGGTAGTGCAGCGTGAGGGGGTGCCCGCCGAGCACGAGCCTGTCCGGCAGCGCGTCGCGGTCCACGCCCGGGGCGTAGGCGGGAAGGATGTCAATTTGAGCAAACTCCAGGAGGCGCGGCGCGGCCCGTTCCGCGTCGCGCCGCCAGCGCTCGAAGGTCTCGAGGCTGTGGATCGACGCCGGGATGCGCGAGGCATAGAAGGCCGTGACCCGGTCCTCGTCCAGAAGCACCCCGCGCCGGCGAAGCCGTGCCTCGAGCGCCCCGAGATCCGCACGCACGCGCGCGTTGCGGTCGAGGAATCGAGCGCGCAGGCGGCTTCGTCCATGCACCAGGGCCTCGCGCACGAAGACCTGGTGCGCTTCCGCGGGCGCGATCCTCCCGTAGTTCACGCGCCGGCCCGCGGCGATCGTGAGGCCATAGAGCGTCACGGTCTCGCGGGACACCACCTGGCCCCGGGCCGGGTCCCACTCGGCCTCCCCGTAGCTGCGCCGCACGAGGTGGTGCGCCGCGGTTTCGATCCAGGCGGGTTCGATGGCGGCGACGGTGCGCGCGTAGACCCGGCTCGTCTCGGCGAGTGAGGCGGCCATGATCCATCGGCCGGCCTTCCGCGGCCCGCCCGGCGCGACCGCGAAACGCAGTCCGCGCGCGCCGAGGTAATCGCCCTTCTCGGTGCGCTCGCCGATCTGCCCGAGCAGGCCGGGCAGCAGGGCGCGGTGTATCGCCTCGTAGGACGCCGCCGCCTCGTTCGCCCGCCAGCCCAGTTCCTCGACGAGGGTCGCCACCTGGTGGCGCAGGTCCTCCCACTCGCGCATGCGCAGCGCCGAGAGGAACTGCTCGCGGCACCAGCGCCGCGCCTGGGACCCGGAGCGCTCTGCGCGGACCTGTCGCCAGCTCCGCCAGAGATTCAGCAGGCCCACGAAATCCGACCGCGGGTCCGCGAAGGCCGCATGGCGCTCGTCCGCCGCCGCCCGGTGGTCCTGGGGCCGCTCGCGCGGGTCCTGGATGCTGAGCACCGCGACGAGCGTAGTCACCTCGTCCAGCGCGCCGAAGCGCCGCGCTTCGGCCAGCATGCGCGCATAGCGCGGGTCCAGCGGCAGGCGCGCCATCTGCCGGCCGAGTTCCGTGACGCGCCGCGACTCGTCAACGGCCTCCAGCTCCTGCAGCAGGCGGTAGCCGTCGTTGATGAGCCGCGTGTCCGGCGGGTCCGGGAACGGGAAGTCCTCCATCGCGCCGAGGCCGAGCACCTCCATCTGCAGGATCACGTTCGCGAGGTTGGTGCGCAGGATCTCCGGCGGCGTGAACGCCTCGCGGGCCTCGAAGTCCTGCTCGCCGTACAGCCGGATGCAGGTGCCGGGGCCGACGCGGCCGCAGCGTCCGCGGCGCTGGTCGGCGCTCGCGCGCGAAACGGGCTCGATCGGCAGCCGCAGCAGCTTGCTGCGCGGGCTGTAGCGCGCGACGCGGGCAAGGCCGGTGTCGATCACGGAGCGGATGCCGGGCACGGTGATGGAGGTCTCCGCCACGTTCGTGGCGAGCACGATGCGCCGGCGGGGACCGGTCTCGAAGACCCGCTGCTGTTCGCCCCAGGACAGGCGCGAATAGAGCGGCACGAGCTCGAAGGCCGGCCCGAAGGCGCGCGACAGCGCCTCGGCGGCCTCCCGGATTTCGCGCTCGCCCGGCAGGAACACGAGGATGTCGCCGCCGGCGCCGGACAGCTCCTTGGCGGCCGCCACGATGCCGGGCTCGAGGCCCGGATCGAGATCGTCGTCCTCGTCGCTGGAGAGCGGCCGCCAGATCGTCTCGATGGGATAGCCGCGTCCGGACACCTCGATGACCGGCGCGCCGTCGAAGAACCGCGAGAAACTCTGCGGATCGATGGTCGCGGAGGTCACGACCACGCGCAGGTCCGGGCGGCGCGGCAGCAATCGCTTCAGGTAACCGAGCAGGAAATCGATGTTGAGGCTTCGCTCGTGGGCCTCGTCGATGATGATCGTGTCGTAGCGCAGCAGCTGCGGGTCCTCGCGGATCTCGGCGAGCAGGATGCCGTCCGTCATCACCCGGACCAGCGCGTCCTCCGAGCCGCTCTCCGCGAAGCGCACCTTGAAGCCGACCTGCGAACCGAGCGCGACGCCGAGCTCCTCGGCGATGCGCGCCGCGACGCTGCGCGCGGCCAGCCGCCGCGGCTGGGTGTGGCCGATGAGGCCCGCGAGGCCGCGGCCCGCCTCGAGGCACGCCTTGGGCAGCTGCGTGGTCTTGCCGGAGCCGGTCTCGCCGCAGACGATCACCACGGGATGGCGCTCGATCGCGGCTCGGATCTCGGCGATGCGCCCGCTTACCGGGAGCTCCTCGGGGTAGCGGACCTGCGGCAGGCTCTCGCGGCGAGCCGCCGCCCGCTTCGTCGCCGCCGCGAGCAGCCGCTCGAAGGAGGCGCGCTCACGCTCGACTGGCCGTCCCGCCCGCTCGCGTTCCCATATACGGCCGGCCAGCGACTCCAGGCGGCGCCTGTCCGCGAGCCGCAAACCCTCCAGGGCCGGGTTTCCTGGCGTTGCCGACGGTTCCCCCACGAGTCAACGCCCGGGCAGGCGGGCCGTCACGCGGGCACCGCCCAGGCCGCTGTCGCCGATCTCGAGCGTGCCGCCGTACGCTGCCGCGATCTCCCGGGCCGCGGCGAGCCCGATTCCCTGACCGGACCGCGTCTCGTCCACCCGCACGCCGCGTTCCAGCACGCGGGCCCGGTCCGCCTCCGGGATGCCGCCGCCATCGTCCTCGAAATCGAGCACGAGCCCGTCGCGGCGCCACTGGGGTTGCCGCCAGCCCCGCGCGCGTATCGTGACGCGGGCGCGGCAGTACTTGAAGGCGTTGTCGGCGAGGTTGCCCGCCAGCTCGAAGAGGTCACCGCGCTCGATCGGATAGGCGACTTCCGGCGGAGCATCCAGCGTCGCGGCGACCTGGCGATCCCGGTAGACCTTGCCGAGCGCGCCCGCGAGCTCTTCGAGCAGGGGCCGAACCGGCGTGGCCGCGAGCGTCATGCCTGCGCCGGCGAGCACGGCGCGGCGCAGCTGGTGGTCCACGATCTCGCGCATGCGCGCGAGCTGGGGCTCGAGCGCGCGCCGCGCGCCCTCGTCGCCGTCGGCGAGGAAGGCGTGCATGGCCGCGAGCGGCGTCTTCAGGCTGTGCGCGAGGTTGCCCAGCGTGTCCCGGTAGCGCCCGAGGCGGCTGCGCTCCCCGGCCAGCAGCGCGTTCAGGTTGCCGGTGACCCCCTGAAGCTCGCGCGGCCACCGGCCTTCCAGCTGCTCCCGCCGCCCCGCCTCGATCTCGGCGATCTGGCGCTCGATGCGCCGCAGTGGCCTGAGCCCCGCGCGCAGGCCGAGTCCGAGGGCACCGGCGAGCAACGCCATCAGTGCGATGGCGCCGCCGGCGAGCCACAGGCGCAGGCGCGCCCGCTGCCCATACCAGGGCTCGAGGCTCTCGGCCGCGCTCAGCACGTACTCCTCGCCCCGGCCGCTCGCGGTCTCCCAGCGCACGCCGAGCGACAGCGCGAGCGTCCGGGTGCCGTCGGGCAGCACCAGTTCCTCGATGACACGCTCGCCCGGGGCGGGCCGGGTGGCGAGGTCGAGCCCGCTGCCGACGCTCGACGGGGAGCGCCAGGTGACGGTGCCGGCGGAATTGCGGATCTCGGCGAAAAGGCCCGATCCCGGCGTGGACAGCCGCGCCTCCGCCGGGCTCGGGGCGACCAGCAACCCCGGCCCGCTGCGTTCGGCCGAGGCCACCAGCGCGATGACCTGGGCGTCGAGCACGGAGCGGCGCGCCTCCAGCGTCACCTGCCCGAGCGCGATGTCGAGCGCAACGGCCGCGAGGCCCGACAGGACGGCGGACAGCGCCGCCAGCCCGACGACCAGCCGGACGACGAGGGAAGGCGCCCGCGCGGGGGGCGAGGCACCCGGCACGGTCAGTCCCGTGCCATGCGATAGCCGCGGCCCCGCAGCGTCTCGATGGGCTGGCGCGTGCCGTCGGGATCGAGCTTGCGCCTCAGGCGGCCCACGAAAACCTCGATCACGTTGCTGTCGCGCTCGAAGTCCTGCTCGTAGAGCTTCTCGGTCAGCTCGGTCTTGGACACGACTTGCCCGGCGCGCAGCATGAGGTACTCCAGCAGCCGGTACTCGAAGGCGGTGAGTTCGACCGGCGCGCCCGCGACGGTGACCTGCTGGGACCGGGTGTCGAGCTCGATCTCGCCGCAGCGCTGCAACGATTGCGACCAGCCGCCGCTGCGCCGCAGCAGCGCCTGCACCCGCGCCAGCACCTCCTCGAACTGGAAGGGCTTGGTCACGTAGTCATCCGCGCCGGACTGCAGGGCCTCGACCTTCTGCTGCCAGCGGTCACGCGCGGTCAGGACCAGGACCGGAAAGGATTTCCCGGCGTCGCGCCAGGCACGGATCACCTCGAGGCCCGAGCGGCCCGGCAGGCCGAGATCCACGATGGCCACGTCCAGGGGATACTCGCGGCCAGCGTACTCACCCTCGATGCCATCCGCGGCGGCGTCCACCACGAAGCCTTCGCCGCGCAGCCGCTGGGCCAGCGACTCGCGCAGCGCGGGTTCGTCCTCGAGGACCAGCACCCGCACGGGACTACTCGACGGCCCCGGTGGCGGCGTCGACGGTCACGTCGAACACCCGGCCGTCGCCGCTCAGCAGGCGGATGCGGTAGACGATGCGGCCATCGCGGCGGTCCTGCTCCGCTCGCACCGCACGCGCCTTGTACTGGCGCTCCATCCGCGCCACGGCCTCGTCCAGCGTCAGTCCCTGCTCGGCCATCATCCGGGCTTCGCCGCCGGGGGACCGATGTAGTCTGCCTCCCGCTTCCGCGAACCCCCACGGCCCGATGGCCAGCGCGAGCGCAATCAGGGCGGGAATCGTGGACCTGGGCTTCATGGTCGCGATTGTAAGATAAACGGGCATGAACCGGCCCTGAACACGCGCTCAGGTTCCGCCGCCCGCCGCCTTGGCCTCCTGCCACCAGGCGTCGAGCTGTTCCAGGCTGGACCTTGGCTGCCCGCTCTGTGCGTGGCGCCGCTCCACGTGGCGGAAGCGGCGCTCGAAGCGGGCGTTCGTCCGGCGGAGGGCCGTTTCCGGGTCGACCCCGTGGTGGCGCGCCAGGTTGACGACCGAGAACAGCAGGTCGCCGATCTCCGCCTCCAGCGACTCGGCCGGGGCGCCCGCCGCGAGGGCAGCGTCGAACTCGGCGAGTTCCTCGTCGATCTTGGCGCGCGGGCCCGTGGCGTCGGGCCAGTCGAAGCCGATGCGCGCCGCGCGCTTGCCGAACTTCTCGGCGCGCGTCAGGGCCGGCAGCGCGGCGGGCACGTCGGCGAGCAGGCCCCCGCCCTTCCCGCGGGCGGCCTTCTCGGCGGCCTTGATGGCCTCCCACGCCCGCGTCTGCTCCTCGGCGGACTCGACCCGCGCATCGCCGAACACGTGCGGGTGGCGCCGCAGCATCTTGTCGCAGATGCCCGCCGCCACGTCCTCGAAGTCGAAGGCGCCCTCTTCGCGCGCCATCTGCGCGTGGAACACCACCTGCAGCAGCAGGTCGCCGAGCTCCTCGCGCAAGGCCTCGAGGTCGTTGCGCTCGATCGCGTCCGCGACCTCGTAGGCCTCCTCGAGCGTGTAGGGGGCGACGCTGGCGAAATCCTGCTCCAGGTCCCACGGGCACCCGCGCTCGGGGTCGCGCAGCGCCGCCATGATCTCGAGCAGCCGGTCCATCGACATCCTCAGCCCTCCGCCAGGAATTGCCGCAAGGTCAGGAGCATGCCGGCCGTGGCGCCCCAGATGTTGTGGCCGGACCAGGGTAGATCGTAGGTCACCAGTTCTTCCTCGCCGAGCCGGCGCATGCGCGGCACTTGGTTGCGGGGATCGAAGAGGTGGCGCAACGGCGCTTCGAAGGCTCCGGCCACCTCGGTCACGTCGAGGGTGAGAGTGAAACCCGGCCGAACCAGCGCCACCACCGGCGTGACCTGGTAGCCGCTGATGATGATGTGGTCGGGCAGCCGGCCGATGATCTCGATGTACTCGCGCCCGAGGCCGATCTCCTCCTGCGTTTCGCGCAGCGCTGCAGACTCCGGGTCGGCGTCGCCCGGCTCCAGCCTGCCGCCCGGGAAGGAAATCTGCCCCGGATGGTGCTTGAGATCGGCGGCGCGCTCGGTGAGCAGCACCGTCAGCTCGTCGCCGCGGTCCACCAGGGGCACCAGCACCGCGGCCGGCGTCGGGCTCGCCGGGAACAGCGCGCGGATGCGGGACGTCACCTCGGGCGGGAACGGCCCGATGCGAAGATCGCCCGGGAACTCCCGCCGGCCGGTGAGACGCTCTCGCACGCGCGCGCGCAGCAGATCGGCGGGCAGTTCGTGCAGCTCGCGGGGAGTTGCCATCGGCCGGGGGATCGAGGTTGGGGTAACATGGGAAGTCTAGCACCGCTGGCCTGCCCCCATGCCCGAAGCCTCCATCCACGCGCTGTCGCCGCTCGACGGCCGCTACGCCGCCCAGCTGGCCGACGTGGCCGCCCTGTTCAGCGAGGCCGCGCTGATCCGCTACCGCGTCCGGGTCGAGGCGCTCTGGGTCGCGCACCTGGCCGGCCGGGCGGCCCTGCCGGAACTGGCGGCGCTGCCGGCGAGCGTGATGGCCGGGCTCGAGGCGCTCGCGGCGGGAGTGGACGGCGAGGGCTGCGCACGGATCAAGGCCATCGAGTCGCGCACCAACCACGACGTCAAGGCCGTGGAGTACTTCGTGCGCGAGCGGCTCGAGGCGGCCGGCGCGACTCCCGCGCAGCTCGAGTTCGTGCACTTCGCCTGCACGTCGGAGGACATCAACAACCTCTGCTACGCGCTGATGCTGCGCGACGCGCGCGACCTGCTCCTGCTCCCGCTGGTGGACCGGCTCATCGAGCGCCTGCGCGAGCTCGCGCGGGCCACCGCCGGGCTGCCGATGCTTTCCCGGACCCACGGCCAGCCCGCGAGCCCGACAACCCTCGGCAAGGAGCTGGCCAATGTCGTGGCCCGCATCGGGCGCCTGCGCGCGGCGCTCGCCGCCGTGGAGACCCTCGGCAAGATCAATGGCGCGGTCGGCAACTACAACGCCCATGCCTGCGCCTATCCGGAACTGGACTGGCCGGCCATCGGCCGCGATTTCGTCGAGTCCCTGGGGCTCGCGCACAATCCGTACACGACGCAGATCGAGCCCCACGACTGGGTCGCCGAGTACTGTGATGCGCTCGCCCGCCTGTTGACGGTCGTCATCGACCTGTGCCGCGACACCTGGGGCTACATCTCGCTCGGCCACTTCCGGCAGCGTGCGGTGTCCGGCGAGGTAGGCTCCTCGACCATGCCGCACAAGGTCAACCCGATCGACTTCGAGAACGCCGAAGGCAACGCCGGCGTCGCCCATGCCCTGCTCTCGCACTTCTCGGCGAAGCTGCCGATCTCCCGCTGGCAGCGCGACCTGACCGATTCGACCGTGCTCCGCAACCTCGGCGTCGCGATCGGTCACGGCGTACTGGCGTTTCGCTCCACCCTGCGCGGCCTTGGCAAGCTCGAGCCCGACGCAGCCAGCCTCGCGCGCGACCTCGACGCCCACTGGGAGGTCCTTGCCGAAGCCATCCAGACGGTCATGCGGCGCCACGGAACGCCCGAGGCCTACGAGCGCCTCAAGGAGTTCACGCGGGGGCGGAAGGTCGGGGCGGAGGAACTGCGTCGCTTCGTCGCGACGCTGGGCCTTCCGGCCGACACCGCCGAGCGTCTCGCGGCCCTGACGCCGGACCGCTACACGGGCCTCGCAGAGCGGCTCGCCCGCGAGATCTGAACCCGCCGGCCATCCATGCACAAGCCCGAAGTCTTCCTGACCACCTGGAGCACGGACCGTCCCCAGCTCGAGCACGTGCGCCGCGAGGTGTTCATCCTCGAGCAATCGGTGCCGGAGGACCTGGAGTGGGACGACGAGGACCCGGTCTGTGTCCACGTCCTCGCCATCCTGAACCGTGAACCAGTTGGCACAGGTCGCCTGACGCCGGCCGGTAAGATCGGTCGCGTCGCCGTGGCCCGCCGATGCCGCGGCACGGGGTTGGGCAGGCAGATCATGAAGCTGCTCACGGACGCAGCCCGCCACAGGGGCATGACCGAAGTGCGGCTGAGTGCGCAGCTGTCGGCCATGCCCTTCTACGAGAAGCTCGGCTTCAGGGCAGAAGGCGAGGTGTTCGAGGAAGCAGGCATCCCGCACAGGAACATGCGGATGTCGCTGGGGTAGCAACGTGCTCGCCGACCGACAGAAGGAACAGGTCGATACCCGCGAGATCCTGACTTCCCTGCAGGAAGTGCAGGCGGCGACACTTCGCGTCGCCTCCGCGACCAAGCGGCTGATGACGATCTACACGCCGGACCTCGAGCCGATCCTGTACGACCAGCCGAAGTTCCTCGACACGGTCAAGCGACTCGTGCTCGCCAGCGGCTATGCGAAGGTGCGGGTGCTGCTGGCCGATCCCGCCCGGGCCCTCTACGAGAGTTCGCGATTCATCGGTCTTGCGCGACGCATCACGAGCTACATCGAGGTGCGTCACCTCCACCCGCAGTACCGGAACCAGCAGTCGGCCTTCCTGATCGGCGACGACCGGGCCATCCTGTACCGCCTCGACTCCAAGCGCTGGGACGGCATCTACCATTCCGGCGACCCGGCCATCGCGCGCCCCTACCTCGATAGCTTCAACCAGGCCTGGGACGCCAGCGACCCCGACGCGGAAACCCGCCAGCGCTATCTCTGACGCACGCCCCGCCCCGGCCCCTTCGGCCCCGATCCCGATAGAATCGGGGCATGGATCCCGCCGCTTCCGAAACCCGGCAGACGTCGGACAGGACGTTTCGCCCCTCCGTCACGGTGGCCTCGGTCATCGAGCGCGACGGCCGGTTCCTCATGGTCGAGGAGCGGATCGGCGAGCGGCGGGTCTTCAACCAGCCCGCAGGCCACCTGGAGGCGGGGGAGTCTCTGGTGGACGCCGCCGTCCGCGAGACGCTGGAGGAAACCGCCTGCCGGTTCACGCCAACCGCCGTCGTGGGACTCTACCTGTGGCACGGCTCCGGGGGCCGGCCGACCTTCCTGCGCGTCGCCTTCGCCGGCGAGGCCGGGGAGCCTGAGGCGGGACGGTCGCTCGACGCCGACATCCTCGGCTGCCAATGGCTCACCCGCGACGAGCTGGTCGCCCGCCCGCAGTGCCTGAGAAGCCCGCTCGTGATCCGCTGCATCGACGACTACCTCGCGGGGCACCGCCATCCCCTCTCGCTGCTGGCCAGCTTCGAGGCGGCGTCGCCGCTCGCGCCGGGCTGAGTCATGGCCGGGCGCGTGATCGTGGCCATGTCGGGCGGGGTGGATTCCTCGGTCGCGGCGCTGCGCCTCCTGCGTGCGGGTCACGAAGTGCAGGGCCTGTACATGTCGAACTGGGAGGAGGACGAGGAAGGCTACTGCGCCTCGGCCGAGGACTTCCAGGACGCACGCCGGGTGTGCGAGGAACTCGGCATACCGCTCCATCGCGTCAGCTTCGCCCGCCAGTACCGCGACCAGGTGTTCGCGCACTTTCTCGAGGAGTACGCCGCCGGCCGGACGCCGAACCCCGACGTGCTGTGCAACCGCGAGATCAAGTTCGGCGCCTGCCTCGAGTATGCGCGCCGGCTGGGCGCGGAACGCTTCGCCACCGGCCACTATGCGCGCGTGGAACAGCGCCTGGACGGCGTGCGGCTGCTGCGCGCCGCCGACCGCGGCAAGGACCAGACCTATTTCCTCCATGCCGTGGGCCAGGAGGCGCTTGCGATGACGCTGTTCCCGATCGGCGACCTGCAGAAGTCCGAGGTCCGCGAGATCGCGCGTGCGGCGGGCCTGCCGGTCTTCGCCAAGCGCGACTCGACCGGCATCTGCTTCATCGGCGAGCGGCCCTTCCGGCGGTTCCTGGAGAACTACCTGCCCGCGCAACCCGGGCGGATCGAGACGGACGCCGGCGAGCGGATCGGCGAGCACGCCGGGCTCATGTTCTACACGCTCGGCCAGCGGGCGGGTCTCGGCCTCGGCGGCCGGCGCGGCGCGCGCGACGCACCCTGGTACGTCGCCGCGAAGGACCTCGCGCGCAACGTCCTCGTCGTCGTGCAGGAAACCCACCACCCGCTGCTCATGAGCGGCGGATTCACGGCCGGCCCGTTGCGCTGGATCGCCGGCGCGCCGCCGGCAGGGCGATTCGACTGCCGCGTCCAGGTGCGCTACCGCCAGGCGGCGGAGCCCTGCAGCGTCGTTATGACCGATCCGGGCGCCGTGGAAGTCGTCCTCGGCCGCGCCCAGCGCGCGGTGACGCCCGGCCAGTACGCCGTTTTCTACGACGGCGAGGCCTGCCTCGGCGGCGGCGTGATCGTCGCGGCCGAGCCCGCCGCGCATTCCGCCGGCGCTCGCGCCGCCGTGGTCTGACGCGCTATAATTCCGCGGTTTTCCTGCCAGCTTCCCCCGCCGCCGCGCTCCCCCGCGGCGGCCATACCGCGGAGGATTCGATGACGGACAGCTTCAAGGCGCGCCGCTCGCTCAAGGTCGGCTCCCGCTCCTACGACATCTACAGCCTGCAGGCCCTCGACGGGCGCGACCTGTCGCGGCTGCCGTTCTCGCTCAAGATCCTGCTCGAGAACCTGCTGCGCTTCGAGGACGGGGTCAACATCACGCGCGCCGACATCGAGGCCCTGCTCGACTGGGACCCGCAGGCGAATCCCTCCCATGAGATCTCCTTCACGCCCGCGCGCGTGATCATGCAGGACTTCACCGGCGTCCCCTGCGTCGTCGACCTCGCCGCCATGCGCGAGGCGATCGCGAAGCTCGGCGGCGACCCGGCGCGCGTCAACCCGCTCGCCCCGGCCGAGCTCGTTATCGACCACTCCGTGCAGGTGGACGCCTACGGCGGACCCACCGCGCTCGCGCAGAACAACGAGATCGAGTACGAGCGCAACCTGGAGCGCTACGCCTTCCTGCGCTGGGGCCAGACCGCCTTCGACAACTTCAAGGTGGTGCCGCCCAATACCGGCATCGTCCACCAGGTCAACATCGAGCACCTCGCCCGCGTCGTGTTCCACAACGAGCGCGACGGGACGGCCTACCCGGACACGCTCGTCGGCACCGACTCGCACACGACCATGGTCAACGGGCTCGGCGTGCTCGGCTGGGGCGTCGGCGGCATCGAGGCCGAGGCCGCGATGCTCGGCCAGCCGGTCACCATGCTGATCCCGCAGGTCATCGGCTTCCGGCTGAAGGGCGCCCTGCCCGCCGGCACGACGGCCACGGACCTGGTGCTGACCGTCACCGAGATGCTGCGCAAGCGCGGCGTCGTGGAGAAGTTCGTCGAGTTCTTCGGCGACGGACTCAAGCACCTGCCGCTCGCCGACCGCGCCACCATCGCCAACATGGCGCCGGAGTACGGCTCGACCTGCGGCATCTTCCCCATCGACGAGGAGACGCTGCGCTACCTCGAGCTCACCGGCCGCAGCGCCGAGCAGATCGCGCTGGTCGAGGCCTACGCCAAGCACCAGGGCATGTGGCGCCACGACGGCCAGCCGGAGGCGCGTTACACCGACGTGCTCGAGCTCGACCTCGGCACCGTCGAGCCCTCGCTCGCCGGCCCGAAGCGCCCGCAGGATCGCGTGCCGCTGCGCTCCATGAAGACCGTCTATCGCGCCGCGCTAGAGAAGATGGCCGCGGAGCGCGCCCAGAAGAACCCTGGCGCGACCGGCGCCGCGTCGGCAACCGCGGACGGCAGGACCTTCGAGGTGAAGGACGGCGCGGTGCTCATCGCCGCCATCACCAGCTGCACCAATACCTCGAATCCCTCGGTGCTGATCGGCGCCGGGCTGCTCGCCCGGAACGCCCACGCGCGCGGCCTGACCGCCAAGCCGTGGGTCAAGACCTCGCTGGCGCCCGGCTCGCGCGTCGTGACCGACTACCTCGAGAAGGCCGGCCTGATGCGCGACCTCGAAGCCGTCGGCTTCTACACGGTCGGATACGGCTGCACGACCTGCATCGGCAACTCCGGGCCGCTGAAGCCCGAGATCTCCGAGGCGGTGCGCGCCGGCGACGTCATCGCCACCTCGGTGCTGTCGGGCAACCGCAATTTCGAGGGCCGCGTGCATCCCGAGGTGAAGATGAACTTCCTTGCCTCGCCGCCGCTCGTGGTCGCCTACGCGCTCGCCGGCACCACGGACATCGACCTGAACAACGAGCCGCTCGGCACCGGCAGCGACGGCAAGCCCGTCTTCCTCAGGGACATCTGGCCGACCGGCCAGGACATCCAGGCCACGATCGCACGGAGCGTGGACTCGGCGATGTTCAAGGGCAGCTACAGCAGCGTGTTCGAGGGCGACGCCCAGTGGAAGTCGGTGAAGACGCCGACCGGCAAGGTCTACACCTGGGACGAGGCCTCCACCTACGTCAAGAATCCGCCCTACTTCGAGGGCATGACCATGACGCCGTCCCCGGCCGGCGACGTGGCCGGTGCACGCGTGCTGGCGCTGCTCGGCGACTCGGTCACGACCGACCACATCTCGCCGGCCGGCAACATCTCGAAGTCGAGCCCGGCCGCGAGGTACCTCATGGAGCACGGCGTGAAGCCCGCCGACTTCAATTCCTACGGCTCGCGCCGCGGCAACCACGAGGTGATGATGCGCGGCACCTTTGCCAACATCCGCCTGCGCAACCTCCTGGTCCCCAGCATCGAGGGCGGCGTCACCGTGCACGTGCCGACGGGCGAGCAGATGTCCATCTACGACGCCTCGATGCGCTACCAGGCCGAGGGCACGCCGCTCGTGGTGATCGCCGGCAAGGAGTACGGCACGGGCTCCTCGCGCGACTGGGCCGCCAAGGGCACCATGCTCCTCGGCGTGAAGGCCGTGATCGCCGAGAGCTTCGAACGCATCCATCGCTCGAACCTCATCGGCATGGGCGTGCTGCCGCTGCAGTTCCTGGACGGCCAGAATGCGCAGTCGCTCGGCCTCACCGGCCGCGAGGTCCTCGAGATCCGCGGACTGCAGCAGGGCGCGGCGAAGAGGGTCAGGGTCCTGGCAAAGGCCGACGACGGCCGCGTGAAGGAATTCGAGGTCCGCGTGCGCATCGACACGCCGAAGGAACTCGAGTACTACCGCCACGGCGGCATCCTGCAGTACGTCCTGCGCAGCCTCGCCACCGCGTCCAGGGCGGCCTGAGCCCGCCCGTGGGCGACCCGGTGACGCCGCTGCCAGCCGGCCTCGTGGGCCGGCTGGCGACGGCGCGACGTGTCGTCGCGCTGACGGGCGCCGGCGTGTCCGCCGAGAGTGGCGTTCCCACCTTCCGCGAGGCGCAGACTGGGCTCTGGGCCCGGTTTCGCCCCGAGGAACTCGCGACCCCCGAGGCCTTCGCGGCCGACCCCAGGACGGTCTGGGCCTGGTACGAGTGGCGGCGTGATCTGGTCGCCGCGGCCGCACCCAATCCGGGCCACCATGCACTCGCGCAGTTCGAATCCCTCGTGCCCGGGTTCACGCTCATCACCCAGAACGTGGATGGCCTGCACGCCCGTGCCGGCAGCCGCCGCGTGATCGAGTTCCACGGAAACCTGTTCACGAACCGCTGCTTCGCAGGCTGTGGCGCGGAGGCGGACGTGCCGCGCCCATGCCCGGAGCCACCGCGCTGCCCGCACTGCGGCGCGTGGATGCGGCCGGGCGTCGTGTGGTTCGGCGAGGCCATCCCCATCGAGGCGCTGCAGGCGGCCAAGGCCGCCGTCGACCGCTGCGAGATGCTCCTCGTCATCGGCACATCCGCGCTCGTGACGCCAGCGGCCGGCCTGGCGCTGCGTGCCCACGAGGCCGGCGCGATGGTCGCCGAGATCAACATCAGCCCCACAGGACTGGATGGCGTGGCGCAGTTCCGGCTGGCCGGCCCCTCGGGCGAACTGCTGCCCCGCCTCGTCGAGGCGGTCCGCGCGCGCCGGGAGATGCACTCGTGACCGCGCCAGCGCGGGTCGCGGTCTTCGACCTCGACGGCACGATCACGAAGCGCGACACGCTCGTTCCCTACCTCGCCGGCTGGCTCCGCCGGCATCCCGGGCGCGCGCTGCAGCTGTGGCGCCTGCCCGGCGCACTGCTGCGCTACGCCTTGCTCGGCCGCGACCGGGGCCGGCTCAAGACCGACCTGCTGCGCATCGTGATGGGCCCCGCGCATCGCGCCGAGGTGGCCGCGTGGTCCGAAGCCTTCGTCGCGAGCCTCGCGCCGCCTTTCCTGCACCCGAAGGCGCTGGCGGCCATCCGCCGCCACCGCGAGGCCGGCGACCGCCTGGTGCTGCTCTCGGCCAGCGTGGACCTCTACGTGCCGCTGATCGGCAGGCGACTCGGTTTCGACGAGACGATCTGCACGGGCGTGCGCTGGGACGGCGAGCGGCTCGATGGGGGGCTGACGACCGAGAACCGCCGCGGCGAGGAGAAACGCCGCGTCGTCGAGGCGCTGCGCGCCCGATACTGCGGCGCACGCTTCGCTGCCTACGGCAATGCCACCTCGGACTTCGACCACCTTGCGGTCGTCGAGGCGCCGCTGCTGGTGAACGCGAATGCCCGTGCGCGGCGCGAGGGACGCCGCCGCGGCCTGCCCTGCGCCGACTGGTCCCGCTGAATCCTCGCGCCGCTGACGGACGAAACCATCTGGGCAGCCGCCGGGTCTGACCGTCAACCTCCACCGCGTGAGAGCCTCATGGCCCGCTACCGTCCGCCGCCCATCCCCGCCTCCGAGATCACGCCCGAGCCCGTCTACCGTGCCCGGCGCGAGTTCATGGCGGGCGCCCTCGCCCTCGGCGCCGGCGCCGCCTGGCCCGGCGAATCCGCGGCCCAGATGGTCATGAACGTGTCGGTGGTCGAGAAGCTGCAGTTCAGGCCTAACCCGCGGTTTTCGACCGACGAGCCGAAGAACACGTTCGAGGAGATCACGACCTACAACAACTTCTACGAGTTCGGCACCGACAAGTCGGACCCGGCGAAGAACGCCCGCAGCTTCCGCACGCGCCCCTGGAACGTCGCCATCGAGGGCGAGGCCGAGGTCACCGGCAGCTTCGCGCTGGAGGACCTGCTCAAGCCGCACGCGCTCGAGGCGCGCATCTACCGCCTGCGCTGCGTCGAGGCGTGGTCCATGGTGATCCCCTGGATCGGCTTCCCGCTGGGCGAGCTGGTCAAGCGCTGCAAGCCGACCTCGCGCGCGAAGTACGTCGAGTTCACCACGCTGCTGGACCCGAAGCAGATGCCCGGCCAGCGGTTTCCGGTCATCCAGTGGCCCTACGTCGAGGGCCTGCGCATGGACGAGGCCATGCACCCGCTCGCGATCCTCGCCGTCGGCCTGTACGGCGAGGTGCTGCCGAACCAGAACGGTGCGCCGCTCCGGCTGGTCGTGCCGTGGAAGTACGGCTTCAAGAGCATCAAGTCCATCGTGCGCATCCGTTTCACGGAGAAGCAGCCGCGCACCAGCTGGGAGCTATCGGCGCCGCGCGAGTATGGCTTCTACGCCAACGTGAACCCCGAGGTCGACCACCCGCGCTGGAGCCAGAAGCGCGAGCGTCGCATCGGCGCCGGCTCGCTGTGGGACCGCCGGCCCACGCTGCCCTTCAACGGCTACGACGAGGTCGCCGGCCTGTACCGCGGCATGGACCTGCGGAAGTTCTTCTGAGGCCGCCGGCGCGATGACCACGGCCGCCGACCGCTGGGTCCGCTTCGGCCTGAAGCCGCTCGTCTACGCGGCGGGCGCCGGGCCGTTTCTCTATGTGGCGGCCGGCATCGCGGGTGTCGACGGCGTGAATCTCGGCGCCAACCCGGTCGAGGAGATCCTCGACATCCTCGGCATCTGGGGACTCTATTTCCTGCTCGCCACGCTCGCGGTCACGCCGCTGCGGCAGGCGACGGGCTGGGTGCCGCTCATGCGCCTGCGCCGGCCGCTCGGCCTCGCCGCCTTCTTCTGCGTGCTCGGCCATTTCCTGTTCTACCTCGTCGTGGACCGCGCGCTCGAGCTCGACACCATCGGCGAGGACATCGTGAAGCGCCCCTTCATCACGGTCGGCTTCGCCGCGCTGCTGATCCTCGTTCCGCTGGCTCTCACCTCGACACAGGGCGCCATGCGCCGCCTCGGCCGGCGCTGGCAATCGCTGCACCGGATGGTCTACGTCGCGGCCTTCCTCGGCTGCCTGCACTATGCCTGGCAGGTGAAGGCCGACCTGCGCGAGCCACTGCTCTACCTGGCGATCCTGGCGTTCCTGCTCGGATGGCGGTGGGTGCGCCACCAGCGGCGGCTCAAGCACGTCGCGCCCGCCGCGTTCGAGCGCCTCGGCTAGCGGGCGCCCCCTCAGGCCTGCCGCTCACCCTGCGCGGCCAGCGCGATGCCGGCAAGCACCAGCACCCCGCCGGCCGCCGTTACCGCAGTGACCGCCTCGCCCAGGAGCAGCCACGCGAGCAGCGCCGCGAGCAGCGGCTCGCCGGTGAGCGTCACTGCCACGAACGTCGGGCGAAGGTGCCTGAGCGACCAGTTGTACCCGCCATGGCCGATCAGCTGCGAGACCACCGCCATCGCGACCAGCGCCGTCCACGTTCCGCCGCTGAAGCCGGCCGCGGGCAGGCCGGCGAACAGCGTCGCGAGCCACAGCGTGACGGCGGCCGAACCGTAGGCAATCGCGACGTACGGCAGGAAGGGCAGCGAACGCTGGGCGGCGCGCGCGAGGATCAGGTACCCCGCCATCGCGATCGCGCCCGCGATCGCCAGCGCGTGGCCGAGCCCGGGACCGCCGGAGCCCGCATCGCCGCCGGCGAGAACGGCGCTGCCGGCAATCACGAGCGCCACCGCGCCCCAGGTTGCCGGCCGTGGACGGTCGCGTCCGCTGAGCCAGCCGAACAGCACGACCCAGACCGGCGCCGTGGTCACGAGCAGAACGCTTTGGGCCACCGGCAGGTGCCCGAGCGAGCTGATCCAGGTCGCGAAGTGCAGGGCGAGCAGCATGCCGGCCGCAGCGGCCAGCGCGAAGTCTCCGCGCGAGCCGGTGGCGCGGCGGTGGCCGAAGGCGAGCGCGGCGGGCACGACCACGGCCGATGCCAGCGCCATGCGCCACGCGGCGACCACGAGCGCCGGCGCCTCGGCGTAGCGGACGAAAATGGCGCCGAAGGAAACGGCGAGGACGGCGAAGGCGAGCACCGCGTACGGCAGCGCGCCGCCCGCGGCACGCGTGGTCACACCGCCTGCGCCCCGCGGGAGAGCGACGGAACGATGCGCGGGCAGGCTGCGAGCTTATGGTGCAGGGACAGGAGCAGCTGCTCCGTCGTGGGCCAGTCGATGCAGGCGTCCGTCACTGAAACGCCATAGCGCAGCTGCGAGCGGTCGGCCGGGATCGGCTGGCTGCCCCAGCCGAGGTGGCTCTCGAGCATCAGGCCCACGATGGACTGGTTGCCCTCCAGCACCTGGTTGACGCAATTCTCCGCGACGAGCGGCTGCAGGCCCGGGTCCTTGTTGGAGTTGCCGTGGCTGCAGTCCACCACGATGTTGGCGGGCAGCCCGGCCCTGGCGAGTTCCTGCTCGGCGAGCGCGATGCTGACCGAGTCGTAGTTGGTCCGCCCGCCGCCGCCGCGCAGCACGACATGGCCGTACCCGTTGCCGCGCGTGCGGAACACGGCCGACTGGCCCTGCTGGGTGACCCCAAGGAAGTGGTGCGGGCTGCGTGCCGATTGCAGCGCATTGATCGCGACCGTGAGCGTGCCGTCCGTGCCGTTCTTGAAGCCGACCGGCGTGGACAGGCCGGAGGCCATCTCGCGGTGGGTCTGCGATTCGGTGGTGCGGGCGCCGATCGCGGTCCACGTGATCGCGTCGTGCAGGTACTGCGGCATGATCGGGTCGAGCGCCTCGGTCGCCGCAGGCAGCCCCATCTCCGCCAGCTCGACCAGCAGCCTGCGCGCCAGCCGCAGGCCCTTCTCGATGTGGAACGAGTCGTCCATGTCCGGGTCGTTGATCAGGCCCTTCCAGCCGACGGTCGTGCGTGGCTTCTCGAAGTACACGCGCATGATGAGGTACAGCGTCCTGTGCACCCACTCGGCCAGGGCCTTCAGGCGGCCCGCGTACTCGCGCGCTGCATCCAGGTCGTGGATCGAGCAAGGGCCGACGACGACGAACAGCCGCGGGTCGCGCCGGTCGAGGATGTCCCTGACGGCGCTGCGCGCCCGATAGACGAAGGCCTCCCCGGTGTCGCTCAGGGGCGACTCGCCACGAATCTGCTCCGGGGTGGGCAGCAGTTCGCTGGAGAGGACGTTGACGTTGTGCAGGCGGCTCGACATCGCTGGACCCGGATCAGAACGCGGCGGCGAGTATAACAGGGCTCCGGCGGGCGTCCGCCGGGCACGGCCCGGATCGCCCTATCCGATGGCCCAGCCGGGCACGCTCCGCCAGCCGCCGCCGAGTTGCCGGTCGAGCACCTTCCAGTCCGGCTCGAGGCGCTCCACCAGCTTCCAGAAGCGCCGGGAGTGGTTCATGTGAACGGTGTGGGCGAGTTCATGCGCCAGCAGGTAGCGCACGACCTCGGCGGACTGGAACATCAGGCAGGCGTTGAGGCTGATGGTGCCGGACCGGGAGCAGCTTCCCCAGCGGGTGCGCTGCCGTCGTACCTGCGCGCGGCGGAACTGGAGCCCGTGGCGCAGCGCCGCCGCCTCGAGGGCCGGCACGAGGTGCGCGTGCGCGGTCCTGAGCAGCCAGCGCTGCAGCACGTGGCGCACGAGCGCCTCGCGCCCGAGGTCGCCGCTCACGACCAGCCGGCCGGCGTGCTCGCGCACGCGGGGCGGATGGGCGGCGTGGCGGTACTCGACGGCGAGCTTCGCCCCGCTCGCCGCGAACTTGACCTCCTCCGGCAGCCGCAGCGTCGTGTCCACCTCGAGGTGGCGGAATTCCTCGACCTTGCGTCCGATCCAGGCGCGGTGACGCGCGACGAACTGCTCGACGAGGCGGGCCCGCGTGCCCGGCGGGACGACCACCTCCACGCGGCCGCCCGGAAAGACGCGCACGGTCAGGCGCCGCGCACGTCCGCTGACCCGCACGCTCCAGGGCAGCTGTTGCGGCTCGGCGTCGAACAGCGCCAGCTGCTGGGTGGCCGCGAGGGACATCAGAAAGACACCGCGAGCCTGGCGCCTTCGTCGATGGCGCGCTTGGCGTCCAGCTCCGCGGCCAGCCGCGCGCCGCCGATGAGATGCACGCGCAATCCGGCCTCCTTGAGGGGCGCCTCGAGTTCCCGCAGCGGGTCCTGGCCGGCGCATATGATGACGTTGTCCACCTCGAGCAGCTCTCGCCCGCCTGGCCCGCTGATGCGGATGCCTGCGTCGTCGACGCCCTCGTAAGCGACGCCCGCCAGCATCCGCACGCCGCGGCGCTTGAGCGCCGCGCGGTGTATCCAGCCGGTGGTCTTGCCGAGGTCGCGTCCCGGCGCTGTCGGCCTGCGCTGCAGCAGCCAGATCTGCCGCGATGCGGGCGGGACCCGTCCGCCACCGGCGGCGAGCCCGCCGCGGGCGGCCAGGGTCATGTCCACGCCCCACTCTTCCATGAAGGCAGGAACATCGAGGCTCGGATGCGCCGCGCCCGGGCCGTGGCTGAGAAACTCGGCGACATCGAAGCCGATGCCGCCGGCGCCGATGATCGCGACCTTTGGTCCGACCGCCGCGCCGCGCGCGAGGACGTCCACGTAGGACAGCACCTTCGGGTGGTCGATGCCCGGGATCGAGGGGCTTCGCGGCAGGACACCGGTGGCAATCACCACCTCGTCGAAGCCTTCCGCCAGCAGCGTCTTCGCGTCGGCCCGCACGCCGAGGCGCAGCTCGACGCCGGTCAGCTCCAGGCGGCGGCCGAAGTAGCGCAGGGTCTCGTCGAACTCCTCCTTGCCGGGGATGCGCCGCGCCATGTTGAACTGGCCGCCGATCGCACCCGAGGATTCAAAGAGCACGACGCGATGCCCACGCTCGGCCGCGGTCGTGGCCGCCGACAGGCCAGCCGGCCCCGCCCCGACCACCGCGACGCGCTTCGCGGCGGCCGCCTTGCCGCGCGGAAACTCGGTTTCGTGGCCTGCGCGCGGATTGACCAGGCAGCTCGCCACCTTGTTCTCGAACACGTGGTCGAGGCAAGCCTGGTTGCAGGCAATGCAGGTGTTGATCTCGTCGGCCCGTCCCGACGCGGCCTTCACCACGAACTCGGGGTCCGCGAGCAGCGGTCGCGCCATGGAGACCATGTCGGCATCGCCGCGCGCGAGCACCTCCTCCGCCACCGCCGGGTCGTTGATGCGGTTGCTGGTGACGAGAGGCAGCTTCACCTCGCCCCGCAGCCGGCGCGTGACCCAGGTGAAGGCTGCGCGCGGCACGCAGGTCGCGATCGTCGGGATGCGGGCCTCATGCCAGCCGATGCCGGTGTTGATGATCGTGGCACCGGCGTCCTCGACCGCACGGGCGAGCTCGACGACCTCCTCCCAGCTGCTGCCGCCCTCGACGAGGTCGAGCATGGACAGCCGGTAGATCAGGATGAAATCCGGTCCCGCGGCCTCGCGCACGCGGCGGACGACCTCGACCGCGAGCCGCATGCGGTTGGAGTACGGCCCGCCCCAGGCATCGTCGCGACGGTTGGTCCGCGCCGCGATGAACTGGTTGATGAAGTACCCCTCGGAGCCCATCACCTCGACGCCGTCGTAGCCCGCCTCGCGCGCCAGCGCCGCGCAGCGCGCGAAGGCGGCGATCTGCCGGCCGACGCCGAAACGCGTCAGCCCGCGCGGTGCAAAGGGCGTGATGGGAGACTTGATGCGCGACGGCGCGACCGACAGCGGGTGGTAGGCGTAGCGGCCCGTGTGCAGGATCTGCATGCACACGCGCCCGCCCGCGCCATGAACGGCCTCGGTCACCAGCCGGTGACGCGCCACCTCGCGACGGTTTGCCAGCTTGCCGGCGAAGGGCTTGGCCCAGCCGGCCACGTTCGGCGCGATGCCGCCGGTGACGATGAGGCCGACGCCGCCCTGGGCGCGTTCCTCGAAGTAGGCGGCGAGCTTCGGGTAGTCGTCCGCACGGTCCTCGAGACCCGTGTGCATCGAGCCCATCAGGACGCGGTTCTTGAGGGTGACGAAGCCCAGGTCGAGGGGCGCGAGGAGGTGCGGATAGGGACTGGACGTCACGCGCGCAATGATAGCAGCCGCAAGGGCGCGCTTCGACGCCGCGAGGCGCCTAGCCGCCTGCGTCGCCGAGCCGCTCCGCGAGGCGCAGCGCGAAGCCGTCCGCCACCCAGCCCGCCCAGACGGCACAGCCCTCGGCGCGAGGATGGAAACCGTCGCGCGCGAAGGCCTCGCGTGCCAGCACCGGCGGGAAGCTCACCACCTTCAGCCCGCGATAGCCCGTGAGGTCCACGGCGCGCTGCTGCAGCCGTCGCGCGCGCTCGCCGAGCAATGTCGCGAGCGGCCGCGGCAGGGCCGGGAAGCCCTCGAGCGGCGGTATGCCCGCGAATACCACCGCCGGCCGGCGGCGCGTCCCGGTCAGCGCCTCGACGATGCCGCGGACCTGATCCTTGAACGCGGCGGCATCGGTGCCGCGCACCGCGTCGTTGACGCCCACCGACAGGATCACGAACTCCGGCTCCCACTCCCGCGCCAGGGGGAGCAGGCCCTCGAGCACCGAGGCGGCCGTGGCGCCAGAGGTTCCGATCGCGTTCCACTCGACCGTGGCGCCGGCCGCGGAGATGCGCTGCGCGACCTGGCCGGTCAGTCCCTCGGACTGGTGCGCCACGCCGATGCCCGCGATGATCGAATCGCCCAGGCCGGCGAGACGCAGGACGGGACCGTTGCCGACGCGCCCCTGGGGCGACTCCGCCGGACCCATGCGGCCCGCGCGGACGCGTGCATACAGACCCTGCGCCAGCAGCACCGGCGCCCAGGGCCACCAGCGCCGCTCGTGCGGCGCGAGCATCAGAGTTCCCGCAGGCCGGCGGTCACCGGCATCCGGGCCGCGCGCAGCGCCGGCAGCAGCCCGCCCAGCAACCCGAGCACCAGCGCGTAGCCGAGGCCGGTCAGCATCAGGGCGGGCGTCACGGTGAAGGCAAAAGCGACCTGGCTGAAGCTCTGGAAGTTGAGCGTCGAGGCCTGGGCGCCGTTGAAGCCGACGTAGGCGAGCGCGCCCCCGAGCAGCCCGCCGAGCAATCCGAGCACCAGCGCCTCGAACAGCACCGACGCGATGACCGGCGTGGCGCCGAAGCCGAGCGCCCTCAGGGTGGCGATCTCGCGCGTGCGGGACGCCACCGCCGAGTACATCGTGTTGAGCGCCGCGAACACCGCGCCGACGCCCATCAGCAGGGCGATGATGACCCCGAGCGTGCGCACGATCGTCACGAGCACCTGGCTCTGGCTCTCCAGGAACTCGCGCTCGGTGCGGACCGTCATGTTGAAGCGCGGGTCGGCGGCGATGTGCTTCTCGAGCGCTTCGACCTGGCCCGGCCCGGGCAGGCGCACCCGCACCGACTGGTACGAGCTGCCTCGATTGTAGGCGCCCTGCAGCACGGTCGCGTCCGTCCAGATCTCCGACTCCGAGACGCTGCCGCCGTCCTCGAAGATGCCGGTCACGAGCCAGGGCGTGCGCCCGAACAGCACCTCGCGCCCGACCGCGAGGCCGGCGAACTGCGCCGCGGCGCCGCGTCCGACGATCACTTCGTTCATTCCGCGCCGGAACGGACGTCCCTCGACGATCCGGAACTCGCGGCGGATGCCATAGGCCTGAGGACCGACGCCGCGCAGCGGCACGTTGGCATTGGTGCCCGTGGAACGCATCGGCAGGTCGACGATCACGTAGAGCTCCGGCGAAGCCAACGGCCCATCCGGCCCACGCGGGATCCCGGGCGAGTCCATCACGTGGCGGGCGGATTCGAGCGGCAGGCCGCTGGCCAGCTCGTCGCTCGACCCGCCGCGCAGCACGATGGCCACGTCCTCCTGCCCGGAAAGCGCCAGCGCCGCGCGGAAGCCCTCGCTGATGGACAGCACGGCGACCAGCACCGCCACCACGCCGCCGATGCCGACGACCGCCACGGCCGCGGTGCCGAGCCGCTGAGGCAAGGCCGCGACGCTCATCGCGGTGACCGCCAGGACCTGCCTCAGGACGTTCGGCAGCAGCACCGTCAGGCCCGCCTCAGCGCTTCGACCACGGGCAGGCGCAAGGCGTATACAGCCGGCACCGCGCCGGCGAGCAGGCCGAGCAGCAGCATCATGGCGAGCGCCTCGCCGTAGGCACGCGCCGGGATGTACCACACAGGCAGGTAGCCGCGCAGCGCAGGCTCCGCGGCGCCGACCACCAGCCACGCCAGCGCGAGCCCGATCAGGCCGCCGAGGGCCGTCAGCAGCACCGACTCGGCCAGCACCAGGGCCGTGACGCCGCGACCCGTGAAGCCGAGCGTCTTGAGCACGCCGAGCTCGGCCGTGCGCTCGCGCACCGACTGGGCCATGGTGTTGGCGGTGACCAGCAGCATCGTGAAGAAGACGGCGGACAGCACGCCGGTGAGGATGGCGCCGATGTTGCCGATCTGGTTCACGAAGCCCTGCGTGAACGCCTTCTCGGTCGAGGTCTCGGTCTCGTAGGGCGAATTGGCGAACTGCTCGTCGATCTCGCGCGCGACGCGCACGGCATCGTCCGGGTCCTTCAGGCGGACGATGTACCAGCCCACGAGGCCGCGCCCGCGCGCCAGCGACTCGCTGAAGTAGGCGTAGTGCATCAGGATGTTGCGCGCATCACCGCCGGTCTCCGGTACGTCGAAGATGCCGGTGACCAAGAGCTCCCAGGTGGCCGAGCCGTCCTCCTTGCGCCAGATGTTGGAACGCATCGGGATCACGTCGCCGACCTTCCAGCCGAATTCCTCGGCGAGCGGCCGGCCGACGAGCGCGCCGCGGCGCTCGGCGAGGAAACGCTCGCGCGCCTCGGGCGGAACGCGCAGCTCCGGGTAGATGTCCAGGTAGACCGCCGGGTCGACTGGGAAGACCGGGATCTGGTTGCGGTCGTCCTGGTAGACGCCGCCGAACCAGGTGGCGGAACTGACGGCCGCGACGCCGTCGACGCGCCGGATGCGGGCCCCGTAGCTCTCGGGCAGCGGCTGCACGAGCGAGACCTTGTGGATGGTCAGCAGGCGGTCGACGCCGGCGATTTCAGCGCCCGCCGAGAAGGCGTGGCCGAGGGCGCCGAGCAGGCCGTACATCAGGAAGGCGATGACGATCGAGCCGAGCGTGAAGGAGGTCCGCGCCGGGCGGCGCCGAAGGTTCGAGGCGACCAGCGGCGCGAAGCGCCACATCAGCGCTCGTCCTCGATGAGCCGGCCCTTCTCGAGGTGCAGCAGGCGCTTCGCCCGCTCCGCCGCGTGCGGGTCGTGCGTGACCATCACGATGGTCTTGCCCTGCGCGTTCAGCGCCTGCAGCAGGTCGAGGATCTCGTCGCCGGAGCGGCGGTCAAGGTCGCCGGTCGGCTCGTCGCACAGCAGCAGCACCGGGTCGGTGACGATGGCTCGGGCGATGCCGACGCGCTGCTCCTGGCCGCCGGACAGCTCCCCCGGCCGGTGCCGCGCGCGGTCCGCCAGCCCGACCAGCTTGAGCGCGGCGCGCGCGCGGCGCAGTCGCTCGGCGCCCGGCAGGTCGGAGAGCAGCAGCGGCAGCTCCACGTTGCGCTCGGCCGTCAGCACCGGCAGGAGGTTGTACATCTGGAAGACGAAGCCGACATTGCCGGCGCGCCAGCGCGCCAGGGCGGCCTCGCCGAGGGCGCCGAGGTCCTCGCCCTGAACCTCGAGCAGGCCGGAGGTCGGCTTGTCGAGGCCACCGAGCAGGTTGAGCAGGGTCGACTTGCCGGACCCGGACGGACCCATGAGCGCGACGAACTCGCCGGCCTCGATGTCGAGCGACAGCCCGTCGAGGACGTGCACGACCTCCGGCCCGCGCCGGTACTCCTTGTAGAGGTCACGAATGCGGACGAGGGCCGTGGCCACGGGTTCAGGGCGCCTTGCGCTCGCGCACGCGATCGCCGTCCTCGAGCGTTGCCGGCGGCGAGACGATCACGCGGTCGCCGGATGCGAGGCCCTCGAGCACGTCACGCGAGCCCGCCTCCTCAAGCTCGACCACGACGGGCACCCGCCGCGCGCGTCCGTCCTCGACACGCCAGACGTAGGTCGCCGCTTCCTCGCCGACGACGGCCGAGGCCGGAACCGCCGCGACGGCCTCGCGCGTTTCGCCTGCGCGCGGCTCGGCCAGGAAACGCACCTTGGCGCCCATGTCGGGCAGGATCCGCGGATCGAGCTCGTCGATCGAGATGCGCACGCGCACCGTCGCCTTCTGCCGGTCGGCCGCCGGCACGATGGCGAGCACGCGTGCCGGGATGCGCCACTGCGGGTAGGCGTCGAGCACCGCCTCCGCGCGCTGCCCGGCGGTGACGCGGTTGATGTAGGCCTCGTTGACGTCGACCTCGACCTCGCGCGAGTCCATGTCCACGATGGTGGCGATGCCGGTGCGGGTGAAGCCCCCGCCCGCGGAAATCGGCGACACCATCTCGCCCGGCTGCGCGTCCTTCGAGATCACCACGCCCTCGAAGGGGGCGCGGATGACCAGGTCGTCCATCTCCTGCTGCCGCAGGCGCACGCCGCTCGCGGCGACGGAGAGTTCGGCCCTCGCCGTCTCGAGGCGTGCGGCCAGCGACGCGGCATTGGCCTCGGCGGCATCGAGCGCGCTCTCGCTGACCAGCCGGTCGTCCCGCAGCTGGCGCAGGCGGTCGCGCTCGCGCATGGCCTCGGCGAGCCGAACCTCGACCTCGGCCAGGCCCGTGCGCGCGGCGTCCTGCTGGCGCTGGGCTACCGCCAGGGCTGCCCGCGTGAGCGCGTCGTCGAGGGTCGCGAGCACCTGCCCAGCCTCGACCGCCGCGCCTTCCTCGAAACTCACCGTGGCGACCTGGCCGGTCACCTTGGATGAGACCGTGGCGAGCCTGCGCGCGACGACGTATCCGGACGCGTTCAGCACGGCCGTTCCCTCGCCGCCGCGGGGCGCCGTCACAGCGCCGACCTCGACCTCGAGTGGCCGAAGCGCACCGAGCACGAGCCAGGCGGCGACGAGCGTGGCGGCCGCGGCAAATGCCCAGATCCAGCGGCGGCTGCGCGACGTTGGAGCGACAGCGCGAACTGGTGCGTCGCGCCTGAGGGATTGAAGGGCGTCCTGGTCCAGGCTCATGGGGTAGCGGGCCTCCCGACCCAGCCGGCCGGGGTTTTCGCCCCGCCCGATCCCTTAGAATGCACAAGGCTCCGTGGCCTGGCCCGGTCGGGCCCAACACGCGGAGCGTCCCCCCATTCTACGGTACCTCCGAGACATGACGCGGCCCGTACTCGTCGACATCGGCATCAACCTCGCCCACGACAGCTACGACCACGATCGCGACGACGTGATCGCGCGCGCGCTGGCGGCCGGCGTGGCCCGCATGGTCGTCACGGGCAGCAGCCTCGAGAGCACCGCCCGCGCGATCGAGCTGTGCCGCCAGCACCCCGGCCTCATGCGCGCGACGGCCGGGGTCCATCCTCATCACGCCGAAGGCTTCACTCCCGGGGACGGCGCCCGGCTCGCGGCGCTCATGTCCGATCCGATGGTCACCGCCGGGGGCGAATGCGGTCTCGACTACTTCCGCAACTTCTCCTGCCCGAAGGCTCAACGCGACGCATTCGCCCGCCAGCTGGAAGTCGCGGTCGCCGCAGGCAAGCCGGTGTTCCTGCACCAGCGCGACGCCCACGCCGACTTCATGGCCATCCTGCGCGACTACCTGCCAAACATTTCGAGGGCCGTCGTACATTGCTTCACGGGCACGGGTGACGAACTCCAGGACTACCTCGCCGCCGGCCTGTACGTGGGCATCACGGGCTGGGTCTGCGACGAGCGGCGCGGGCTCGGCGTGAAGGCCCTGACCCGGGACATTCCCCTCGACCGGCTGATGATCGAAACCGACGGTCCCTACCTGCTGCCGCGGAACCTGCCCCGCAAGGTGAGCCACAGACGTAATGAGCCCATGTACTTACCGTATGTTCTTCGTGCGATTTCGGAGGCCAGGACCGAGCCTCCCACGGAAATCGCCGACGCAGCGACCGCCAACGCCCTGATATTTTTCGACCTTCCGCCGCTCGAGGACGGAGCGGACCATGCCGGAACTGCTTCGCCCCAGCTTCAATGATTTCGAGAATCCTGATCTAAAGGTTTGATAGAAATGAATATTGACCGCGCTCGTCAGCTGATCGACGGCCTGTGGGCCGAGTCCATCGTCCCTACCCTCTGCGACTACGTCCGGATCCCGAACAAGTCGCCGAACTTCGACGCAGACTGGCAGGCCCACGGATACATGGAGCGTGCCGCCGAGTTGCTCGCCGCCTGGTGCCGAAGCCAGCCCATCCGGGGGATGACGGTCGAGATCGTGCGGCTGGCCGGACGCACCCCGGTGCTGCTCTGCGAGGTGCCGGGCCAGGTGGATGACACGGTCCTGCTGTACGGGCACTTCGACAAGCAACCCGAGTTCACGGGCTGGGCGGACGGACTCTCGCCGTGGGAGCCCGTGATCCGCGACGGTCGCCTCTACGGCCGCGGCGGCGCCGACGACGGCTATGCGGTATTCGCGTCGCTTGCCGCGATCCGGGCCCTGCAGGAACAGGGACTGCCCCACGCGCGCTGCGTGGTCCTCATCGAGGGCTGCGAGGAGAGCGGCAGCGTGGACCTGCCCTACTACGTCGAGGCCCTGTCGGACCGCATCGGCACGCCGAGCCTGGTCGTCTGCCTCGATGCCGAATGCGGCAACTACGAGCAGTTCTGGTGCACGACATCCCTGCGCGGCAACCTGACCGGCACGCTCTCCGTCAAGGTCCTGACCGAGGGGGTGCACTCGGGCGCGGGGACGGGCATCGCGCCCTCGGCGTTCCGCATCCTGCGCGCGCTGCTCGACCGCGTCGAAAGCGCCACGACGGGCGACGTGCTGGTCGAGTCCCTGCACGTGCCCGTCCCGGCCGAGCGTCTCGAGCAGGCGCGCGCCGCCGCTGGCGTGCTCGGCGACAACGCGTGGCGGCGCCTCCCGTTCGCCGCGGGTGTCCAGCCGCTCTCGGATGCACCCGCCGAACTCATCGTCAACAACACCTGGCGGCCCACGCTCGCGGCGACGGGCGCCGAGGGGCTCCCGGCCCTGAAGGACGCCGGCAACGTGCTGCTTCCGTCCGTGGCCATGAAGCTGTCCTTCCGCCTGCCGCCCACTTGCGACCCTGCAATGGCCGCCCGGGCCGTCAAGGATGTCCTCGAGGCCGACCCGCCGTACGGTGCAGAGGTCGCCTTCCAGGTCGGCTCGTCGCTCGGCGGCTGGAACGCCCCGGCGCTCGATCCCTGGCTGGTCGAGGCCATGCAGCGCGCCTCGCGCGAGGCCTTCGGCCGCGACGTGATGTACATGGGCACCGGCGGCAGCATCCCCTTCATCGGCATGCTGGCCGACCGCTATCCCGGCGTCCAGTTCCTGGTCACGGGCGTGCTCGGCCCGAACTCGAACGCCCATGGGCCGAACGAGTTCCTGCACCTCGAATGCGCGCGGCGGGTGACGCTGTGCGCGGCGCGCGTGCTCGCCGACCACGCATCCCGCCGCCAGGCTCGCGTCGCGGCCTGATCCGCGGCCGACGCCCGCCGCAGCGCCCGCGGACGCTCAGCTGCGCGCGAGCGGGCTCGGGCGGCTCGCCGCCTTGACCGCGAGGAACGCGTCTCGCCAGCGTTCGGCCTCGGCTTCATGCCCCCTGGCTGGCGGGAACGCCCCGTCCAGCGCGTCGAGCATGGCGACGAGGGGCGGCAGCCCCTTCGGGAACCGGGCGCGCGCAGTGAACACGATGCGCCCTTCCACAGGCGCCTCGCCCGCGAGTTGCTTCACAGCTGCCACGCGGTCGTGCAACGGCTCGATGGGATTGGCGAAGGTCCGCCGCTGGTGGCCGTCCATCACGGTCCACTCGTCCATGTGACGGCCGCCGAAGATCACGCCCGGCACGTCCCGCAGATCGACGACCAGCAGGCCGCCCGGCGTCAGCAGCACGAAATCGCAGTGTATCTGGCCGCCGCTCGCGTCAGGCACCAGGACCGCCTGAACCAGGTCCACGCTCACGGCCTGCAGCCTGGCGAGCAGTGCCCGCGCAGCCACTTGCCTGCGCCAGCGGCGCCAGCCCAGGTAGCCCCCGAGCGCCAGCGCTGCGCCGGAGGCCGCGACCAGACTCCATTCAACGAGGGTGAGCTTCATGGCGTCAGTCCGACAGCAGTGCCCCGCGCAGCCCGTCGAGCGAAGCCCCGATCTCGGTCGCCTGCGAAGGCCGGTCGAGCAGCTCGGCGAGCGCCTTAGGAATCTCGACCGGCCGGCCGATCAGGGGCTCGACGACGCTCTCGAACTTGGCCGGGTGGGCGGTGGCCACGAGCACCCAGTGCCGGGCGGCGCGCAGCTCCACCGGCAGGTTGCGATAGACGTGCGCCGCGGTCGCGGTGTGCGGACACCAGGTCTCGCCCCATTCCCCGAAGTCGCGGCGGATGGCGACCCGGATCTCCTCGTCCGTCACCGAATGCGCCCGCACGGTGCGCGCCAGCTCGCGCCAGTCCGGGTGCAGGTGTCGCAAACGCTCCATGTTGCTCGGGTTACCGACATCCATCGCCGAGGCCAGCGTCGCCACGCTCGGTCGCGGCAACCACTCACCGCTGACCAGGAAATCGGGCACGGTGCGATTCGCGTTGTGGGCGAGCTCGATGGTCGAGATGGGCAGCCCGGCGGTCCGCGCCCAGAGGCAGGCCAGCACGTTGCCGAGGTTGCCCGAGGGCACGACGAAGGCGGGTGCGCTGCCGTCCGCCCGCCAGCGCGTGAGGCTCGCGGCGGCGTAATAGGCCGCCTGCGGCAGGAGGCGCCCGATGTTGATGCTGTTGGCCGACGACAGATCGAATCGCGCGCGGAGCGACGCATCCGCGAAGGCCTCCTTCACCAGGCGCTGGCAGTCGTCGAAGGTGCCGCGCACCGACAGGGCGCGCACGTTGCCGCCCCAGCAGGTCAGCTGCTTCTCCTGGCGGGGCGAGACCAGGCCCTTCGGGTAGAGCACGACCACCCTCGCCCACGGCCGCCCGTGGAACGCCGCGGCGACCGCGCCGCCGGTATCGCCCGAGGTCGCCACGAGGATCGTGACGGGCCGCGACGGATCGTGCGGCTGGCGCTCGAGGCAGGCGGCGAGGAAACGCGCGCCGAAGTCCTTGAAGGCCGCGGTGGGGCCGTGGAAGAGCTCGAGCACGGAGACGGGCAGCGGCTCGGCAGCGATGCGCCGGAGCGGCGCCGGGAACGAGAAGGCGTCGCGCACCACCTCGCCGAGCCGCGGGGCGAGCGGGTCGCCTTCGCAGAACGGCGCGATCCATCGCTCGGCGACCTCCGGCAGCGTGCGGGCGCCCTCGAAGTCGGCCGGCTCGAGGTGCGGCATCCGCTCCGGCACGTACAGGCCGCCATCGGGGGCGATCCCGGCACGGATCGCCTCGGACAGCGGCACCTTGCGCGTCGCGTCGCGCGTGCTGACGAAGCGCATCACTGCTCCAGGATCCGCGCACCCTCGGTGTCGATGGCCGAGACCCAGCTATCGGTCGCGAGGTCGTGCTCCGCGAAGGCCTCGACCATCGCGACGCGCACGCCCTCGGCGTAGGGTTCCTCCGCCCACGCGAACACCGTGGGCCCGGCGCCCGAGATCGAGCAGCCGAGCGCACCGTTGCCCATCGCGGCCTGCTTGACCGCCTTGAACCCCGGGATCAGCGTCGCCCGCTGCGGCTCGATGATCACGTCCTCGAAGGCGTCGCGCAACATGGCGAGGTCGTTCGTGTAGCAGGCGCTCAGGAAGCCCGCGAGGTTGGCCGTCTGCCAGACGAAGTCCGAGAGGTCCACCGTCTTGCGCAGGACGCGACGCGCCTCGCGCGTGGACAGGAACATGTGGGGGTGCGCCAGCACGCAGCGGATGGAGGGCGGGACCGGGATCTGCTTGGTGCGCGGGTGGTCGATGCCGACCGTCAGCACGAGCCCGCCGAACAGCGACGGGGCGATGTTGTCCACGTGCACCGAGCCGCTCGCGACAGCCTCGCCGTGCATGGCGAACTTCAGCAGCTCGAGCTTGGAGAGAGGCGCGTCGAGCAGCGCGTTGCCGGCGACGACCGCCGCCACCGCCGAGGCCGCCGAGCCGCCGAGGCCGGAGCCGAGCGGGATGCCTTTCTCGATCTCGATCTCGATGCCGAAGGGCAGCGACAGCGCGCTCGCCATGGACACGAGGGCCATGCCGGCCGTGTTCTTCTCCGGCTCGAGCGGCAATGCTGCCGCGCTGCCGGTGATGGAGGCGATCCGGATGCCCTTCTCCGCCGTCCGGCGCGCGCGCACGCGGTCGCCGACCGCCTTAACCGTGTGGCCGAGGATGTCGAAGCCGATGCCGACGTTGCCGACCGAGGCCGGCGCGAAGGCGAGGACGCTCTCACTGCTCATCGTGGTGTCAAAGCCTCGCGCCCAGATAGGTGGCCAGCCGCAGAAGATCGCCGAAAACGCCGCCGGCGGTCACCGCCGGACCCGCGCCCGGCCCCTGCACGATGAGCGGATTGTCGCAGTAGCGCGCCGTGACGAACCGCACCACGTTGTCGGTCAGCGCGATGTTCGCGAAGGCGTGGCGCGCATCGAGCCGCGCGAGGCCGACGATGGCCCGGCCGTCGGCCTGCAGGCGGCCGACGTAGCGCAGCACCTGGCCCGCCGCCGCGGCCTCGCGGTGCACCGCGGCCATGTCGGCGTCGAACTCCGGGAGCCGCTCGAGGAACTCCTCGGCGCCGCAGCCCCGCAGCGGCCCGGGCACGAGGCTCTCGACCTCGACGTCCGCCATCTCGAGCTCGAGGCCCATTTCGCGGCCGAGGATGATGAGCTTGCGGGCGACGTCGGTGCCCGAGAGGTCGTCGCGCGGGTCCGGCTCGGTGTAACCGAGCGACTTGGCCTCCCGCACGATCCGCGAGAACGGCGTCTGGCCGTCGAACACGTTGAACAGGTAGGCAAGCGTGCCGGAGAAGATGCCCTCGATCTGGCGGATCTCGTCACCGGTCTCGCGCAGGTCGCGCAGCGTCATGATCACCGGCAGGCCGGCCCCGACGGTCGCCTCGTAGAGGTAGTGCGCGCCACTGTGGCGCCGCGCCTCCCGCAGGGCCCGGTAGTCCACGAGCGGCCCGCTGTTGGCCTTCTTGTTCGGCGTGACTACGTGCAGGCCGGCCCCGAGCCAGTCGCGGTAGCGCGAGGCGACGCCGGCGTCCGCCGTGCAGTCGATGATGACGCGGTGCGGCAGGTGCTCCGCCGCGACATGCCGCGCGAAGCGATCGAGGTCGACGGGTTCGGCGTGGCGCTCGACGGCTTCGCGCCACCGCGCGAGGTCGATCCCGCCGTCGGCGAGCGACATGCCGCGGGAGCCGGCGATGGCGCGCACCCGCAGGTCCACGTTCAGGTCGCGGCGCAACCGATCGACCTGCGAGGCCAGCTGGTCGAGCAGCACCCCGCCGACCGTCCCAGGGCCTATCACGCCGATCGAGAGCGTGTTCGGCGAGAGGTAGAACCCGGAGTGCACGGCGCGCAGCGCCTTGCTCGCGTCGCGGCCGTCGATCACCGCCGAGATGTTCCGCTCCGAGGCACCCTGGGCGATGGCCCGGACGTTGACCGAGGTGTTGCCGAGCGCGGCGAAGACCTTCGCCGCGACGCCGTGGCTTCCGGCCATGCCGTCGCCCACCACCGCCAGGATGGAGCAGTGGCGGCTGATCTCGACGCTCTGGATCTGGCCCTCGCGCAGCTCGACGGCGAAGGCACGGCGCACGACCTGCTCGGCGAGCGCGGACTGCCCCTCGGGGATGGCGAAGCAGATCGAGTGCTCGGAGCTACCCTGCGAGATCAGGATCACGGAGATCTCGGCGTCGCGCAGGGCACCGAACAGGCGGTGCGCCGTGCCGGGAACGCCGATCATCCCGGCCCCCTCGAGGTTTACCAGCGCGACGTCGTCGATGCTGGTGATGCCCTTCACGGCGAGCGAGGACTCGGGCCGCGCGCAGATCAGCGTGCCGGGCTTCTCCGGCGCGAAGGTGTTCCTGATCCAGATCGGGATCTCGCGGCTGACCGCCGGCGCCATGGTCTGGGGGTGGATCACCTTGGCGCCGAAGTACGCGAGCTCCATCGCCTCGTTGTAGGAGAGCGAGTCGATGACTTTCGCCTCCGGCACCCGGCGCGGGTCGGCGGACAACACGCCGTCCACGTCCGTCCAGATCACGATCTCCTCGGCGTCGAGCAGCGCGCCGAAGATCGAGGCGGAGAAGTCGCTGCCGTTGCGGCCGAGGGTCGTCTGCAGTCCGCGCGGGTCGGAGGCGATGTAGCCGGTGACGATGTGCACGCCGGTGGAGTCGCTGCCGAAGACGCGCGCCGCGTTCTGACGGGAGGCTTCCCACTGCACCGCCGGACCGAGCGGGCCCCACTCCACCGTTACGACCTCGCGCGCGTCGATCCAGCGGACGGCGCCGCGCTGGGCGCGCGCCTCGAGGAAGGCGGCGAAAAGCCGCGTGGACCAGATCTCGCCGTGGCCGGCGATCAGGTCGTGGACGCTCTGTCCCGCGGAGCGCAGCAGCGAAACGGTGTGCAGGATGCCCTGGATGTCCGCGAGTTCCGCATCGAGCCGCTCGAGGTAGGCATCGCGCGCGGCCGCCGGCAGGAGCTCTTCGGCGATGGCGGCATGGCGGGCGCGCAACGACGCGAGCGTTTCGCGGCATTTTTCCGCTTCGCGCTTCTCCGCCGCGGCCACGAGGCCGATGAGGGCGTCGGTGACGCCGCGACAGGCCGAGAGGACGACCGCGAGCCTGGGGTGTGGATCGGCCTCGAGGATGGCCGCCACGCGGCGAAAGCACGCCGCGTCCGCGACGCTCGACCCGCCGAACTTGTGCACCCACCAGCGATCCGCCGCCATGACCTGTCCCCACGCCCACTGTGCAGCGCACAAAACCTGCCCAATCTACCCGCCGGCCGCAGGGCGGTCAAAGGCTGTCCGATGGGCCTCAGCCGCGCCGCGCATGCCAGGCGCGAAGGAGCCTGGCGCCACCCGGCAACCGCAGCAAGGCCAGCAGCACCC
The DNA here is from genome assembly GCA_025458865.1 of Steroidobacteraceae bacterium. GTDB lineage: Bacteria > Pseudomonadota > Gammaproteobacteria > Steroidobacterales > Steroidobacteraceae > SG8-30. The sequence continues at coordinate 18,789 of JALORP010000009.1, read as the reverse complement.
GGGCTGCCCGGCGCTCGCCGGATTTGAGGGCAAACGGCGCGCCCAGCGGCTCGATCAGCTCCGGCGCGGGCTCGAAGAGCGACACACCCGCCGCCACGAACTCGCAGGCGCCGCCGCCATGCGTCAGCCGCCAGCGGCCGCCCTCGTCCTGCAGGGACTCGAAACACGGGTCCTGCAGCTCCTTCGGGAGGTCACCCGCCAGCCAGCCGACCACGTCGATCCACCCGGCACCGCCGTCCGAGGGGACATAGGTCGCACGCCCGGGAGGGGACGGCCGCCGGTCGAACCGGCCCTTCGCCTCGATAGTCGCCACGGAAGCGACTATACCAGCGCGGCGCACGCCGACACCGAGCGCGCAGCGGGGCGCTTGCGGCATCATTCCCGCATGAGACCCGATGTTGTCGTCCCGCATCGGCGGGCCCGGTCGTGAGCCGCTACGACCTGCTGGCACCCCTCCTCGCCTGCCCGGCGTGCGGCGGCCCGCTCGACGTCGTCGGGGCCGGCGCCGCGTGCCGCGGTTGCGGGCTGCAGTTCCCGGTCATCGGGGGGCTGGCCTGGCTCTTCGTCGAGCCGCAAGCCGCCCTCGCCGACTGGCGCGGCCGGCTGCGGCTCCTGGAGCAGCACCTCGAGCGGGAAGCCGCGCTGCACCGCGCCGGCCTCTCGCTGGCCGGTCTGCACCCGCTGACCCGGCTCCGGCTCGAGGCGCAGGCCGGTGCTCTCGAAGCGCATTCCCGGCTCGTCCAGGCGCTCCTCGAACCGCTCGGTCTCACGGGCCGCGAAGAGCGTCACGAGGTTCATCTCGCCCTCGGCACGCGGCTGCCGCTGAGCCAGGGCCTGACGAACTACTACGCCAACCTGCACCGCGACTGGGCCTGGGGTGACCAGGAGAACGCCGCCTCGCTCGCCGAGGTCCTGGCGGTGCTGGCGCCGGGTGGCGCGCCGTCGCGGCTGCTGGTCCTCGGTGCCGGCGGCGGGCGCCTCGCTTACGACCTGCACCAGAGCCTGCCGCTCGAAGTCACGCTGGCGCTCGACTTCAACCCGTTGCTCGCGACCGTCGGCCAGCGGGTGTCGGCGGGCGAGAAGCTGGACCTTTTCGAGTTCCCGATCGCGCCCCGCAGCCTCGCCGAGCACGGCCTTCGGCGCACGCTCGCCGCGCCAGCGCCTTCCCGCCCTGGCCTCGAGTTCGTTCTGGGCGATGCGCTCGCGGCTCCCTTCGCGGACGGCACCTTCGACGCCGTGCTGACGCCCTGGTTCGTGGACATCGTTCCGGACGACCTGCCGGCGCTGATGGCGCGCATCAACCGGCTCATTGCACCCGGCGGCCGCTGGGTCTTCTTCGGTTCGCTCGCCTGGGCCGACCGCCCGCCGGAGCGCTGCTACAGCCTCGAGGAACTCCTCGCGCTCGCGCCCGCCGCCGGCTTCGAGGCCGGGCCGCCGCGCGAAACGCCGCTGCCCTACATGCGCTCCCCGGCGAGCCGGCACGCGCGCATCGAAGCCGTCGTCAGCTTCGCCGCGCGCAAGGTGGCCGAGGTCGAGCGGCCCGCGCCCCCCGTCCGGCCTGACTGGCTCGAGCGCACCGACCTGCCCGTGCCGGCCCTGCCGGCGTTTCGCGAACAGTCGCTCTCGACCCGGGTCTACGCCTTCATCATGGCGATGATCGACGGCAAGCGCAGCATCCGGGACATGGCGCGCCTGATGGAAGAGCAGCGGCTGATGACCAGCGCCGACGCGGAGCCTGCGATCCAGGGTTTCCTGGCGCGAATGCACGAAGACGCCCAGCGCCGGGCGAATTTCTAGGTGGCAACCTTGCGTGATGCCGCATGAGCCGCGACAGCCTGCTGCCCCACGGCGAAGCGCTGCGCCACGCCGTGCGCTGGCTGGGCGAGCAGCCGAGGATCGACGCCGCCGCCATCGAGGAGGCTGCGCGCCGCTTCGACCTCACGCCGCTGGAGGAGCAGTTCCTGCTGGACCATTTCCGGGCGCCGCCGGACGGGACGGGCAAGCCCTGACTGCAGCGCCGATCGTGGCCGCGGGGAATGGTGGGCCGTGCTGGGATCGAACCAGCGACCAACCGGTTAAAAGTCGCCCTAACCCGCTAAATCGCGCAAACCCGATACAACGGACGCACGGCGATACAAAGACTTAGCGGCGACAGTTGGCGTGCCTTGGTGCCCGTTTTCGGCCCTTGGTGTGCCACAGTTGTGCCACGGATTCACCTTGTCTCGGCCGGATGGTCGCCGGTGAATATCTCGACGAACGCACGCGATTCTCGCCACCACGCCCGCCCAGGACGGCCGCAGAATCCGGCCATGCCTCGGCATCGCCCTCGCCCGAAAGCCGCCCCACGCGCAGCCACAGACAGCGTTGACGCGCTCCTGCTCAGTCGGGCCGAAAGTCTCGCGGCAGATCGGCGGTTGACGCCCTCGCCACGCCGGGCGCAAGGTAGGCGCGGCCCCGAATGCGGGTGAAGCCGCACCAGGGCCGCTAACCACAACTGCACAAGCGAGGTGCAATCATGGCTGCCGCGAACGATACCGCCGGACTTGCGATTGATCTAGAACAGGCGATCCGCCAACAGTCCCTTGCCGTGGACTGGGCCTATGGCCGGGCCGCAATGCACGAAGTACAGGGCCATACCGAAATTGACGAGGCCGCTATCGCAGCGGCGGAACTGTTGGCCGGTGTACTCGCCACCCTGCGCCGGATGAAGGCGCACCTTAACGCCGGCACGGGCATCGCCTAAGTCGCGCTTCGCAGGATCGGCCCGGCTCGCTTCGGCGGGTCGGGCTTTTCTACGTCCGCTAGGGTCGCGCCCGTGCGCGCCGCGGTGACGCTTCAAATACGGCGTTGACGCCGCATTTGGAGCCGTCGCGCCCGTGCGCAGGCGGGCTACAAAAAGGGCGAAAAATCGACCTTTTCCATCAAGGAGTCGCGCCCGTGCGCGGGCGGCAGGGACAGTCATCGCGGCGAGGGGCAAATCCCGACCGCAACCTGCGGCGGCGTGCGCGAATGGGTGTGGTCGGTCGTCAGGGAGGGGGGGGGTCGCGACTTTTGCACCGCCCTACCGGGTAGTCGGCCCCGCGCCGGCAACTCACACCGACCGGGGCCACGGCAGTCTTTCTCTGCGTCGCGCTGCGTGCGACGGCCGGCGGGGACCATCTATCCCGCTGGCAGAGGATGCGGCGGCAACGACCCGTTAACCGCCGCGACCATCATCAGGCAATGCCCTTCAGGACACAGAAGCTCGACGGCCGCACCGCGACGAAATCGACGCGGCTGTAGGCAATGAACTCGATCACCAGGGAGCTGGTGAAGCTCGACACCTCAACCGCCTTCAGCTCGGTCTCGAGCCTGACGCCCATCGCCAGGTCCGGGAAGTGACCGAGGAACAGCGAGGACTTGTCCGTGTCCTGCGTGTTCGGGATCGCGGTCGTGGTCAGGAACTGCGTGTTCTGGATGGACCGCGGGCGGACGAGCTGCGTCTTGTCCGACGTGATGCCGGTCGCCAGGTTCTCGAACCGCGACCAGGTGCGCGGGCTCATGACTGCGAACTTGGTAGCGTCCTCGAGCGGCACGTTGTCCTCGAGCAGCGCCTGCACGCCCTGAATCACCTCGGCGTAGTCGGTGATGGTGCCGACGCCCGTCACCTCGTTGATGCCGGAAGTCGAGTACAGGCCCCGCGGTTCGGTCGCGCTGCCCGCGCCGACCAGGCCCACGCGGTCGATCTCGTTGGCGATGGCGCGCGTCATGACGTGCGCGAGCTGGTCGCCGAAATTCGGCGAGTCTTGCGTCGCCTCGACCGAGGCGGTGCACTTCGAGACAACGGTCTTTGCCGTGAACGTGCGAGCCGCGAAGGTCGGGTTCGCCTCGTCGATGTCGGCCGTGCCCTCGGCGTGCCATGCCACGGTCGGGTCGGCGGTCACGGCGGCGTGAGACTGGCTCTTGCCGGTCATGATGACGGTCGTGATGCCGGCCTGATTCAGCACCATCTGCGAGCGCAGGAGGTCGATCCAGTCGCCCATGTACTGCGTCGGAATCACGAGGCCCGAGGTGGCCGTGGTCATTGCCTTGACGTCGCGGGCGTAGCGCAGCGCGTCGGCATCGCCGCACTTGTCGCCGAGCAGGCCGGCGGCCAGGAATCGGCCGAGGGACACGTCGGGCCGCTGCGCCTTGATGACGTCGGCCACCTTCGCCTTGTTGCTCAGCAGGTAATACGGGTTCGCGCCAGCGTTGTGCACCTTGACGATGCCGGTATCGGTGGCGGCCTTGGCCTCGAGGGCGGCGTGGTCGGCGGTCGGGCGCTGTTCGAGCGCGTGCACGCGGTCGGCCAGCTCGCGCTGGCGGGTGGCCGCTTCCTCGAGGTTGCGCTCGATGGCGCCGAGGGACTTGAGAACGGGCTGAAGATCCATTTGGGAAACCTCACTTCATCGGTTGATGCGTGAGGCCGCGGCGCTGGAAAACGAAAACGGCGCTCGGCCTCGCTTCCGGCACCGGGTCCGCTTTCCGCTCGCTGCGAGCGTTCCGCTTACCGATCCGTTACGGGCCTGCGCCGTTCGATGCGAACCGCTCAGGTCACCGCTTAGACTACGCATCCGGCGGGATAGTTTCAACTGCAACGAACGATTCGAGGCGCGCTAACCGCTCCTCCAATTCGTCACGCTCGGCCTGCGCCTGCCCGCATACTGCCGACCATCCGCCGCGCAGTAGCGCATCGGTCTGCCGCGCCGAGAGGCCGGCAGCGCGCAAGGCGGCCTTGACGCTGCGGCGCTCGGGAATGGCGCGGTCAGACACGGCGCAGCCCCAGGCGGTGCTTATGCCGCGCCAGGAACCCCACGGCGGCGCTCCTGCTCAACCCCTGCGCCCGCAGCTTGCGCTCGGCGTCGCGGATCGTCAGGCCGCGAAACGTCAGCATGGCGCGGGCGAGGATGAACAACTCGTTCATTGCACCAGCCCCGAACCCGCCACCGGCACCGGACCCGGCAGCGGCGGGACGCGCACGCCCTCGGCGGTGACGATGCCAAGGCGGCGCAGCTCGGCCAGTACCTCGGCGTCGGCCAGATCGGGTTGCCGGCGCAGAATCGCGGCTGTTGCCAGGGCCAGTACGGTGTCAGCTTCGCGGGCCTGCCAGTCTGGCGCCAGGGCACGCCAGGAACGGCGGATGGCGACGTACAGGTCGCGCTCGATTTCTTCGTGGATGGTCATTTTTCCCTCGCTCGAAAACTCGAAAATGTCACGGTTTACGGTTTCGACGGGCTGGTGTCGGTCGCCGGGCTCAACGAAATTTGTTTTTGTCCCCGCCTAGTCACGCAACTTCCCCTTCGCCGCCTTCGCGTTGTAGATCGCGCGCCATCGGCGGGCATATCGGCGCATGGCACCTGCGGACTTCTTCCTCATCGCTGCGACCCTTCACCCAGGTTGCGCTTTGCACGCTGCCGCTCGGCCTTGCGGATCGCGGCACGCTCGCCGTCACTCAGCAGGCCGGCACGGATCAGCGGCGCGTCGAGCGCGGCCCGTAGCTCGGCAGTCAGGCGGGCCCGCCGCTCGGCCTCGGCGTGCCAGCGTGCGACGCCGGGGATGGTCGGCTCGACTGGACGGTAGGCGCGCTGGCGGACTGCCTCGGCCAGCTCGGGGTCTATGACCGGCTCAGGCGGGCGGGGATAGGTCCGGCCATTCATCGCGCCACCTCGGCCAGCACGTCGAAGGCATCGCGCAGGGCCGCGTATGCGCTCGTCAGGCGGGTGCGGGTGTCGGCGTGCAGCTCGCCCTCGGCTGCGGCCTTCGTGGCTGCCAGCGCGCGCCTAGTCAGGCTGGCGGCATCCTGCCGTGCAAGGCACCGCAGGCGCGCGGCTTCGTCGGCGTCGGCAAGGTGGCGCCAGTCCATCGCGCCGGGAACGGTGCCGCGGCTCATGGCTTCGCCCTTCCGAATTGTTGAGATTGTTGTACGCGCGCGTGGGGCGAATAGTCAGAAGGGGTATTTATGAAAACGTCTCGCGCACGCGTACAACATTTCCTACATTTCATGCGGCGTCCCTCGTGGTTTCGATTCGGTCCCGCAGCAGCTCGCGCCGGGCCTCGCGCCGGGCCTTCTCCCGCTCGGCATCGGCGGCGAAGGTCGCGGCCACTCGCGGGCTCACTCGGTAGTGCGTCGGGATCGCCTTGCGGTATCGGCCGGCCTCGGCCCGCAGCCATCCCAGGTCCTCGAGCAGCCGCAGCGCTTCGGCTTGGTCGCGCTCGCCGGCGGCCTTGAAGCTCGCCACGCGCTGCACCAGGTCGCGGCGCTCGAGCGCGTCGGGCAGGGTCGCCAGGATGTAGCGGGCCACGTCGCGGGCCAGGGCGAAGGCGCCCGCGTCGCCGGCCAGGCGCGCGTACACGGCGACGGCGTGCCGGGTCAGCCGGTGCAGTAGCCGCTCGGCCTGTCGCAGCGTGTCGAGCGTGACGCCCCAGGCGGCCGGATCGCGCGCACGCTCATCCTCGAGGCCGGCAATGCGGGCAGCGTGCAGGGTCAGCGTAAGCCGCAGCAGTAACGCCGGATGCTTCGCCAGGTGCCCGGCGAGCGCCGGCTGCGCGCTGTAGACGGCTTCGACTTGCAGCCCGTTGCGCTGGCGGAATTCGCGCAGCGCCTCGCCGGCCTCATGCGTGAGACTGGCGGCGCCGTTGTGCGCACGCGGGGTCATTCCGTAGACGGCGCGCTGTAGGCCCGCATAAGCCGCTGTAGCGGCTTCCGCCTCGCGGCCTACGTTGGCATCGGTCGGGACGATGCGCCGCGCAGAGAGCACCAGGAAGCGTTGTAGCAGTCCATCCTCGGGCAACTCGCGGGACAGCTTCGCCAGGGCGGCCGGCGTGGTCGCGGTGACGATGGACGCGCCGAAATTCGGGACGAAGGTCGCGCCGCGTTGCACGCGCTCGACGGTGTGCGGGCCGCCGTCGAATAGCCGCAGCCATTCGCCACGGTCACGGCTGCCGCTGCCGCCGCGCCGGTACAAGTCGAGACTCCCTAGCCAGCTCTCGAATTCATCGGCGGCGACGAGCAGGCCGCGGGGATTATCCGTGAGCGCCACGGCCAGGGCCTCGACGGTCGTATCCGCGACGATGCAGCGCGGCCTCGGCGGCAGCGTGTCGCCCTCGCCGGCCGATGCGGCGGCGCGCTCGTAGGCCTGCACCAACTCGCGGTGAATGTCCCAGGTGGGGCCGAGCGCCGCGCGCTGCGCTGGCGTCTTGCCGGCACCGGGACCGGCGATGGTGAGCGCCCACAGTCGGGCCGATTGCAGCCAGCGCGTGCGGCTGTCGCCGATGATGCTGAATCGGTCATCCAGTAGCGCCGCGGTGGACGCGAGCGCCGGCAGCAGCACCGCGCCGGGGTCAATGCCTGAGGCCTCAGCCCAGGCGCCGGCGAATTCGCCGATGATGCCCGGCACCTCGGCCGGCTCGAGCGGCGGGGCCTCGAGGTCGCGCAGGATGTTGACCGGCTCGGGCCAATCGCTCGCCGTGCCGATGCTGCGGGCGATGGCTGTCACCTCGGCTTCATCTAGCGGCGGGTCGCAGCGCTCGCGGTTTACCTCGAGCAGCAGCGCCCGCACCTCGCCGGGATTCAGGCCGGCCGCTTCACGCGCCCGCCGGCCGATGGCGTACAGCGTCGAATTGCGCCCGCCTTTGCCGATGCGGCCGCCCGGCTCGGCATCCCCGCCGGCCTCGCGCCGCTCGCGCTTCGCCTTGCCGGTCGCCGGCCACAGTCGCCGCGCCAGGTCGGCCGCCGCGGTGATGTCGCCCAGGTGTGCGCCGTTCACGCGCTGCCCGGTCATCGTGAAGAATCGGCCGCCGCTGTAGATTTCGAGTCCGTCGCCCCGGTTGCCTCGAGTGCCGCAGTCGCCATAGCCCAGGACGTGCAGGCCTTCGCCGCTCGGGCTGCGCTCGCTGTAGCTGCACGCGGCGCCCATTACCTCGAGCGCCCGGCCGTCGCGCTCGGGATTCGCGCCGAGCCCATCGAAGTCGAGCCCGGCCAGGTGCAGGCCTTCGCCCGGCACCGGGCCGAGCGCCACGCCCAGGCCGGCGCAGGGCACGCGGTCGGCGGCCTTAGCGGCGGCCTCGAAGTCAACTAGCTGCGCCCGGTCCTGCGGCGTGTCTAGCTTGCCGTTCCGCTCGATGCCGCACGCATACACCGGCACCTTGCGCCACTTGTCGCCCGGCTTGTCCGGCGGCAACTCGCGCCACAGCAGCCACACCGGCAGCCGGCGCAGCTCGTCGGGCACGTTGTCGCGCAGGCGGGCCAGGTAGTCGGATTGACTCATGCCACGCCCCCCACCGGCAGCAGCTCGAGCACGCGATCCTCGACGCGCTCGAGGATGAGCGGGTTATCGCCGACGTGGCGGAAACAGGTCGGGCACAGCAGGTACAGCACGCGCGCCGCTCCGCCCGGCATGACGTACAGACCGGGCACGCCTCCCGACTTGACGCGCCGCCGGCAGCTCGAGCACCAGCCGGTCGGGCCGCTCACGGCCGCGCCCTCGTAAACTCGGCGACGGCTTGCCGGAAAAGGCTGTACCGGTGGCAGCTCGAGCACAGGCGCCACCAGAACGGCGCCCGCTCGAGGCAGGTGCCGCAACCAAGGCAGGCGCGCGCGTGGCGCCGCTGCGGAAACTGAAGTATTCTCGTCATGCTTGTTCCTCGGCCCGCTTCCGTCGTCACACGGGGCGGGCCTTTCCTTTTCAGGGTCGGCACCGCCGGGGCATGGTGGGAAGGGTTAGGCCGCGCTCCGCGACTGCTCGAGCAGCAGCGCCTCGAGGCGGTCGGGGTCGAACAGCACGCGCGCCCCTACCTGCGCGAAGGCAGGCGCCAGGCCGTTCGCATGACGGTTGCGCCACAGGTGGCGCAGTTGGTACTCGCTGTTGGGATACCGGCCCGGCGTGTCCGGTCGGTAGTTGCGGATCGGTCGCAGCATCTAGCCCTCCTCCGTGCCGCGATGTGCGGCTCGATGGGGGTTAGTGTTGCGTCGCGCTCTTGTGCGGCTCCAGCGAAACTCGGTTCGGAATCGCGCCTATTTCCGAACCGGCGCGGCGCGCTTGCGTAGCCGCTGCTCCTGCGCTTCGCTCTTGTGAGCAAGAATCCAGCTGGTTTCGGCGCTCATCTGCGCGATGCGACTTCCGTACTCGGGCGAAAAGTCGCCAACATACTCGCCAGCCAGGTATGCCACTTGCTCGGCAAGGCGCGCAGCTTGGCGCTTTGCGGTTTCGCTGGCGATCGCCTTTACCCGCTCAGGCGATAGCGGAATGTTTCGCCGCAGCGCGGTGTTGCTGATCGCCTTCGCGGCCGCTTCACTCTTTTCCCGGCGATGGTCCACGCGGAGCCGATAGTCGCAGGCGATCCAGAAATCCCGCTCGGATTGGCTTCGGCGCCGCTTGGGGTATGCATCGGCAAGAAGCCGACGCAGCGCAGCTTGATACGGCGGGGCCATTGGGTTGTCCCAGGCCCCCAGCTCCTCGGCGAGCAGCTCAAGCAGTCCAAGATCGCGAAGGCGCGGGTGCAGCGGCATTGGGGGCTGTGTGTCGGCGTTCATGACGCGGCCTCCTCGGTCGGGCCGAATACCGAGCCGGTCATGCGCTCGACCACGCCGGCGACGTGCTGCTCGCTCAGGTGCGCGTATCGCTTCACCATTGCCAGCGTCTTGTGCCCGAGCACGGCGGCAATCTCGGCCGTGGTCGCGCCGTGCATCGCCAGGTAAGACGCGGTTGTATGCCTCAGGTCATGAAACCGGAAGTCGGCGATTTTCGCCTCGACGCAGGCCGCCTTGAACGGCTTGGCATAGTCGAACGGGCGGCCCTTCACGGTCGGGTGCGGAAACACTCGGTCCGTATCAATCCGCCGCACCTTCGACCGCTCGCGCAGCACCTCGAGCGCCGGGCCGGTCAGGGAAAGCGCCCGGCGTTCCTCGTTCTTGGTGCGGTTCAGAATGGCGCGCTGGCGCTCTAGGTCTACGTCTTTCCAAGTCAGCTCGAGCAGCTCGCCGGCACGGGCGCCGGTACACAGCGCCGTGACTACCAGCGCGTACAGGTCGCGGCTCTCGGCCTTGCACGCCTCGAGCAGTGCGTCGCGTTCCTCGGCGCTCAGGTAGCGCACGCGGCCTTGCGGCTCTTTCAGGTCGGCGATCTTGGCGGCCGGGTTCTCGGGCAGCCACTCGTACTCGTTCACCGCAACGGTCAGGCACTTGGAAAGGGTTTCCATGTACCGATTCACCGCGCCGGCCGAGCGCGTCTTGACCTTCGGCGGCGGGTCGGTGTCTTTCCGCTTCCGGCGCTTCGTGAGGGTGACTTCCTTGCGCGGCACCGCTCGGGTGAACGGCTCACGCGCCAGGCGGTCGCGCTGCTCCCGGATACGGGCCGGGGTCAACTCGGACAGCTTCAAGCCGCCGAGCGAGTCGCGCCAGAACTTCAGGTGCGCCGCGCAGGCCTTCCGGCGCTTGTCCGGCATCTCCGGCTCATAGCGCTTGAGAAGCTCGGCGAAGGTGTGCCGCTCGGCCTCGAGGCTCGGCAGGTGTTTCGCCTGCGCGTACTCGCCTTCTACTAGTCGCGCCCACCGCTCGGCGTCGCGCTTCGTCGGGAAGGTCGAACGCCTCGCCGGGAAGCCCTCGCGGCGCACGATGGCTTGCCACCGGCGCTCGCCCTTGCTGCTTACTCTCTCTCGAATCGTCGCCATGTTGCACACCCCGGCGCGAAGTCTCGCGCCAACCGGTTAAGGTGTGCCAAGCATATACCCCGGTGTGCCACAGTTGTGCCAAGAATTCGGGGGCGCGGCTAAGTGCTTGATTTGGTGGGCCGTGCTGGGATCGAACCAGCGACCAACCGGTTAAAAGCCGGATGCTCTACCGCTGAGCTAACGGCCCGTGCTGGACGGGAAAATCGGGTAACCCCCGGGACCCGGGGCTCCGCGCATCATACCCGATGCGGGCGCCGGGCCACGACGATGTCCACCGATTCGCTGACGGGGTCGTACAGGACGCAGGCCTCGCCGCGCTCGAGCTGGCGCATGACCTGCGCAACCTTGACCTCGAAGGGCACGTCGCGCTCGCCGTAGTCCGTGCCCTCGCGCAGCACGAAGGACTCGACCACGCCGCGCAGGGCCCCGGGCGACAGCTCCCCGGGTGGCACCTCGACGGGCGCCGGCCGCTCACCTTCATCGTCGGGCCAGCTCATGCTGCCTCAGGCGCCGTAGCGGGTGGGGTCGGTAACGCCCGCTGCCTCGAAGCCGGCACGGCGCAGGCGGCAGGAATCGCAGCGGCCGCAGGCCCGGCCCTGCGCATCGGCCTGGTAGCAGGAGACCGTCATGCCGTAGTCCACCCCGAGCGCGAGGCCGCGCCGGATGATGCCGGCCTTGGTCTCGTGGATGAGCGGCACGTGCACGCGGAACCGCTCGCCCTCCACGCCCGCCTTCGTGGCGAGGTTGGCGAGGCGCTCGAAGGCCTCGATGAACTCGGGCCGGCAGTCGGGATAGCCCGAGTAGTCCACGGCGTTGACGCCGATGAACAGGTCACGCGCGCCGAGCACCTCGGCCCAGCCGAGCGCGAGCGCGAGAAACACGGTGTTGCGGGCGGGAACGTAGGTGACCGGAATGCCCTCGGTCGGCGACTCGGGAACGGCGATGGAACTGTCGGTGAGCGCCGAGCCCCCGATGCCGCCCCAGTCGATGCCCATCACCCGATGCTCGGCCGCCCCGAGGGCGGCCGCCACGCGCCGCGCGGCGTCGAGCTCCGCCGCGTGGCGCTGACCGTAGCCGAAGCTGACGCAGTGGCAGCGATAACCCTCCGCACGAGCGAGGGCGAGCGTCGTCGCGGAGTCGAGCCCGCCCGACAGGAGCACGACGGCGGGGCGGCCACCCGGCGACGCGGCCACGGTCAGCGTCCCGGCGCGTCGCCCCAGAGCAGCTTGTGCAGCTGCACCTGGAAGCGCACGGGAAGACGGTCCTCGAGGATCCAGCCCGCGAGCACCGCCGGCTCCAGCTCACCCCAGGACGGCGAGAACAGCACCGGGCAGCGCGCGTGCAGCCGCCGGTCCCGCACCTGCGCCCGTGCCCACTCGTAGTCGGCACGGTCGCAGAGCACGAACTTGAGCTGGTCCGTCGGAGCAAGGACGTCGAGGTTCTCGTAGCGATTGCGGTCCTGCTCTCCCGAGGCGGGTGTCTTCAGGTCCACGACGCGGGATACGCGGGGATCCACCGCGCCGACGTCGAGCGCGCCACTGGTCTCGAGCGAGACCTGGAATCCCGCGTCGCAGAGCTGCCTCAGCAGGTCGAGGCAGCGCGGCTGCGCGAGCGGTTCGCCGCCCGTCACGCAGACGTGCCTCGCACCGGAGGCCCGCGCCGCATCGACGAGGCCGACGATGTCCCGCCATTCCCCGCCGTGAAACGAATACGTCGTGTCGCAGTAGCGGCAGCGCAGCGGGCAGCCGGTCAGCCGGATGAAGAACGTCGGCCAGCCCACCGCATCGGCCTCACCCTGCAGCGACAGGAAAGTCTCCGTGATCCGCAGCCGCCCCGGCTGCGCGGCGGGCGTGGACTCGAGCAGGGCGGGCGCAGTGGCCACGGGCGCCTCAGCGTCCCTCTGACTTCATGCGGGCCAGGCGTGCCCCGGCCTCGCGCGCCGCCGGCGTGCCCGGCAGCTCGCGCATGACGCGCTCGAGCCACCGGCGCGCCTCGGCGTCGCGCCGCAGCTCGTACAGGCAGTAGCCGGCCTTCAGCATCGCGTCGCCCAGCTTGCGTCCCTGCGGATGCTCGCGGATCACGTCTTCGAAGGCTGCCAGCGCCTGCGGGTACTGCCGCTCGACGTAATGCGCCTCGCCCAGCCAGTAGCGGGCGTTCTCGGAAAGCTCGTGGCCAGGATGCGCCGCGAGGAAGGACGCGAAGCCCTGCCGGGCCTCGGCATAGCGGCCTTCCTTGAGAAACTGGAACGCCGCCTGGTACTCCGCCACCGGGTCGCCACCCGCGGGAGCGGCGGCCACGGCGGACTCGGAGAGCTTCTGGATCGCCGCCTCGGCGGCCTGGATGCGCCGGTCGAGGTCGAGATACTGCTCGCGCTGCTGCCGGCGCGCACCTTCGAGCGAGAACTGCAGCTCCTCGAGGCTCCCGCGAAGCGAGCGCAATTCGGCCTGCAGGATCTCGATCTGGCGCGCGAGCTCGAGCAGGCCCTGGTTGTCCACCTTGCGCTCGAGCTCGATGACCCGGGCCTCCAGCTCGGCGCGGCTCGCCGCCGCGCCGGCCGGCAGGGATGCCACGAACGTGGTCGCCGCGAGAGCCGCGGCGACCACGGGGAAGCCCTTGTGCTTGAAGCGCATGCCCGTCTCAGTTCGCCGGCCGGAACTCGACGCGGCGGTTCTTCGCGTAGGCCGACTCGTCCGCGCCCTCGATCGCCGGGCGCTCCTCGCCGTAGCTGACGGTGATGATCTGCGCGTCGCCGGCGCCCTGCAGCATCAGCGCGCGGCGTACGGCCTGCGCACGGCGCTCGCCGAGGGCGATGTTGTACTCGCGCGAGCCACGCTCGTCGGTGTGGCCCTCGAGGCGCATGCGCAGGCCCGGGTTGCCGGCGAGGCGGCGCGCCTGCGTGGAGACCACGCCCGCGAACTCCGGACGGATCTCGGCGCTGTCGAAGTCGAAGTAGATGATGCTGTCGGCGCCAAGGGCGCCCTCGCCGGCCCCCTCGCCCGTGCCGTAGCCCGGCAGGCCGCTGGCATCGCCGACGCCGCCCGCGCCGGCGCCCGCAGTGCTCGCGCCGTCAGCCGGCACCGTCGTCCCGGTCGCGCCCTCGGGCGGCGTGGTGGGCTTCTTGGCGCAGCCCGCGAGGGCCAGCACGCCGACGAACACTAAGATCAGGGGAAGAATGCGCATCGATCTCTCTCCTCGAATGAATGGCGGCGCCGGGCGCCGCGGATTTCTAGCAAAGACCTCGGCTCTGCGCCATCCCCGTCAGGGCAGGAACGGCGACCAGGCCGGTTCGCGGATCTCGCCGGCGCCGCCCGCGAGGCGCTGCTGCACGCGCCCGTCCACGGACGTCGTGGCGAGCACGCCGCGGCCTCCTTCGCGCGTGGCGTAGATGATCATGGCGCCGTTCGGCGCGAAGCTCGGCGCCTCGTCGAGTCGCCCGGTGGTCAGCACGCGGGAACCGCGCCTGTCGAGGTCCACGGTCGCGATGCGGTAGGCGCCGCGGTCGAGCGTCACGACCGCCAGCGAGCGGCCGTCCGGCGCCACGCGGGGGCGCGCGTTGTAGGGACCCTCGAAGGTGACGCGCTCAGCGGAGGTCGCCCCTGTCGTCGCTGCGCGATAGACCTGCGGGCCACCGCCCCGGTCGGACGTGAAGTAGACGAAGCGCCCATCCGGCGAGAACGCCGGCTCGGTGTCGATCGCGGGCGAATCCGTCAACCGCGTCAGCGACTGGTCGGAGAGCTCGAGCAGGTAGACGTCCACGTTCCCGTCGCGGCGCGAAAGCGCCAGCGCCAGCCGGCGCCCGTCGGGCGAGAACACCGGCGCGCCGTTGATGCCGGCGCGGGCCGAGACGCGCACGCGCTGGCCGCTGGACAGCATCTGGACGAAGACCGCGGACACGCCCCCTTCGAAGGAGACATAGGCGAGGCTGCCGCCGTCCGGCGACCACGCGGGCGACATGATCGGCTGGGACGACTGCACCACCACCCGCGGGTTGGCGCCGTCCGCATCGGCGACCATGAGGCGGAAAGTGCGCGAGGGCGCGCGGCCCTGGACCTCGACATACGCGATGCGGGTGGCAAAGGCTCCCTTGAGGCCAAGGATGCGCTCGAAAACGGCATCCGAGACCCTGTGCGCCGCCCGCTTCAAGGCGCCCGCATCCGCCGGCAGCGACTGCCCGAGCAGCCGCTGGCCGGTGAGGACGTTGACGAGTTCGTACTGCACGTCGAAGCGGCCGTCGGCGCGCGGCAGCAGGCGGCCCACGACGACGTAGTCCACCTTGAGCAGCCGCCAGTCGGCGGCGTCCACCTGCGCGGCGGATTGCGGGAAGTCGATCATGGTGCCGCGGGGAAGCGCGCGGAAGCGGCCGCTGCGCTCGAGGTCGGCCGCGACCGTGGCCGCCACGTCATGCGGTGCGGCGCCGGCCGAATCCCAGCCGAAGGGCACCACGGCCACCGGGATCGGGTCCTCGACGCCCTGCGTGATCTGCACGGTGAGCTGGGCCTGCACGGGCAGCGCGACGGCGAGCGCCACGACGGCAAGGACGGCCAGCAGGCGATGCTTCATCTCTACTCCTCGGGCTCGAACACGATCGCCAGGTTGCGCTCGAACAGCGCCGGGTCCGGCGGCGCCGGGAGCGGCGAAGATCGCAGCACGGCGCTGATGATCGACTGCCTCACCGCCTCGTCGCCGTTGCAGCTGCCGATCGTGGCCCCCACCACCTCCCCGCCGGGTATCTGCTGCACGCTGACCGTGCAGCGAAGCCCTGGCCGGGCGCTCGCAGGCCGGTTCCAGTTGCGCTGGATGCGCGCCTGGATCATGGCCACATATTGTGACCTGAGACCGGCGGCCGCGGCAGAGGTTCTGCGCTCCTCGTCGGCGAGCCGCGCCCGAAGCTCCGCCTCGCGCTGCTCGCGAGAGCGCGCCTCGTCAGCCTGCCGCTTCCTCTCCGCCTCCTGGCGGGCCTTCTCGGCGGCCTCCGCACGGCGTTTCTCGGCAGCGGCCGCCTCGGCCTTCCTGCGCGACTCGTCGTCGGTCCGGCGCTTCGCCTCGGCCTCCGCCGCGGCCTTGCGGCGCGCCTCGGCCTCCTCGCGGCGGCGCAGGGCCAGATCCACCTCCCGCTTCGCCGCCTCCTCCGCCGCGGCACGCTCGCGGGCCTCGGTCGCCTCTCGCTCGCGGAGCTGCTCCTCGGCTACGCGGGCCTCTTCGACCCGGCGCCGTTCGTCATCCACCCGTCGGGTTCGCTCACGATCCTCGCGCCGCACGGTCGCGAGGGCTTCGAGGATGGCCGCATCGGCAACCACGGCCTCGACCGGGCGCACCTCGACCGGCGGAGGAGAGCGCGTGAAGCTGACCCCCGCGGCCAGCACGGCGATGATGGCGGCATGCAGCCCGAGGGACCACGCGTACGGGCCGAGCACCGCTCCCCGGGACGCTGTCATCGGCGCCGCTCGAGCTCCTCGAGCGCCCTCGCCGCGCGCGGGTCGGTGAGGAAACCGATCTTCTTCGCGCCGGCCTGCTGCAGGAGGACCATGCCCTGCACCACGCGCCCGTAGGGGACGTCCGTGTCGGCCCGCACGAGCACGGGCGTCTCTGGATCCCGGCTGAGCACCGCGGCGGCGCGGCTGCGCGCCGTCTCCTCGTCCACCGGGCTTTCCTTCCCCGAGCCGATGTTCACGTAGTAGTTGCCGTCGCGGTCCACGGTCAGCACCAGCGGCTCGCGGTCACGCAGGTCGTCGGCGTCGAGCGGCCGTGCGTCGGCGTCCGGCAGGTCCACCTCGACACCCTGGGTCAGGAGCGGCGCCGTGATCATGAAGATGATGAGCAGCACGAGCATGACGTCGATGTAGGGAACGACGTTGATCTCGCCCATCAGCCGGCGGCCGCGGGTCCCGGCGGGCATGTCAGCCGCTCCTCGGAGCGGAGTGACGCTGCAGCAACGCGGTGAACTCCTCGTTGAAGGTGTCGTAGCGAAGCTCGAGGCGCGACACCCGGTCGGCGAAGCGGTTGTAGGCGATGACCGCCGGGATGGCGGCGAAGAGGCCCATCGCCGTCGCAATGAGCGCCTCGGCGATGCCCGGCGCCACCATCGCCAGGGTCGCCTGCTGCACGTTACCGAGGCCGTGGAAGGCATTCATGATGCCCCAGACCGTGCCGAACAGGCCCACGTACGGGCTCGTGGAGCCGATGGTCGCGAGCGTCGCGAGGCTTTCCTCGAGGCGGTCGATCTCGCGCAGCTGCGCGACCTTCATCGCGCGGCGCACGCCCTCCATGAGCTGTCCCGGCGGCAGCCCGGCCTGGGAGCGCAGCCGCGAGAACTCGCCGAAGCCGGCCTCGAAGATGCTCTCCATGCCGCACTTCGCGCCACCGCGGCCCTCAATGCTCCGGTAGAGGGAGGTCAGCTCGCTACCGGCCCAGAAGGCCTTCTCGAAGCGTTCGGCCTGCGACTGCTCGTTCCCGATGAGCCGGCGCTTGCGGAAGATGATCGCCCACGACAGGACCGACGCGGCCACCAGCATTGCCATCACCAGCTGGACGACGAGGCTGGCCTCGGCGATCAGCTTCATGACCGACAGTTGTTCACCCACTGCGGAGTTCCTCGAGCATTCGCGGCGGCAAAGGCCGCGGTTTGAGCGTGTCTGCATCCAGGCAGGCTGCGCGCACGGTGGCCGTCACCAGCAGCTCGCCCCCTTCCTCGCCGCGGTGGATTTCCTGGGCGAAGGTCACCGAGGCGCCCCGCCAGGACTCCACCGCCGCCGTCACGACCAGCAGGTCGTCGTAGCGCGCCGGCCGCCGGTAACGAACCTGCGCTTCGACCACGGCGAACTGGATCCGTTCATCGCGCTGCAGCGCGCCCTGGTCGATGCCCATGGAGCGCAGCCACTCGCTGCGCGCGCGCTCGAGGTACTTCAGGTAGTTCGCGTAGTACACGATGCCACCGCCGTCGGTGTCTTCCCAGTACACCCGGATCGGCCAGGAGAATCGCCGCATCGGCATCGGCAGGACTCAGTCCCGGAACAGCGGCAGCGCCTGCGCCGTCGGGTCGGCCGGCGGCGCCTCGAGGCCGAAGTGCAGGTAGGCCGGGCGCGTGGCCACCCGTCCGCGCGCGGTGCGCATCAGGAAGCCCTGCTGGATCAGGAAAGGCTCGATCACGTCCTCGAGGGTGCCGCGTTCCTCGCCGATGGCCGCGGCGAGGCTCTCGATGCCGACCGGGCCGCCGCCGAATTTCTGGATGATGGTGAGCAGCATGCGCCGGTCGAGCTGGTCGAAGCCCTCGCGGTCCACCTCGAGCAAGTCGAGCGCCGCCTGCGCCACGTCGGCCGTGATCCGCCCTGTGGCGCGGACCTCGGCGTAGTCGCGCACGCGCCGCAGCAGCCGGTTGGCGATGCGCGGCGTGCCGCGGGCGCGCTGCGCGATGTGCGAAGCCCCCTCCTCCTCCGCGGGAATGCCGAGGATGGATGCCGCGCGGCGGACGATGCCGCCGAGCTCCTCCACGCTGTAGAACTCCAGGCGCTGCACGATGCCGAAGCGGTCCCGGAGCGGCGAGGTGAGCAGCCCCGCGCGCGTGGTCGCGCCGACCAGCGTGAACGGCGGCAGGTCGAGCCCGCGCGCGTGGTCGCGCCGACCAGCGTGAACGGCGGCAGGTCGAGCTTGATCGAGCGCGCCGCCGGCCCCTCGCCGATCATGATGTCGAGCTGGAAGTCCTCGAGCGCCGGGTAGAGGATCTCCTCGACCACGGGGCTGAGGCGGTGGATCTCGTCCACGAACAGCACGTCGTTCGGCTGCAGGTTGGTAAGGATGGCGGCGAGGTCGCCGGGCCGCTCGAGCACCGGGCCGGAAGTCTGCCGCAAACCCACGCCGAGCTCGTTGGCGATGATGTTGGCCAGCGTGGTCTTGCCGAGGCCCGGCGGCCCGAAGATCAGGACGTGGTCGAGCGCCTCGCCGCGCCGGCGCGCCGCCTCGATGAAGATCTCCATCTGGGTCTTCACCGGCTGCTGGCCGACGTACTCCGCAAGGCGCCTGGGCCGCACCGCGCGGTCGAGCGCCTCGTCATCGCGCGTCGCGGATGCCGTCGTGACCCGGTCGTGCTCGATCATGCGCTCACCTGGC
>JALORP010000047.1 GCA_025458865.1 Steroidobacteraceae bacterium | reverse complement strand
GTGCGCTTCTCGGCGCGCGGCCGGGAGGTGGCCGATGCGCTCGGCGCGGGGGAGGGACACGTCAGCCTCACCGACGAGGCCGGCCTCGTCGTCGCCGTCGCAGTCCTCATGCGAAGGGAGTCGGCATGAGCCTCAACTGCCTGGTGTTCGACATCGAGACGGTTCCGGACACCGAGCTCGGCCGGCGGCTGCTGGGCCTTCCGGATGCCGACGACGCTGCGGTCGCCGAAGCGATGTTCGCGCGCCGGCGCGAGGACACCGGGAGCGACTTCCTGCCCTACGAGCAGCACCGCATCGTGGCGATCTCGGCGGCGCTGAGGACCGGCGAGCAGTTCCACGTCTGGAGCCTCGGCGGCCTGTCCTCGGCCGAGGATGAGCTGGTGGCGCGGTTCTATGCAGGCCTCGAGAAGACCCAGCCGGTCCTGGTCTCGTGGAATGGCACCGGCTTCGACCTGCCGGTGCTGCACTATCGTTCCCTCAAGCACGGCGTGGTGGCGCGGCGCTACTGGGAAACCGGCGACGCGGATCCCGCCTTCCGCTACAACAACTACCTCGGGCGCTTCCACTGGCGGCACATCGACCTGATGGACGTCCTCTCGCTGTACCAGGGTCGCGGCCGGGCCAGCCTCGAAAACGTCGCGGCGCTGCTGGGCCTGCCGGGCAAGCTGGGCATGAGCGGCGGGCTCGTCTGGGGCGCGTACCAGGAGGGCCGCCTGGCCGAGATCCGCGCCTACTGCGAAACCGACGTCCTCAATACCTACCTCGTCTACCTGCGCTTCGAGCTCATCCGCGGGCGCCTTGCGCCCGACGCCTACGAGGCCGAGGTCGCGCGCGTGTTCGAGTGGCTCGAGGAGCGCAGCGAGGCGCACTGGCAGCAGTTCCTCGCCGCCTGGGACCCGTCGTGAACGCGCTGCCGGAGCGTGAGCTCGTCATCGAGTCGCTGGCGCACGACGGGCGCGGCGTCGCCCGCGCGGACGGCAAGGCGGTGTTCGTCGCCGGCGCGCTTCCCGGCGAGCGCGTGCGGGCGCGGGCGTTGAAGCGGCACCGGCGCTTCGACGAGGCCGTGGCGATCGAGGTGCTCGAGCCGGCCCCTGGACGCGTCGCGCCGCGCTGCCCCCACTTCGGCGTGTGCGGCGGCTGCGCGATGCAGCACCTCGACGAGGCGCGGCAGCTCGAGATCAAGCGCCTGCACGTCGAGGAGCAGTTCACGCGGATCGGCCGCGTGACGCCCGCCGAGTGGCTGCCGCCCCTGGGCGACGCGGCCTGGGCCTACCGCCGGCGCGCGCGCCTCGGCGTCAAGTGGGTGCCGAGGAAGGGCCGGGTTCTGGTCGGCTTCCGCGAGCGCGCCACGCCCTACATCGCCGAGATCGATTCCTGCGCCGTGCTCGCGGCGCCCGTCGGCGGGCTCATCGGGGCGCTCGCGGCGCTGGTCGGGCGCCTGTCCATCCGCGAGCGCCTGCCCCAGATCGAAGTGGCGGTCGGCGAGCGCGCCACCGCACTGGTGCTGCGCGTGCTCGATCCACCGTCGGCGGCGGACCTCGCCGAGCTGCGGGCGTTCGCAGCCGCCGAGGGCGTCGAGTTCTATCTGCAGCCGCGCGGGTACGACACGGTCGCGCCGCTCGATCCGCCCGCGACGCCGCTCGGCTACACGCTGCCCGATTTCGACGTGGAGGTCCTTTTCGAGCCGACGGATTTCATCCAGGTGAACGCGGACCTGAACCGCCGGGCCGTGGCGCTCGCCGTCCGGCTGCTCGACCCCCGGCCGGACGAGACGGTGCTCGACCTGTTCTGCGGCCTCGGCAACTTCACGCTGCCGCTCGCCCGCCGCGCCGCGCGGGTCGTGGGCGTCGAAGGTGAGGCCGGGCTGGTGGCGCGCGCCCGCGCGAACGCGGCGCGAAACGGCATCGCCAACGCCGGGTTTCACGTCGCGGACCTGGCGCAGGACCTCGGCGGCGCGCCCTGGGCGAATGAGACCTTCCACCGCGTGCTGCTGGATCCGCCGCGTGCCGGTGCGGCGGCGGCGCTGCCCCTCGTCGCGCGCCTGCGCCCGGCGCGCATCGTCTACGTGTCCTGTCACCCCGCGAGCCTCGCGCGCGATGCCGGCGAACTGGTCCACGTGCACGGCTTCCGCCTGGCGGCTGCGGGCGTCATGGACATGTTCCCGCAGACGGCGCACGTGGAGTCGATCGCAGTGTTCGAGCCTGGCTGACATGGCCGTCGAGATCGAACGCAAGTTCCTGCCGGCGAGCGACGCGTGGCGCGCCTCGGTGAAGGACAGCGTGCGTCTCGTGCAGGGATACGTCGCCAACACGCCGCGCTGCTCCGTGCGCGTGCGCATCGCCGGCGAGTCGGCGTGGCTGTCGCTCAAGAGCATGGACCCCGGGACCACGCGCCACGAGTTCGAGTACCCGGTGCCGCGTGAAGATGCCGAGCAGGTGCTCGGCGGACTGTGCGAGGGTCCGCTGGTCGAGAAGATCCGCCACCGCGTCCCGGCGGGGCGGCACTGCTACGAGGTGGACGAATTCCTCGGCGAGAACGCGGGCCTCGTCGTCGTCGAGATCGAGCTCGGCGCCGCCGACGAGGAGTTCGAGCGCCCGGCCTGGCTCGGCGCCGAGGTCACCGACCAGGCGCGCTACTACAACTTCATGCTCGTCCGCGCGCCGTTCTCGGGCTGGCCGGCCGCCGCGCGCGAGGCGGCGCGCGCCGGACGCCACGCCGCGGACGCGAACCCGGGGGCACCGTGACGCTCGGCCCGCTGATGGTGGACGTCGCGGGCGTCGCCCTGGAGCCCGCCGAGCGCGAGATGCTGTCGCACCCGCTGGTCGGGGGCGTCATCCTCTTCAGCCGCAACTACGAGAGCCCGGAGCAACTCGAGCGCCTCGTGGCGGAGATCCGCTCGCTGCGGTCGCCGCCGCTGCTCGTCGGCGTGGACCAGGAGGGCGGACGCGTGCAGCGCTTTCGCGAGGGCTTCACGCGCCTGCCGCCGATGCGCGTGCTCGGGCGACGGCATGCCGCCGACCGGCCGGCCGCCATCGCCCTCGCGCGCAGGCTCGGCTGGCTGATGGCGGCGGAGCTTCGCGCCGTCGGCGTGGACCTGTCCTTCGCGCCCTGCGTGGACCTGGACTGGGGCATCAGCGAGGTGATCGGCGACCGCGCTTTCGCGGGCGGCAGCGAGGCCGTCGGCGACCTTGCCGTGGCGTGGATGCTCGGCATGCGGGAGGCGGGCATGGGCGCCACGGCCAAGCACTTCCCCGGCCATGGCCGCGTCGTCGCAGACTCGCACGTGGCCCTGCCGGTGGATCGCCGCGAACTGCCGGACCTCGGGCCGGACCTCGCGCCCTACCGCCGCCTGATAGCCAACGGCCTGCCGGCCGTGATGGCGGCCCACGTGGTCTTCCCGGCGGTGGACGATCGCCCGGCGAGCCTGTCCCGGCCCTGGATCGAGGGGCAGCTGCGGGGCGAGCTCGGGTTCCGTGGCGCGGTCTTCACGGACGACCTCAGCATGGCCGGGGCGGCGGCGTTCGGCGGCGTCGTGGAGCGGGTCCGGCTGGCGCTCGAGGCGGGCTGCGACATGCTGCTGGTCTGCAACGACCGCGCGGCGGTGCTCGAACTGCTGGACAGGCTGCCCGCAGGGCCCGATCCTGTGCGGCAGGTGAGAGTGGTCCGACTCCATGGCAGGGCGGCGCCCGGCCGCGCGGAACTGCTGGCGGATGCGCGCTGGCGGGACGCGGCGGCCGCGGCGGCCCACGCTCTCGACGTGCCCGCGCTGAGGCTCGACGCGTGACGGAATTTCCTGGACAAGACCCGTGGCGCCTGATCGTGGAGGCCCTGCCCGAGGGGGCCGCGCTCGTGGACGCGCTGGCGCCCGGCATGCCCGTGATCTACGTGAACCCCGCCTTCGAGCGCCTGACCGGCCGTGCGGCCGCCGACCTTACGGGCCGGAACCTGTCGGTGCTGCAGGGCGAGCACCGCAACCAGCCGGGCGCGCGCCGGCTGCACGACGCGATCGAGGCCGGCATCGAGACGCGGGCCCTGGTGCAGAACGTCAGGCCGGGTGGCGAGGCCTTCTGGATGGAGGTCCACGTCGTGCCGCTGCGCGACCCGCAGGGACGCATCACGCACTGGGTGTCCCTCAATCGCGAGGCCGAGGCGCGCGGTGGGGCGATCGAGCCCCGCGCGACCGGACGCTTCCGGCTCATGGCGCCCGGGCTGCTCTCGCGGGAGGATCCGCTCACCGGCCTCGTCACGCGGGCCAGCCTCGATGACCTCATGAACGAGCGCTTCGAGGCTGCGGGTCGCGAAGGCCGCCCGGTCACGGTCTTCGCGGCCGACCTGGACGATCTCGGCGGCTACAACGACACCTTCGGCCGCGCCGCGGGCGACCAGCTGGTCAAGCGCGTCGCGCGCGCGCTCGGCACCGGTTTCCGGCGCGCGAGCGACGTGCTTGCCCGCTGGGAAGGCGGCACCTTCGTGGCGCTGACCGAGCCCATGGATCTCGAGCACATGCGCATCCATGCCGAGGCCTCCTGCGCGCGGATCCGCGACCTGCGCATCCACCATCCGCGCTCCCGCTACGGGCGCTACGTGACGCTGTCGGTCGGGGTGGCCTGCGGCGTGCCCGGACGCGACGGCGCGCCGCGGCGGGTGCTCGACGAGGCCTTCGCGGCACTGTCCGAGGCGCGGGCCGCCGGAGACACCGCTCGCTGGCGCGACCTCGCCTGAGGCCCGGCGCCGTCCAGTGCGTCGCGGAGGGAACGCGACCCCTGCGCCGCGGTCGAAATGGACGCGCCGCAAGGAGGACGCCATGCAGCCGGCTGCTCCCGATCTCACCCTGAGACACCCGCCCCGGGACCTCTCCGACCGCATCGCGAGGGGCTTCACCAGGCTGCTGCGCTTCTTCGCCGACGCGTTCTTTGCGCGCCGCTACGGCCACCGCGCGGTGGTCCTCGAGACCGTCGCCGCGGTGCCCGGCATGGTGGGCTCGACGCTCCAGCACCTCAAGTCGCTGCGGCGGATGTCCGACGACCACGGCTGGGTGCGCACCCTCATGGAGGAGGCCGAGAACGAGCGCATGCACCTCATGACTTTCATCGAGATCGCCCAGCCGACGCGCCTCGAGAGGTTTCTGGTGATCGTCGCGCAGGGGATCTTCTACAACGGCTTCTTCCTGCTGTACCTGCTGTCGCCGCGCACGGCGCACCGCGTCGTCGGCTACTTCGAGGAAGAGGCGGTCGTCAGCTACACCGAGTACCTCGAGGAGGTTCTCGCGGGAAGGCACGAGAACGTGCCGGCGCCGCCCCGCGCGATCGAGTACTGGAACCTGCCGCCGGACGCGCGCCTGTCGGACGTCATCATCGCGGTCCGCGCGGACGAGGCGGGGCATCGCGACGTCAACCACGCCTTCGCCGATGAGCTTCGCGGCACGGCGCCGGCGGCGAGCGGCGCGGCCACCGACGCGCCTCCGCGCCCGGGCCGGTCCCCGGCGTCCTGAGCCGCGCTCAGGCCGCCGCGCCCAGCTCGTCGAGCAGGCCTCGCGCGAGTGCGAGGCGCGCCTCCTCGCCCTCGGCGGGCGCCGCGAAGCGGAGCCCGTGGCTGCCGTCGAGGCGGTAGCGCTTCGGGTCGCGCTGCACCAGCCGGATCACCCGCGCCGGGTCGACCTTGTGTTCTTCGGCGAAGCGCAGCAGCCCACCCACCGGCCCGACTTCGAGCCGCGCGATGCCGAGCGGCGCCGCGCGCAGCTTCAGGCCCGCGACCCGGAGCAGCGTCTGGGCGGCCGGCGGCAACGGACCGAAGCGGTCCACGAGTTCGGCCTCGAGGTCCGCGAGGCGCTCCCCGTCCGGCGCGGCCGCTATGCGCTTGTACAGCCGCAGGCGCAGGTGCACGTCGCCGATGTAGTCCTCCGGAAGCAGCGCCGGAACGTGCAGGTCGATCTCCGGCCCGGCGTGCAGCGGGCGCTCGAGGTCGGGCTCGCGGCCGGAGCGCAGCGCCGCGACGGCGCGCTCGAGGAGCTCCATGTAGAGGCTGAAGCCGATCTCGTGGATCTGGCCGCTCTGCTCCTCGCCGAGCAGCTCGCCGGCGCCGCGGATCTCGAGGTCGTGGGTCGCGAGCACGAAGCCGGCGCCGAGGTCGCCGAGGGACTCGAGGGCCTCGAGCCGCTTCAGCGCGTCGGGCTTCAGCGCCGCGCGCGGCGGCGCGATGAGGTAGGCGAAGGCGCGGTGGTGCGAACGGCCGACGCGGCCGCGCAGCTGGTGCAGCTGCGCGAGCCCGAGGCGGTCGGCGCGGTCGATCAGGATGGTGTTCGCCGTCGGCACGTCGATGCCGGACTCGATGATGGTCGTGCAGACCAGGACGTTGAAGCGGCGGTGATAGAAGTCGAGCATCAGCTGCTCGAGGTCGCGCTCGCGCATCTGGCCGTGGCCGAAGCGCACCACGGCTTCCGGCACGATTCGGGCGAGGCGCGCGGCCGTCTCCTCGATGGTCTCGATGGCGTTGTGGACGAAGTACACCTGGCCGCCGCGGCGGATCTCGCGCAGCAGCGCCTCGCGGACCAGCGCCTCGTTCCACTCGCAGACGAAGGTCTCGATGGCCACGCGCTCGGCGGGCGGCGTCGTGATGAGCGACAGGTCGCGCAGGCCGCCGAGGGCCATGTTGAGGGTGCGCGGGATGGGCGTCGCGGTGAGCGTGAGCGTGTCCACGTCGGCGCGCAGCGCGCGCAGGCGCTCCTTGTCGCGTACGCCGAAGCGGTGCTCCTCGTCCACGATCACGAGGCCGAGGTTGCGGAAGGCGACGTCGCGCTGCAGCAGCCGCTGGGTCCCGATGACGATGTCCACGCTGCCGGCCTTCAGGCCTTCGATGACCTTCTTCTGCTCCGTCGCGCTGCGGAAGCGCGACAGGTTCTCGACGCGCACGGGCAGGTCGGCGAAGCGGTCGCCGAAGTTCTGCGCGTGCTGCTGGGCAAGCAGCGTGGTGGGCACCAGCACCGCCACCTGCCGCCCCGCCTGTACGGCGACGAAGGCCGCGCGCATGGCGACCTCGGTCTTGCCGAAGCCCACGTCGCCGCAGACCACGCGGTCCATGGGCTTGCCGGCCTGCATGTCGCCGGTGACCTGGCGGATCGCCTCGGCCTGGTCGGCGGTTTCCTCGAAGGGGAAGGCGGCGGCGAAGGCCTGGTACTCGGCCTCCTTGATCTCGGTGGAGAGCCCCTGCCGGGCGGCGCGCCGGGCATAGAGGTCCAGCAGCTCGGCGGCGATGTCGCGGATGCGCTGCGCGGCCCGACGGCGCGCCTTGCTCCACTGGTCGCCGCCGAGGCGGTGCAGGGGCGCGCTCTCGGCCGGCGCGCCGGTGTAGCGACTGACGCGCTCGAGGGTGTGCACCGGAACGTACAGCAGGTCCCCGCCGGCGTACTCGAGCACCAGGAACTCGCCGGGCTGGCCGTCCACGTCCATTACGCGCAGGCCGCGGTAGCGGCCCACGCCGTGGTCCTCGTGCACGACCGGCGCGCCCGGCGCGAGGTCCGTCAGCTCCTGCAGGATCGCCGCGGGGTCGCGCTCGGCCCGGGCCCGCCGGCGCTCCTGCCGGGCGCGGGGCCCGAACAGCTGCTCCTCGGCGACGACCGCGAGTCCCGCGCGGGGCAGGGCCAGGCTGCCGAGGTCGGCGGCCACGGTGATCGCCAGCCGGTCGGCACCCTCGGCGAAATCGCGCCATCCGGAAACCTGTGCGGGGAAGAGCTGCTGCGCGTGCAGCATCTGCAGCAGCACCTCGCGCCGGCCCGCGGAGTCGGCCGCCAGCAGCACGCGTCCGTCGAAACCGGCGAGGAAACCCTTCAGCGGGGCGCAGGGGTCCTCCGCCCGCGTGTCGAGGCGCAGTTCCGGCAGCGGCGCCGTCGCCCCGGAGGCGTCGCCGGCGTCGTGCGCGGACACGCGCGCGAAGCCCGATGCCCTCTCCAGGATCTCGGCCGGCGGGACGAACAGGTCGGCCGGTGGCAACAGCGGCCGCTCGATGTCGTGGCGGCGTTGCTCGTAGCGTTCCTCGATGTCCTGCCAAAGTCGCGCGGCGGCCGCCTCGAGGCCCGCGGCGTCCACGACCACCGCCTTCGCCGGCAGGTAGTCGAACAGGGTGGACACGCCGTCGAAGAACAGCGGCAGCCAGGCCTCGATGCCGGCGGGCGCGAGTCCCTCGCTGACGAAGCGATACACGGGCGAGCGCATGGGGTCGCCCTCGAAGCGGGCGCGCCAGCGCTGCCTGAAGGCCTTCACGGCCTCAGGCGTGGTCGGGAACTCGCGGGCGGGCAGCAGGCGGATGCGCTCCACGGACGCCCCGGAACGCTGCGTCTCTGGGTCGAAGTGACGCAGGCTCTCGATCTCTTCGTCGAACAGGTCGAGGCGCAGCGGCGTGTCGCTGCCCATCGGGAACAGGTCCACCACGGAGCCGCGCACGGCGAACTCGCCGTGGCTCATGACCTGCCCGACCTGCGCATAGCCCGCCTCGGCGAGCCGCTGCCGGAAGGCGGCGAGGTCGAGCCGCTGGCCGCGTGTCAGGAAGAGCGTGTGGGCGGTGACGTAGCGCCGCGGCGGCAGCCGCTGCAGCAGCGCGTCGAGTGCCACGACGACGGCGCCGCGACGCAGCTCGGGCAGGGCCGAAAGGGCCTCGAGGCGCCGGGAGACCAGGTCAGGATGGGGCGAGAACGGATCGTAGGGCAGGGTCTCGTGCCCTGGGAACACGCGCACCGGCAACGCGTCGCCGGCGAAGAAGGCGATGGCCGTGGCGAGGCGCGTCGCCTCCCGGCTGCCGGCGGCGAGCACGAGCGTTGGCCCAGCCGCGTCCGTCGCGAGTTCCGCGATCGCGAGCGCGAGCGCGGATCCGTCGAGCCGCGGCCAGGCGGCCGGGGCGCCGGGTTCGGGAGCGGGCAGGCCGAGGAGTCTCGCGGGCATGGCTTCCAGGGAAAAAACGGCAACGACCGGGACGGCTCATGCCGGCCCGGCTCAGGAAGCGCGCAGGATACCCGCCAGACGGCGGAAGGCAACCGTCAGCCGGCCTGGGGTACCAGGACGGCGTGAATCACCTTGTCGTGCTCGAAGAAAACGGAGAACTGCGGATAGTCCCAGCGCGTGATGGGCGGCTGGCCGACGGCCGAGTGCTTGGACGAGGGCGTCCCGAACCTCGATTCCACGGTTGCCATGGACGATCCGCGGGCCGGCGTCGCGGCTCGCGACGTTGTGTCACCCGGGGGAACGTCGAGCGTCTGGGCGCCGGCGAGGGCGGACGAGAGCGCGAGCGCGGGAACCAGCAGGCGTACCAGTCTCATAGCGGATCCTCCGGACCGGAGTCTAGCATCGGCACTCAAGGTGTCGAGGATCAGCCCATAAATCCTTGATCGGGTTCCCGATTCCTGCCCGCCGTCGCCGCCGGCTGTGATTCAATACGCCCCCATGCTCACCCCCCTCCCGCTCGGCATCGGGCTGCGCTACGTCCGCTCGCGCCGGCAGTCGTATTTCGTGTCGTTCATTACATGGGTGTCGCTCGCCGGGGTCTGCCTCGGCGTCGCGGCGCTCATCACCATCCTGTCGGTGATGAACGGCCTGGAGGGGGAGCTGCGTCAGCGCCTGCTGGCGCTGTCGGCGCACGCCACCTACGGCGGCGTTGGCGCCGATCCGGCTGCACTGGAAGCGCTCGCGGCCCGGCTGCGGGCCGAGCCGGAGGTCGTTGCCGCTGCGCCCTTCATCGAGGTGGAGGGGCTCGCGTCCAGCGGTCCTTACCTCGCGCCGACCCGGCTGCGGGGCATCGACGTCGCCGCCGAGACCGCGGTGGGCGAGATCGCGAAGGTCATGGTCAGCGGCTCGCTCGGCGCACTCGCGCCGGGCTCGAACCGCGTCGTGCTCGGCCGCATCCTCGCGGCCGACCTCGGGGTCGGCGTCGGCGACCGCATCACGGTGCTCCTGCCGCGCACCGAGGCCGGCGGGGCGCTGGAGCCGCAGATCGGCGCATTCGAGGTGGCGGGCCTGTTCGAGGCGGGCCTTGCCGATCACGACGCGTCGCTCGCGCTCGCGGCGCTGGCCGACGTGGCCGCTTTCGCCGGCCCCGAGGCGCCGGCGGGGGTCCACGCGCGCTTCTCCGATGTGGTCGCGGCGCCTGCGCTGTCTCGCGCCGTGGCTGGCCGCCTGCCGGGCGTGACCGTGCGCGACTGGACCGAGGATCACGCGGCGTACTTCCAGGCGATTCGCCTCGAGAAACTCATGATGACGGTGATGCTGCTGCTCATCGTCGCGGTCGCCGCGTTCAACATCGTCGCCAGCCTCGTGATGGTCGTGAGCGAGAAGCGCAAGGACATCGCGATCCTGCGCACGCTGGGCCTCGGGCGCGGATCGGTGTCGGCCATATTCCTCACGCAGGGGACGCTGATCGGCTGGGTCGGGACGGCGGCCGGCATCGCGCTCGGGCTGGTACTGGCCTACAACGCGGGCGCCATCGCGGCCGCCGTGGAGCAGTTCTTCGGCTTCCACGTTTTCGACCCCAGCGTCTACTACATCAGCAGCATCCCCTCGGAAGTGCGCGGCGGTGATGTCGCCGTGGTCGCGGTCGCGGCCTTCATCCTGACGCTCGCGGCGGCGGTCTACCCGGCGCTTCGCGCCTCGCATACCCAGCCGGCCGAGGCGCTGCGGTATGAGTGAGTCGCGGCTGCCCTGGACGTGGTGGATCGGCGCGCGCTACCTGCGACTTCGGCGCGACGACCGTTTCGTGGGCTTCATCTCCGCGATTTCGATGCTCGGCATCGCCCTCGGCGTGGCCGTGCTGGTGGTGGTGCTGTCCGTGATGAACGGCTTCGAAAGGACCCTCCGGGAGCGGATCCTCGACGTCGCCGGGCATGCCACCCTCGAGGGGCTCGAGGGACGGCTCGAGGACTGGCGCGGGCTGCAGGAACAGACTGGCGCCGCGCCGGGCGTGGTGGCGGTCGCGCCCTATGTCGAGGGCCGCGGCATGCTGGTGGCGGGACCCCGCTCGGCGGGCGTGCAGCTGCGGGGCATCGATCCGGGGCAGGAGGGCGCGGTGTCGGCGCTGGCGCGCCAGGCCGGGGGCGTCCCGGCGCTGCGGGAGGGTGGCTTCGGGATCGTGCTCGGCCGCGTGCTGGCCGAGCAGCTCGGCGTCGCGCCGGGCGACCGCGTCCTGCTCGTGATCGCCCAGGGCAACGTGACGCCTGCGGGCGTCGTCCCGCGCATGCGCCGCTTCACCGTCGAGGGCGTCTTCGAGGCGGGCATGTACGAGTACGACCGAGGGCTCGCGCTGCTCCACCTCTCCGACGCCCAGCGGCTGTTCCGGCTCGGTGGGGACGTCACGGGGCTGCGCTATGCCATCGAGCAGCCCTACGCGGCCCCGGGCTTCATTCGGGGCCTGGCGGTCGAGCTCGGCGGAGGCTTCTACATCAGCGACTGGACGCGGCGCAACGGCAATTTCTTCCGGTCCATCCAGGTCACGCGCACCATCATGATGGTCGTGCTGCTGCTGGTGGTGGCGGTCGCCGCGTTCAACATCGTCTCGACGCTCGTGATGGTCGTGAAGCAGAAGCGGGAGGACATCGCGATCCTGCGGACCCTCGGCTCCACCCCGCGCGAGATCCTGTCGGTCTTCGTCGCGCAGGGCACGGCGATCGGCCTCGTCGGCACCCTGGCCGGCGTGGCGCTCGGGCTTGCCATCGCATTCAACCTGACGGCCATCGTGCAGGCGCTCGAGGGAGGACTCGGGGTGACGCTCGTGGATGCGCGCGTCTACTACATCGACGAGCTGCCGGCCGACGTGCGCGCCGGCGAGGTCATGCGCGTGGCGCTCACGGCGCTCGCGCTCGGCGTGCTCTCGACCCTGTACCCGGCCTGGCGCGCGGCGCGCGCCGCACCGGCCGAAGCGCTGCGCAGCGAGGTGTGACGTGACCCGGACGGATGCAGCGGTGGTGCTGGCCTGCGAGGGCCTGAGCAAGGAGTTCCGGCAGGGACCGGCCACGGTCAGCGTGCTGCGCGGGCTCGACTTCGTGGTGCGCGCCGGCGAGCGCGTCGCGGTCGTAGGCGCTTCCGGCTCGGGCAAGACCACGCTGCTGCAGATCCTCGGCGGGCTGGATGCGCCCACGTCCGGACGGGTGCTGATCGACGGCCAGGACATGGCTTCGCTCGACGAGGCCGCACGCGGGCGGCTGCGGAACAGGGCGGTGGGCTTCGTCTACCAGTTCCATCACCTGCTGCCGGAATTCAGCGCGCTCGAGAACGTCGCGATGCCGCTGCTCGTCCGCCGCCTGCCGCGCACGGAGGCGTTCGCGGCGGCGCGGGCCATCCTCGAACGCGTGGGCCTCGGGGCGCGACTCGAGCACCGTCCGGCGGAGCTGTCGGGCGGCGAGCGCCAGCGCGCGGCCGTGGCGCGCGCCCTCGTCGCATCGCCGCGGCTGGTGCTCGCGGACGAGCCGACCGGCAACCTCGACGGCGCGAACGCCCGCCAGGTCTTCGAACTGATGCTCGAGCTCAATCGCGAGCTGGGCACCTGCCTCGTCATCGTCACCCACGACGAGCACCTCGCCGCGCGCCTCGACCGCGTCGTGGTGCTCTCCGACGGAAAACTGCAGGAACGCACCGGCTGAGCGACGCCCGGTCGGCGCGCGTGCCGCTAACCTCGCCGCCTGGCTGGCCGGGAGGCGGGCGGCATGCCGCTCCTCGTCGTTTCCTTCCTCGCGGGCGCCGGGCTCGTGCTCGGCCTCGCCGGGCTGCCCACGGGTGCGGGCCTGTGCGCCTGCCTGCTCGCCGCGCTCGCCGCCTGGCGGGCGCGCTGGCACGTGGCCTGCGCCTTCGCCTGCGGTTTCGTCGTCGCCGCGTGTCACGGCCATTGGGCGCTCGCGCGCGACTGGCCCTGCAGCCGCGACCGCGAGGTGATCGAGTTCGACGGCGTGATACGCGTCCCGGTGGCGCACTGGCCCGGCCGCCTCGACATGGAGCTCGACGTCGGCGCGGAGCATCGCGCCCGCGGCGTGCCGCCGCGCGTTCGCGTGTCGTGGTACGAGCCATCGGCTCGGCCGGGGCCGGGCGAGCGGTGGGCCGTCACCGCGCGCCTGCGCTGCCGGAACGGTTTCGTGAATCCGGGCGGGCGGGACCGCGAACTCGCGCTCCTGAGGGCCGGCCTCGGCGCCACCGGCTACGTCGCCTCCGGCACGGAGCCGCGGCGCCTCGAGGCCGCCGCCGGACGCGCG
Source organism: Steroidobacteraceae bacterium (assembly GCA_025458865.1). Classification (GTDB taxonomy): domain Bacteria; phylum Pseudomonadota; class Gammaproteobacteria; order Steroidobacterales; family Steroidobacteraceae; genus SG8-30. The sequence goes on along the minus strand of JALORP010000047.1, from coordinate 7,937 downwards.
AGGGTGGAGCGCGCGCGCGCGGCGGTGGCCGGTCGGATTGCCGCGGCGGCCGGGGAGGGCGGTTCGTCCGCGGTGCTGCAGGGGTTGTCCGTGGGATTGCGCGCGAGCATCCCGGACGAGCTCGACGACGCCTTCTCCGCCACGGGCACGGCCCACCTGATCGCCATCTCCGGCATGCACGTGACGGCCTTCGCGCTGGCGATGCTGTGGGCGAGCCGCCTCGCGTGGGCGGCAGCCGGGCCGGCCAGGCTGGCGCTGGCGTGGCCCGCCCTCCAGGCGGCGGCCGTGCTGGCGCTGACGGCTGGCTATGCGCTCCTCGCGGGCGCTTCGGTGCCGACGCTCCGGACCGCGGCCATGGTGGGCGTGGCGCTTGCGCTGCGCCTCGCGCGGCGCAGCGTGTCGAGCGCCGCCGTGCTCGCCGCGGCGGCGTTCCTGCTGGTGGCGGGCGATCCGCTCGCCGTGACCTCAACGGGTTTCTGGCTGTCGTTCGTCGCGGTCGCGGCGCTCATCGCGATGGTCGATCCCGCGGCGGGGCCAATGAGGGCGTTGCGGTCCTTCGCGCAGGCGCAGGCGGTGGTGACCGTCGCGCTGACCCCGGTGCTGCTGGTGGCGTTCAACGCGGTGCCGCTCGTCGGGCCGCTCGCCAACGCCGTCGCGATCCCGCTGTTCACGCTGCTGCTCCTGCCGCTCACGCTCCTCGGCCTCGCGCTCACGGCCGCCTGGCCGGCCGCGGCGGATGGCCTGTGGCGGGCGCTCGCCGCCCTGCTCGATGCGTGCTGGCCCTGGCTGGTCGCGCTCGGGCAGCACCCGTGGGCGGTGCTGCATCCACCGGCGGCGCCGCTGGCTCTGGCGATGACCGTGCTCGCCTTGGTGATCGCCGCGGTGGTCCTGCCTTGCGCGGCGCTGCGCGCGGCGGCGCTGGTGGGCCTGGCGTCGCTGCTCATGCGCGCCGGGCCGGCGCTTCCGCCGGGAGATTTCGAGCTGACGCTGCTCGACGTCGGCCAGGGCCTCTCGGCGGTGGTTCGCACCGAGCGGCACGTCCTCATCTACGACACTGGCCCAGGATGGCGCAATGGCGGCTCGGCGGCGGACCACACGCTGCTTCCCTGGCTGCATTCCCGAGGCGTCCGGGCGGTGGACACCGTCGTCGTCAGTCACGAGGATCTCGACCATGCCGGTGGCCTCGAGGCTTTGCGCGCGGCCGTTGCGATCCGCCGCATCGTCGGGCCGGAGGGCGTGCCGGGCGCCGAGGCCTGCGTGGCCGGGGATGCCTGGCGCTGGGACGGCGTGGACTTCCAGGTGCTGCACCCGGACGGTCGCCGGCGCTGGAGCGACAACGAAGGCTCGTGCACGCTGATGGTGAGCGGCGCCGGCGGCCGGCTGCTGCTGCTCGCAGACACCGAGGCCCAGGCCGAGGCCGCCCTGCTTTCGCTGCCGCTCGCGGCGGACATCGTGCTCGTGCCGCATCATGGAAGCGGCAGCTCTTCCACCGTCGCATTCGTAGACGCGGTTAAGCCCCGCTGGGCTTTGGTGTCGGCGGGCTTCGGCAACCGCTTCGGACAGCCGCGGCCCGAAGTCGTGCGGCGTTGGGAAGCGGCGGGCGCAACGGTTTTCGACACCGCGACGGCCGGTGCGCTGACGCTGCGGGTCGGCGCGCCGGGCGGCGCCGGACCGCCGCGCGCGGAGCGCGCATGCACCCGGCGGTGGTGGCACAGGCACGAACGTGCAGGGCAGGACCCCGACAGGCTATCATGCCGCCCGCATGTGGGAGATCATCCAGGCCGGCGGCCCGGTCATGTGGCCGATTCTGCTCTGCTCCGTCGGGGCAGCCGCCATCATCCTCGAGCGTCTCTGGACGCTGCAGGAGAAGCGCGTGATCCCGCGGGAGCTCACCGACCGCGTCTGGAAGCTGGTCGAGACCCGCACGCTGACCGATCGCCACATCGAGGCGCTCGAGCGCAATTCGCCGCTCGGGCGGGTTCTCGCCGCAGGTCTCACCAACCGCAACCGCGGCCGCGAGATCATGAAGGAAGTGATCGAGGACACCGGGCGCCACGTGGTCCACGAGCTCGAGCGTTTCCTGAACCCCCTCGGCACCATCGCCGCGATCTCGCCGCTGCTCGGCCTGCTCGGCACGGTCACCGGCATGATCGCCGCCTTCGACGCGATCACCAGCCAGGGCGTCGGCGATGCACGGGTCCTGTCGGGCGGCATCGGCGAGGCGCTGATCACGACCGCGGCGGGCCTCATCGTCGCCATCCCGGCCCTGATCGGCTACCGCTACCTGCGCGGGCGCGTGGATGCGCTCGTGATCGAGATGGAGAAGGAGGCGATCAAGCTCGTGCAGTCCTTCGATCGTCTCGGCGCCGCCCAGTCGGCCCCCGCGCCGCGCGACGAGCCATGAGGCTCAGCCCGCGCCGCCGCGAGGACCCGGAGCTCAACCTGACGTCGCTCATCGACGTCGTTCTGCTGCTCGTCATCTTCTTCATGGTGTCCACGACCTTCGTGGAGGAGGGCAGGCTTCGCGTCGAGCTGCCGCAGGCGAGCCCGGTGCCGGTCGCCGCCCCCCAGAACCCGGTCGTCATCACGGTCACGGCGCAGGGCAGCTACCGCGTGAACGAGCAGGCGCTGGTCAACAATGCCCCGGAGACCCTGCGGGCCGCGGTCATGAAGGTCGCGGAGGGCCGCCGGGACATTCCCGTCACGATCCGCGCGGACGCGCGCGCGACCCACCAGACGGTGGTGACCGCCATGGACGTCGCTGCGAAGCTCGGCTTCACCCAGGTCAACATCGCGACCGTCAGTGAGCAAACGTAAGGCAGACCCGAACCTGCCGCCCATCACGCCTGGTGGCCTGCGGATCTACCTGCGGCTGCTCGCCTACGCGAAGCCGCACTGGCCCATGTTCTCCCTCGGCGTGTTCGGCATGGCGCTGTTCGCGGCCGTGGACACGGGGCTGGCGTGGCTCGTGAAGGAATTCCTCGACGGCGCCTTCGTGGACCGCGACCCGCAGGTACTGGTGCTGGTGCCGGCCGGGATCATCGGACTGTTCGCGGCGCGCGGGGTAGGCGACTACCTGTCCACCTTCGCGCCGGGCTGGGTCGGCCGGCAGGTCATCAAGGGCCTGCGCGCCGACGTCTTCCGCCACTACCTGCACCTGCCTGCCTCCTTCTTCGACAGGAACGGCGCCGCGCCGCTGCTCTCGCGGCTGACCTACAACATCGAGCTGGTCTCCGAGGCGGCGACCACCGCGATCACCTCGATGATCCGCGACACGCTCACCATCCTGGGCCTGTTCGGCTGGCTGTTCTACGTCAACGCGCGGCTGACGCTCTTCGCGCTCGCGGTCGCGCCGCTGATAGTCGGACTCATCCGCGTGACGAGCCGGCTGCTGCGCCGCTACAGCACCCGGATACAGAGCTCCATGGGCGACGTCACCCGCGTCGCCAAGGAGGCGCTGGAGGGCCAGCGCATGATCAAGGTCTTCAACGCCCAGCGGCAGGAGATGGACGTCTTCGAGCGGGTCAACGAGCACAACCGCTCCTCCTACATGAAGCTCATCACCGTGCGCGCGATTTCGAACCCGGTGGTCCAGATGATCGCGGCGCTGGGCCTCGCGGCGGTCATGTACGTCGCCATCCGGGACGTGCTGTCGCGCGGCATCACCATCGGCGAGTTCACCTCCTTCCTCACGGCGCTGCTGCTCGTCACGGCGCCGCTGCGGCGGCTGGTGAGCCTCGTCGGGCCGCTGCAGCAGGGCATCGCGGCGGGCGAGAGCGTCTTCGAGATCCTCGACACGCCGCCGGAGGACGAGGGCGGGACGCGGCCCCTTGCGCGGGCGCGGGGCGAGGTCGAGTTCAGGGACGTCCGCTTCGGCTACGGCGGCGACAAGGGCGACGTGCTGCAGGGCGTCAGCTTCGTGGCGCGGCCCGGCCAGACGGTCGCGATCGTGGGGCGCTCCGGCAGCGGCAAGTCCACGCTCGTCGGCCTGCTGCCGCGCTTCTACGACCCGCAGCAGGGGTCCGTGATGCTCGATGGCGTGGACGTCCGCGAGTATCGCCGCGCGGACCTGCGCGACCAGCTGAGCCTGGTCAGCCAGGACGTGATGCTGATCGACGATTCGGTGCGCAACAACATCGCCTTCAGCGCCCCTCAGGCCACGCCCGGCGCCGTCGAGGCGGCAGCGCGCGCCGGGCATGTCATGGAGTTCGTCGCGGGACTGCCGGAGGGACTCGATACCCGCGTCGGCGAGCGCGGGGCGCTGCTGTCGGGCGGCCAGCGCCAGCGCGTGGCCATCGCCCGCGCGCTCCTCAAGGACGCTCCGGTGCTGATCCTCGACGAGGCGACGTCGGCACTCGACTCCGAATCCGAGCGCGCGGTGCAGCAGGCGCTCGACGACCTGCTGCGCGACCGCACGACGCTGGTGATTGCGCACCGTCTTTCCACGATCGAGCGCGCGGACCTGATCCTGGTGATGGACGAGGGGCGGCTGGTGGAGTCGGGCACCCACGCCGAGCTGATCGCGCGCGGCGGCGTCTACGCCGCCCTTCACCGGATGCAGTTCGCCGTCTGAGGCGCCGCCTTGCACGACTGGCTCATCGAGACCTGGTATGGCGGCACGCGCCGGGGCCTGTGGCTCCGGCCGCTGGCGGCGGTCTACGTGCTCGCGGCGGCCCTGGACCGGGCGCTCTACCGGCTGGGACTGAGGCGCGCCTACCGGGCAACGATACCCGTGGTCGTGATCGGCAACGTCACGGTCGGGGGAACCGGCAAGACGCCGCTGGTCCTGTGGCTGGCGGAGCGGCTGCGCGAGCGTGGCCTGCGGGTCGGCGTCGTGAGCCGTGGCTACGGCCGCCGCGGCGCGGCTGCCCGCCGGGTGACGCGGCAGGACCCGCCGGCGGAGGTGGGCGACGAACCGGCGCTCGTGTCGCGCCGCCTGGGCGTGGCGGTGGCCGTGGCCGCCGCCCGGCCGGACGCCGCGCGGCTGCTCGAGGGTGACTGCGACCTGATCCTCTCTGACGACGGCCTGCAGCACCACGCGCTGGCCCGCGACGCCGAGATCGCGGTGGTGGACGGCAGGCGAGGGCTCGGCAACGGCTGGCGCCTGCCGGCCGGCCCGCTCCGGGAGGCCGCATCCCGGCTCGACCGTGTCGGCGCCGTGGTGGTGAACGGCGAAGGCTACAGCCGGCCCGGCGCGCTTCGCATGGACGTCGAGCCGATACGCTTCGTGGAACTCGCGACGGGGCGCGCGGTGCCGCCGGCGGCGTTCGCCGGCCAGCGCGCGCACGCCGTGGCGGCCCTCGGCCACCCCGAGCGCTTCTTCGCGCTGCTGCGCCAGCTCGAGGTCGAGCCCGTGGAGCACCGCTTCCGGGACCACCACGCCTTCTCGCCCGCGGACGTCGCCTTCGGCGACGCCTTGCCGGTGCTGATGACCGAGAAGGATGCCGTAAAATGCACGGGGTTCGCGCCGCCCGGCACCTGGTGCCTCGAGATCGGCGCGCGCTTCGCCGCCGAGGACGAGCGGCGCCTGCTGGCCGTGATCGAGGGCGCGCTTCGCGCCCGACGCTGAGGACACCCCATGGACACGAAGCTGCTCGACATCCTCGCCTGCCCGGTCTGCAAGGGGCCCCTGGTGCTTGTGCGCGATTCGCGCGAGCTGGTTTGCCGCGCAGACCGGCTCGCCTACCCGATCCGCGACGGCATCCCGGTGATGCTCGAGGAGGAAGCCCGGCGGCTGTCCTCCGAAGATCCCGCCATGGCGCGCTGAGGCGTCCTTGTTCCGCGCCGTCATACCGGCCCGATACGCCTCCACCCGGCTGCCGGGCAAGCCGCTCGCTGACATCGGCGGCCGGCCGATGATCCAGCACGTGCACGAGCGCGTGAGCGCCTCCGGCGCGGCGACGGTCGTGGTCGCCACCGACGATGAGCGCGTGCGCGCGGCAGCGACGGCCTTCGGGGCACAGGTTCAGATGACGTCGGCCTCGCACGCCTCGGGAACGGACCGCCTCGCCGAGGTGGCGCTGCGCCTTGGCTGGCGCGATGCCGAGGTCGTCGTCAACGTCCAGGGAGACGAGCCGCTGCTGCCGCCGTCTCTCGTGCGCCAGTGCGCGGCCCTGCTCGCCGCGGACGCGACCGCCGACATCGCAACGCTGGCGACGCCCGTCGTATCGCTCGAGGAATTCCTCGACCCGGCGGCCGTCAAGGTGGTGCGCCGCTCGGATGGTCGCGCGCTCTATTTCAGCCGGGCGCCGATTCCCTGGCACCGCGACGCGGCGCCCGAGGGACTTGCCTCGCAGCGCGAGTACACCGGCGCGCTGCGGCACCTCGGGATCTACGCCTACCGGGTCGGCGCGCTGCGGCGCCTCGCCGCGGCGCCGACCTCGCCACTGGAGAATGCCGAGAAGCTCGAGCAGCTGCGCGCGCTCGAGCTCGGCATGTCCATCGTCGTGGGCATCGCGCTGGAGCGGCCCGGGCCGGGCGTGGACACACCCGCCGACCTCGAGCGCGTGCGCGCGCTGCTCGGCGGCCCGGCGTGACGGGCCCGAAGCCTCCGCTGGAGCCGTTTCACGCGGTCGAGATCAACCGCCTCGCGCATGCGCGGGCCCGCAGCGGGCTCGACGTGATCCACATGGAAGTGGGGGAGCCGTCGGCGGGCGCGCCGGCGCCGGCGCTCGCGGCCGCGGCCCGGTCACTGCGCGGAGGCCGGCTCGGGTACTGGTACAGCGACGCGCTGAAGGAGCGCATCGCTAGCCACTACGCCGGCTGGTACGGGGTTTCGGTCGCGCCCGAGCGCATCGTCCTCACGCCTGGCGCTTCCGGGGCGCTGCTGCTCGCGTTCACGGTGCTGTTCCGCGCAGGTGAGCGCGTGGCGCTGGGGCGGCCGGGCTACCCCGCCTACCGAAACGTGCTCAAGGCGCTCGGCATGGAGCCGGTCGAGATACCCTGCGGGCCGCTGACGCGCTACCAGCCGACCGCGGCGATGCTCGAGGCGCTCACGCCCGCGCCCGCGGGCCTCGTCGTCGCCAGTCCCGCCAATCCCACGGGCACGATGCTCTCCCGGGACGACCTCGGTGCGCTGGCCGCGGCCTGCCGGCGGCTTTCCATCCCGCTGATCTCGGACGAGATCTATCACGGCATCACCTACGGTGAGCGGGCCGCGAGCGTCCTGGAAGTCGAGCGCGACGCGATCGTCATCAACAGCTTCTCCAAGTACTGGTGCATGACGGGCTGGCGGCTCGGCTGGCTGGTCTCGCCGCCCGGCCTCGCGGAGGAGATGATGAGCTACGCGGGCAACATCTTCCTGACGCCCTCGACGCTCGCCCAGCACGCGGCGCTGGCGGCCATGGACGCGCACGAGGAACTCGCCGCGCACCTCGACACGTATGCCGCGAACCGGCGACTCGTGATGGATTCGCTCGCCTCGATCGGGATCACGCGCGTGGCTCCGGCCGACGGCGCCTTCTACGTCTACGCCGACATCGGCCACCTCACGGACGACTCGCTGGGCTTCTGCAAGCGCCTGCTGGCCGACACGGGCGTCGCGTTCAACACCGGGCTGGACTTCGACCCCGTGGAAGGTCACCGGACGCTCAGGATTTCCTTCGCCGTTTCCGCCGCGGAGACCGCCGAGGCGATGGCGCGCTTCGGCCGCTGGCTTTCGTCACGCTGAGTCCGAGGACGCAGCCGGCTTCGGCTTTCGCTGTTAAGAGCTTCTGGTGATTCCTGCATAATCGGCCGCCGTGGGGTTGGTACCCGGGGGGGGCAGTCCGGGTCGCAGGAGTTCAGGCATGCATATGGCGGACGCGCTGCTGTCGCCGGCGGTCGGGGCGACGATGTGGGTCGCGAGCGGCGCGTTGCTCGCCTTCAGCGCGCGGCGGCTGCGCGAGCGCGGCGAGGATCACCTCGTCCCGCTGATGGGCGTGCTCGGCGCCTTCGTG
>JALORP010000104.1 GCA_025458865.1 Steroidobacteraceae bacterium | reverse complement strand
GGCAGCGATCGCCGCCCAGCACGCCGCCAACAGCCCGTACAACCTGCTCTACCGGCCCGGGCGGATGTTCCTGCTGCGGCGCGCCTTCCAGGGCACCGTGCCGCAGGCGCCCTGGCAGGGCGGCATCGCCTGGTACGAACTGTCCGGCGGCGTCACGGCCTTCGACCTCGACGACTTCCAGCGTCTGCGTGCACAGGAGGTGGCGGAGGAACTCGCGCGGATCGCCGGTCCCTGAAGGCCGGCGTTCGCGAGCAGCCGCAGAGGGGTCTGGATCAGCGCGCCTGCTCGAGCGCGGCGATGCGCTCCTCCAGCGGCGGGTGCGTCATGAACAGCTTGCCGAAGCGCCCCAGCCCGCCCGAGATGCCGAAGGCGGCGAACTGCTCGGACGGCAGGCCCTGCGGATCGTGCGCGCGCTGCAGGGCCCGCAGCGCGTCGATCATCTTCTGCCGGCCGGCGAGCGTCGCACCGCCGGAGTCGGCGCGGAACTCGCGCTGGCGGGAGAACCACATGACGATCACCGACGCGAGGACGCCGAGCACCAGCTCCGCGATCAGCGAGGTGACGAAGTAGCCGATGCCCGGGCCGCTGTTCTCCTCGCCGCGGCGCAGGAAGCTGTCCACCACCATGCCGACGATGCGGGCGAGGAACACGACGAAGGTGTTCACCACGCCCTGGATCAGGGCCAGCGTCACCATGTCGCCGTTCGCGACGTGGCTGACCTCGTGGCCGAGCACCGCCTCGACCTCGTCGCGGCTCATGTTGTTCCACAGGCCGGTACTGACCGCCACCAGCGCGCTGTTCTTGTTCCAACCCGTCGCGAACGCGTTGGGATCCGGCGACTCGAAGTAGCCGACCTCGGGCATGCCGATGCCCGCCGCCTCGGCCTGGCGGCGCACCGTCTCGACCAGCCAGCGCTCGGCCTCGGTCTGCGGGTCCTCGATGACCTGCACGCCCATCCCGCGCTTGGCCATGGTCTTCGACAGGAACAGCGACACCAGCGCGCCGCTGAAGCCGATCACGGCCGAGAACACGAGCAGGGTGCCCATGTCCATGTAACCGCCCTGCGACAGCGCCCGGTCGATCCCGAGCAGGCGGAAGGTGACAGAGATGACCGCGAGGACGGCGATGTTGGTGGCAAGGAACAGGAAGATGCGCTTCATGATGCGAAATGCCCTCTGAATGCGTGAGCGATGCGGCCAAGCCGCCGCGTTAAGATGCTGTGCCGGCCAGGGCTTTTCAAGCGCGCCGGCGTGACATCGACCTGCCCCGGCGGGCCCGCCCGCCCCCCGCGGAGGTGCCGTCCATGGCCGACCGACCGCCACTCGTCATCGTCAAGACCGGCACCAAGCCCGGGGCGCTCGCCGCCACGCCGGGCGACTACGAGGATTGGATCCTCGCCGGGATGGACTGGCCTGCGGCCGAGGCGGTCGTCGTCGCCGTGCCGCAGGGCGAGGTCCTCCCGCCCGCCGCAGCTGTCGCCGGCGCCGTCGTCACAGGGTCGGGCGCGATGGTCACGGACCGCAGCGGCTGGATGGAACGCACCGCCGACTGGCTGCGGGCCGCGGTCGCGGCAGAGAGACCGGTGCTCGGCATCTGCTTCGGTCACCAGCTGCTCGCCCAGGCCCTCGGCGGCACCGCGGGCTGGAGCCCGAACGGCGTCGAGGTTGGCGTGGTCGACGTGGAGTTGCTCGCGGCGGCGCAGTCCGACCTGCTGCTCGGCGGGCTGCCGGGCCGCTTCGCCGGCTGCGTGAGCCACCGCCAGTCGGCGGCCCTCCTGCCCCCGGGCGCCGCGCTGCTCGCCCGTAGCGCGCTCGAGCCGCACCAGGCCTTCCGCTGCGGCAGCGCCTGGGGCGTCCAGTTCCACCCGGAGTTCGAGCCCGCGATCATGCCGGCCTACGTCGACTTGTTCCGGCCCCTGCTCGCCTCGCTCGGCCGCGACGCCGACTCACTGGCGGCCGCACTGCCACCCACGCCCGAGAGCGCCTCGGTGCTGCACCGCTTCGCCGCGATCGTGCGCGGGGGCTGACCGGGCGGCGCGGCGTTGCTCTCGCCGCCACGCACCGCCGACGTTATATAGGATCCGATCGAGAACCCCCGCAGCCCCGAGCGACCGACGCCATGACCCTGACGACCCGTGCACGCCGCGCTTCGCGTCTCGCCGCCGTCCTGCTGACGGCAGCGGCACTGCCCGCCACGGGGATGGCGCCGGGCGCCAGCCCGCACGTCAACGCCCCATTCGCCCACCCGGACCACGGCAGCTGGGTCGAGGCCTTCGAGCGGCCGGGCCGCGAGCTCTACGACCGCCGTGACGCGGTGCTGGCCGCCCTGGCCCTGCAGCCCGGAATGCGCGTGGCCGACGTCGGCGCGGGCACCGGGCTCTATACCGAGCTTTTCGCCCGCGCGGTCGGCGCCGAGGGCCGGGTATACGCCGTCGACGTGGCGTCGAGCTTCGTCGGTGCGATCGAGCAGCGCATGCAGGCGCAGGGACTGCAGAACGTGCGCGGGATCGTGAACACGCAGCGCTCGACGCTGCTGCCGCCGAACAGCGTCGATCTCGTGTTCGTCGCGGACACCTACCACCACTTC
>JALORP010000084.1 GCA_025458865.1 Steroidobacteraceae bacterium | reverse complement strand
CGTAGGGCACCCGCGGCGTGGCCGACGGGTCGACCATGCGGGCGCGCTCGCAGTCGAGCGCGTCGCGCCGCAGCTCGCTGAAGCTCGTCACGCTGTACACGTCGGCCGGCACGCCGAACTCCTCCTCCAGCAGCTCGGCGGCGGCGAGCGCCTCGCGCAGGATCGTCCCTGAGCCGAGGAGCGTGGCGCGCACCTTGCCGCGCCCGCCGATGTGCAGCAGGTACATGCCCTTGAGGATGCCCTCCTCGACCCCCGGCGGGATCTCGGGGTGGGCGTAGTTCTCGTTCATGCAGGTGACGTAGTAGAAGACGTTCTCCTGCTGGAGGTACATGCGCCGCAGGCCGTCCTGAATGATCACCGCCAGCTCGTAGGCGAAGCAGGGGTCGTAGGCGACGCAGTTGGGAATGGTCGACGCCAGCAGGTGGCTGTGGCCATCCTGGTGCTGCAGGCCCTCGCCGGCGAGCGTCGTGCGCCCGGCGGTCGCGCCGATGAGGAAGCCGCGGGCCTGCAGGTCGCCGGCCGCCCAGGCGAAGTCGCCGACCCGCTGGAAGCCGAACATCGAGTAGTAGATGTAGAAGGGGATCATGTTGACCCCGTGGTTGGCGTAGGCCGAGCCTGCCGCCATCCAGGAGCAGAACGCGCCCGCCTCGTTGATGCCCTCCTCGAGGATCTGCCCCTTCTTGTCCTCCCGGTAGTACATCAGCTGGTCGGCGTCCTGCGGCGTGTAGAGCTGGCCCACCGAGGAGTAGATTCCGACCTGGCGGAACAGGCCCTCCATGCCGAAGGTGCGCGCCTCGTCCGGCACGATCGGCACCACGTGCCGGCCGATGTGCTTGTCCTTCAGCAGCGCCGTCAGGATGCGCACGAAGGCCATGGTCGTCGATATCTCGCGGCCCTCGGTGCCGTCGAGCATCGCCTTGAAGGCGTCGGCCGACGGGGCCGGCAGCGGGGCGGCCTCGCGCCGGCGCTGCGGCAGGTAGCCGCCGAGCGCGCGACGGCGCTCGTGCAGGTACTTCATCTCGGGGCTGTCCGGCGCCGGACGAGTGAACGGCAGCCGCGCGATGTCCTCGTCGGACACGGGGATGTTGAAACGGTCGCGGAACTCCCGCAGCGCCTCGTCGTCGAGCTTCTTCTGCTGGTGGGTGATGTTCTGCGCCTCGCCGGCGCGGCCCATGCCGAAGCCCTTCACGGTCTTGGCGAGGATCACCGTCGGTCGCCCGCGGTGGGCGACGGCGGAGGCGTAGGCGTTCCAGACCTTGCGGGGATCGTGGCCGCCGCGGTTGAGGAGCCACACCTCCTCGTCCGACATGTTCGCCACCAGCTCACGCGTTTCCGGATACTTCCCGAAGAAATTCTCGCGGGTGTAGGCGCCGCCCTTCTGCTTGAAGTTCTGGTACTCGCCGTCGACGCACTCATCCATGCGCTGGCGCAGCAGGCCGCTGGTGTCACGCGCGAGCAGCGGATCCCAGCGCGAGCCCCAGATGACCTTGATGACGTTCCAGCCGGCGCCGAGGAACGCCGCCTCGAGCTCCTGGATGATCTTGCCGTTGCCTCGGACGGGCCCGTCGAGACGCTGCAGGTTGCAGTTGACGACGAACACGAGGTTGTCGAGGCGCTCGCGCACCGGCAGCGTTAGGGCGCCCATGGATTCCGGCTCGTCCATCTCGCCGTCGCCGAGGAAGGCCCAGACCTTGCGGTCGCTCTCGGGGACCAGGCCGCGGTGCTCCAGGTAGCGCATGAAGCGCGCCTGCATGATCGCCTGCATGGGCCCGAGGCCCATCGAGACGGTCGGGAACTGCCAGAAATCCGGCATCAGCCAGGGGTGCGGGTAGGACGACAGGCCCTGCCCGCCCACCTCCTGGCGGAAGTGCCGCAGCCGGTCCTCGCCGAGGCGGCCCTCTAGGTAGGCGCGGGCGTAGATGCCGGGGCTCGAGTGGCCCTGGACGAAGACGAGGTCGCCCGGATGCTCGGGGGTCGGCGCGCGCCAGAAGTGGTTGAAGCCAACCTCGTAGAGCGTCGCGGAGGAAGCGTAGGTCGCGATGTGGCCGCCGTACTCGGAACTGATCCGGTTGGCGTTGACCACCATCGCCATCGCGTTCCAGCGGATGTAGGCCTCGATGCGCCGCTCGAGCGCCCGGTCGCCGGGATACGGCCGCTCCTGGGACACCGAAATCGTGTTGAGGTAGGCCGTGTTGGCGCGAAACGGCAGGTAGGCCCCGCCCCGCCTCGCGTGGTCGATCATCCGGTCGAGCAGGAAGTGCGCGCGCTCGGCGCCGTGAGCCTTGAGCACCGAATCGATCGACTCGAGCCACTCCTGGGTCTCGAGCGGATCGATGTCCTCGGGCCGGGAAGTACCTGCCATCGCGCCCCCTCCGTCGTTCCCGCCCGCGGCCGCAGCGCCGTTCAGCCGAGGGCGCAGGCGCGGTATGATCGGTGCCCCGTCCCGGTCGGTCAAGGTTGCCCCGTGCCGTCACTGCTGCCCGACACCCGCGCCCCGCGCCTTCTGGCGACGCGCGACGCGGATCTCGGCGCCGCCCTCGACGAGCTCGATGCCCTGTTGCTGTTCGTGCCTGCCGACGACGCCGCGGCCGCACTGGCCGGGCTTCCCCACGCCCCGCTCCTGCGCGCCCGCCTCGCGCGCTCGCAGCGCGCGCCCGGCGCGCACGTCTGCGTTGCGCTGCCCTCCCGCCGGCCCACGCTCGCGGTGGTGGGACTCGTGCCGAAGGCCCCGACGGCGTTCGCGCTGCTGTCGCTGGCGGGCGAGATGACCCGTGCCGCGCAGGCCGCCGAGCCGGCCTCGCTGGGCGTCGCGACCCGCGGGCTCGGCGAGCACGATGTCGCGCGCGCACTCGAGGCCGGCGCCTCGGCCGCCCTCGCGTCGGCCTTCCGCGCGCCGCGCTTCAGCTCGAAGCGGCGCCGCGCCGCCATGCTCGGCGCCGTGAGGGTGTTCGACGGGCGGCGCCTCGACCTCGAGCGCCTGCGCGCGACCGCCGGCGGCACGGATCTCGTGCGCTGGCTCACGCTGCTGCCGCCGGACCGGCTCACGCCGGGGGCCTACCGCCGGCTCGCCGCGAGGCTTGCGCGCGAGGCCGGCGTCACGGCGCGCTTCTACGGCGAGGGCGCGCTCGCACGCCTCGGCGCCGGCGCTTTCCTGGCCGTCGCGCGCGGCAGCGCCCGCCGCGACGCGGGCATCCTGCGGCTGAGCTACCGCCCGCGGGGCGCGGGCCGGCAGGCGCCCGTGGCGCTGGTCGGCAAGGGCATCTGCTTCGACACCGGGGGCACCAACCTCAAGACGCACAAGTCAATGCTCGACATGCACACGGACATGGCCGGCAGCGCGGTGGCGCTCGCCACGCTGCTCGCGCTTGCGAAGAGCCGCTACCCCCGGCCCGTGGACGCCTGGCTCGCGCTGGCCGAGAACCGCATCGGGCCTGCGGCCTACCAGCCGCAGGACGTCGTCACGGCGCTCGACGGCACCACCATCCAGGTGATCCACACCGATGCGGAGGGCAGGATGGTGCTGGCCGACACGCTGGCCCTCGCTTCGCGCTCGAAGCCCGCCGCGATCATCGACCTCGCCACGCTCACGGGCACCTGCGTGACCGCCCTCACCGAGCGCTACAGCGGCGCGTTCACCAACCGGCCCGGCTGGCGCGGCGCGATCGATCGCGCCGGCGCCGCGAGCGGCGAGCGCGTCTGGTGCCTGCCGATGGACGAGGACTTCGACCACGAGATCGAGAGCAAGGTCGCCGACGTCATCCAGTGCACGGTGGATTCCAAGGGCGATCACATCTACGCGGCACGGTTCCTGTCGCGCTTCGTCGCCGCCGGCATCCCCTGGTTGCACGTGGACCTGTCCTCGGCCACGCGGGCCGGCGGCCTCGCGCACGTCGCGACCGAGGCGACCGGCTTCGGCGTCCGCTTCCTGACGGCGCTGCTTCGCGACGAAACCCTGCCCGGACCGGAGTCACATTGACCACGCTCACCCTCGCGCGTCCCGACGACTGGCACCTCCACCTGCGCGACGGCGAGGCGCTGCGCGCGGTCGTGGGCTTCACGGCCGCTCGCTTCCGCCGCGCGGTCGTCATGCCGAACCTCAAGCCCCCGGTCACCACCACCGCCCAGGCCGCGGCCTACCGCGACCGCATCGTCGCGGCGCTGCCCGCCGGCCGCAGCTTCGAGCCGCTGATGACGCTGTACCTCACGGACAACACGCCCCCAGAGGAGATCGACCGGGCCCGGGCGAGCGGGTTCGTCTGCGGCGTGAAGTACTACCCCGCCGGCGCGACGACCAACTCGGACTCCGGCGTCACGGATCTCGATCGGGTCTTCCCCGTGCTCGCGCGCATGGAGGAAGCGGGCGTCGTGCTGCAGCTGCACGGCGAGGTGACCGACTCGGACGTGGACATCTTCGACCGCGAGCAGGCCTTCATCGAGCGCCACCTCGCGCGCATCGTCGAGCGGTTCCCGCGCCTCAGGATCGTGCTCGAGCACGTGACCACGCGCGCCGGCGTCGAGTTCGTTCGCGCCGCGGGGCCGCAGGTCGCCGCCACGCTCACGCCGCAGCACCTTCTGCTCGACCGAAACGCGATGCTCGCGGGCGGCATCCGCCCGCACCTGTACTGCCTCCCCATCCTCAAGCGCGCGCGGGACCGCGAGGCCTTGATCGAGGCCGCCACGAGCGGCAGCCCGAAGTTCTTCCTCGGCACGGACAGCGCGCCGCACGCGCGCCACACGAAGGAAGCCTCCTGCGGCTGCGCCGGCGTCTTCTCCGCCCATGCGGCGATCGAGCTCTACGCGGAGGCCTTCGAGGAGGCCGGCGCGCTGGACCGCCTCGAGGGCTTCGCCAGCCGCTTCGGAGCGGACTTCTACGGCCTGCCGCGCAACGCCGACAGCATCACGCTGGTCCGCGAGGCCTGGCAGCCCCCGACAAGCTACGCCTTCGGCGGGGGCGAGCTCGTGCCCTTCCGCGCCGGCGAGAGCGTCGCCTGGCGGCTCGCGCAGGCGGGCTGCGCATGAGCGAGGCTTCGCGCAACACGCCGATCGGCCAGCGCTTCCGCGGCTTCCTCCCGGTCGTGGTGGACGTCGAGACCGGGGGCTTCGTGGCCGCCACCGATGCGCTGCTGGAGATCGCGGCGGTGGGGCTCGTCCTCGGCGAGGACGGGCTGCTGCGGCGCGGCGAGACCTGGCGCTACCACGTGAAGCCCTTCGAGGGCTCGCGCATGGACCCAGCCTCCCTCGCGGTGAACGGCATCGATCCCTGGCACCCGCTGCGGCCGGCCATCCCCGAGAAGGATGCGCTGGGCAACATCTTCCGGGAGGTACGGCGCTGGGTTCGCGAGGAGGACTGCACCCGCGCGATCCTCGTGGGGCACAACGCCTCCTTCGACCTCGGCTTCCTGAATGCGGCGGTGGCGCGCGCGGGCATCAAGCGCAACCCCTTCCACCCGTTCTCCAGCTTCGACACCGCGACGCTCGCCGGCGTCGCCTACGGCCAGACGGTGCTGTCCCGGGCAGCGATGGCGGCGGGCCTCGACTGGGACACGGACGCCGCGCATTCCGCCGCGTACGACGCGGAGCGCACGGCCGACCTCTTCTGCGCGGTGTGCAACCAGTTCCGGCCGATGTTCGAGTCGGCGCAGTCGCGCCTGTCCTCCCGGGCGATGCCCCCGGAGGCCGACCACAATCCGCTGCTGGAGCCCGCAGCGGAACCGCCCGGGCCCGACTGAACCCCAACCGTCGTCAGCCGGCGATCGCGCCCGCTTCCCCGAGCAGCTGCTTGAGCTCCCCGGAGCGGTACATCTCGACCGCGATGTCGCAGCCGCCGATCAGCTCTCCGTTGACGTACAGCTGCGGGAACGTCGGCCAGTTGGAGTAGACCTTGATCGCCTCGCGCAGCTCGGGGTCCTCGAAGATGTTCACGTGCGCGAAGCTCGCGTTGCACGCCCGGAGCGCCGCGACGGTCTGCGCGGAGAACCCGCACTGCGGGAAGTCCGGCGTGCCCTTCATGAACAGGACGGCCGGGGCGGAAGCGAGGTGGTCCTTGATGCGCTGCGTGACGTCGCTCATGGGAGGCTCCGTGGGAATTCGGTGTTCAGGCGATCTGGCGCTCGCCGCGCTGCCGGCGGCGCTCCTCGGCCGCATGCACGACCGCCCACTGCTGCTGGGGCGACATGCGGATCCACCCTGCGATCTCGTCGCGGCTGCGCGCGCAGCCGCGGCAGTAGCCCCGCTCGTCGAGCGAGCAGACGTTGATGCAGGGGGAATTCGGCGCGGTGCTGGGCATTCGAGTCTCGGAAGGCCCTGGAGGGGATCCGGGCCGCGTTGAATTATGGGGGGCGGTCGCCTATTCTTCAATTTCACTTCAGCCGTGCCGCACCCAGCGCTGTCTAGGACAGCCGGCCGCGACGTTACGGACCCTCCGGCCAGGAACCGCCGAATGCATCCGCCCGCCGACGTCGAGCAGGTCGTCGCACGCGCGCTGGCCGAGGACGTCGGCACCGGCGACCTGACCGCCGCGCTCGTGCCCGCCCACGCCACGGCCCGCGCGCGGATAGTCACGCGCGAGGCGGCGGTGCTGGCGGGCCGGCCCTACGCAGAAGCGGTGTTTCGCCAGGTCGAGCCGCGGGTCCGGCTGCGCTGGCAGGCCCGCGATGGCGACCGGCTCGAGTCCGGCGCGCTCCTGTGCGAGCTCGAGGGACCCGCTCGCGGCCTGTTGACCGGCGAGCGCACCGCGCTCAACTTCCTGCAGACGCTCTCGGCCACGGCCACCGCCACCGCGCGCTACGTCGAGGCCGTCGCAGGCACCGGCTGCACCGTGCTCGACACGCGCAAGACGCTGCCGGGCCTCCGGCTCCCGCAGAAATACGCCGTGCGCTGCGGCGGCGGCCGAAACCACCGCCTCGGCCTGTACGACGGCATCCTGGTCAAGGAGAACCACATCGCCGCGGCGGGCTCGATCGCCGCGGCGGTCGCGGCCGCGCGCGCCGCGGCCGCGGGCGTGGTGGTCGAGGTCGAGGTGGAGTCGCTCGCCGAGCTCGACGAGGCGCTCGAGGCGGGGCCGGACGTCGTGATGCTCGACGACTTCACGCTCGCGGACATGGCGCTGGCGGTGCAGGTGAACCGCGCGCACCGGCGGCCGGTGAAGCTCGAGGCCTCTGGCGGCGTGGACCTCGGGGGCATCCGCCGCATCGCCGAGACCGGCGTGGACTACGTCTCCGTCGGCGGGCTCACGAAACACATTCGCGCCATCGACCTGTCCATGCGCATCGAGGGTACGATGCCTCCACGGCCCTGAAGACGGGTCGTGCCTCGCGCGCGGGCGGGCCGGACACCGGAAGGCAGTTCCGGCGCCGCGACCGGAATACGCGACTCGTGCCTGCGCCGCGACCGGGATCCGGACTCTGCCTCGCGCGCCGGCGGGATCCGGCCGGGCCCCCTGTCGCTCGCGCGGTCGGAACTTACGCGCTCGCTCTAGGGGGCCACTGG
>JALORP010000083.1 GCA_025458865.1 Steroidobacteraceae bacterium | reverse complement strand
GCGGCCGTCGATCACCTGCTCGTTGGCGAGCACGGTCTGGTCCACCGGGTCCCAGTTGACCGTGCCGGTCTTCTTGTAGGCGATGCCGCGCTCGAGCATGCGCAGGAACAGCCACTGGTTCCAGCGGTAGTAGTCCGGCCGGCAGGTGGCGACCTCGCGCGCCCAGTCGATGGCGAAGCCCAGCGACTTCAGCTGGCGCTTCATGTAGGCGATGTTGTCGTAGGTCCACTTCGCCGGCGGCACGCCGTTTGCCATCGCGGCGTTCTCGGCCGGCAGGCCGAAGGCGTCCCAGCCCATGGGCTGCAGCACGTTGTGCCCCTGCATGCGCATGAAGCGGGAGAGCACGTCGCCGATGGTGTAGTTGCGGACGTGGCCCATGTGCAGGCGCCCGCTTGGGTAGGGGAACATGCACAGGCAGTAGTACCTGGGCCGCGACGGGTCTTCGGTCGCGGCGAAGGAGCCCTGCTCATCCCAGAAACGCTGGGCGGCGGGCTCGATCTGGGCGGGGTCGTAACGTTCCTGCATCGGTCTCTGGGCGGTCGTGTCGAGCCGCCTAGGATACCCGAGGCGACCGGCCCTCGCGGCAGGCAATCCAAGGGGGATCAGTACCGATGCCGCTCCCGGCGGCCGGTCCGGTAACATCGCGTCCGTTCCCCCGGACGAGGACCGTCGCACGTGGCCAGGATCCTGCTGCTCTACTGGAGCGGATACGGTCAGACCCGCCGCATCTGCGAGCGCATCCAGGCGCTGGCGCAGGCGCAAGGACATGCCGTGGACGTGGCGCCCATCGACGGCGACAGCGACCCGGCGGGCTACGACGCCGTCGTCATCGGCGCCAGCATCCGCCACGGCAAGCACGACCCCTCGGTGCTCGACTACATCCGCACCCACCAGCGGCTGCTCGAGTCGAAGCCGAGCGGCTTCTTTTCGGTCAACCTCGTGGCGCGCAAGCCCGCGAAGAACCGCCCCGAGACCAACCCCTACGTCAAGGCCTTCGTCGCCAGCTCGCCCTGGAAGCCGAGGCTGCTCGGCGTCTTCGGCGGCGAGCTCGACTACCAGCGCTACGGCGCCTTCGACCGCGCCGCCATCCGCTTCATCATGTGGCTGACCAAGGGGCCACGGGACCCGAACACCAAGGTCGAGTTCACCGACTGGGCCGAGGTGGAGCGCTTCGCGGGCCGCGTGGCCGCGCTCGGATCGGCCGGGAATCCCTGAGCCGGTGAGTGGCGCCGGGGACAAGCTGCGCGACCGGCAGCACCTCGCCGTCGCGCTGCTGTGCCTGTGGCTCATCGCGACCAGTCCGTGGATCGCGATGTTGCGCCGGATGCCGTCCAGCGCCGGCTGGCTCGACTACGCGCACGTGGGGCTGGGCTTCGTCGCGCTGCTGCTCGCCTGCACCTACACGGCGACCTGCTGCCGCGCCGGGCGCTGGAGGCTGTACTTTCCGCTCTTCGGCGGCATGAGCGCCGTCGCGCGCGATCTCGGCGGCCTCGTCCGCGGGCGCATCCCTTCGGCCGAGGGCGGCGGCCTGTTCGCGCTGATCGAGGGCCTGCTGCTCATCGCCCTGCTGCTGACCGCCGTCACGGGAGCGGCGTGGTTCCTCCTGCAAGGCGCGGAGACCGTGCTCGCCTGGCGGCAGTGGCACCTGTATGCCGCCCGGAGCCTCGCCGGGCTGATGGTCGTGCACGCGATCAGCGTGTCGCTGCACCTGGTCGACCTGATCCGCGACTAGACGGCAGGACGCTCAGGATAGGTCCGCCGCGGGAGACTGGATCGCCGTCTCACGGAGGCTGCGCTCCCGCGAAGTGGGTAGCCATGGCGCCGCCGAGCCCTTACCCTTCGCCGACCTGCGCACAAGGGAGACACAGGATGCGGATCGCGCTCGTCATGCTGCTCGGCTGCCTGGCGCTAGGGGCAGAGGCCCAGGAACGCCCGCTCGCGCTGGTCGGCGCGACCCTGTATCCCATCGAGGGTCCTCCGATCGAAAACGCCACCCTGCTGGTGCAGGACGGCAAGATCCGCGCGCTGGGCCGCGACCTGCGCCTGCCCCGCAACGCGGACGTGCGCGACGTGAGCGGCCGCGTGATCCTGCCGGGGCTGGTGGACACCCACTCCCACATCGGCCAGGTCGCGGGCGCCGACGCGAGCGGCCCGATCCAGCCCGAGGTGCGCGCGCTCGACTCGATCAACGTCCGCCACTCGGGCCTTGCCAAGGCGCGCGCCGGCGGCATCACGACGGTCAATGTGATGCCGGGCTCGGGCCACCTGCTGAGCGGCCAGACGGTCTACCTGAAGCTGCGCCGCGGCAACGGCGTGGAGGACCTGGCCATCCGCGACGGCGACGGGCGGATCGCCGGCGGCATCAAGATGGCGAACGGCACCAACCCGATGCGCGCCTCCCCCTTCCCCGGCACGCGCGGCAAGTCGGCGGCGCTGATGCGGGCGAGGCTCGTGGCCGCCGAGGAGTACTGCGCCAAGCTGGCCGACCCGAAGCTGGCGGCCGACAAAAAGCCCGCCCGCGACCTGGGCTCCGAGGCGCTCTGTGACGCGCTCGCCGGGCGCCGCCTGGTCCACCACCACACGCACCGCCACGACGACGTCCTGACGGTCCTGCGCCTCGCCGAGGAGTTCGGACTGCGCGTGGTGCTCCACCACGTCAGCGAGGCGGGCCTCGTTGCGAACGAGATCGCCGCGGCCGGGGTGCCGGCGTCCATCATCCACGTGGACAGCCCCGGCGGGAAACTCGAGGCAATGAACCTGCTGCCCGACAACGGCAGGCGGCTCGAGGCCGCCGGCGCGCTGGTCGCCTACCACAGCGACGACCCGGTCACCGACTCGCGCCTGTTCCTGCGCTCGGGGGCGATGGGCGTGCGTTTCGGGCTCGACCGGGAGACGGCGCTCGCTGCCCTCACCCTGCACGGCGCGCGCATGCTCGACCTCGCCGACCGCGTCGGCTCGCTCGCCGTCGGCAAGGACGCGGACTTCGTGGTGCTGGACGGCGATCCGCTCAGCGTCTACACGCGCGTGCTCGAGACCTGGGTGGAGGGCGAGAAGGTCTTCGACCTGGCCTCGCCGGAAGACGCGCTGTTCGCGACGGGAGGCTACGGCGCGGGCCGGGACACGGTCGCCGAACAGGTGATCCAGCTGGAGGGCGCGCTGTGACCCGCAGGACGCTGCTGCTCGCCGCGCTGCTGTTCGGTCCGGCCGCCGCGGCCCAGGACCTCGCCGTGCTGGCCGATCGCGTGCACACCCAGGCGGGGACCGCCATCGAGAACGGCGTGGTCCTGGTCCAGGGCGGAAAGATCACTCACGTCGGCCCGCAGGGGTCGGTGACGCTGCCCGAGGGGATCCGCCAGCTGCGTGCCGCGCAGGTCACGCCGGGTCTCGTCGATGCGCGCAGCGCCGTCGGGCTGTCCGGCTACCTGAACCAGAAGCACGACCAGGACCAGCTCGAGACGTCCGCGCCGATCCAGCCCCAGCTCCGGGCCCTCGACGCCTACAACGCGCGCGAGCGGCTGGTGGAGTGGCTGCGCGGACTCGGCGTCACGACCGTTCACACGGGGCACGGCCCGGGCGCGCTGGTCTCCGGCCAGACCATCATCGTCAAGACGCGCGGCAACACGGTGGAGCAGGCGCTCGTCCGCTCGCCAGCGATGCTCGCGTCGCACCTCGGCCCGGGCGCCTTCGGCGCGGAGAGCAAGTCGCCGGGCACGCGCGCCAAGCAGATCGCCATGCTGCGCCAGCAGTTGATCAAGGCGGACGAGTACCGCCGCAAGGCCGCCGAGGCCAAGGACGGCGCCGAGCCGGCGCGCGACCTCGAGCTCGAGACCCTCGTGGAGGTGCTGGAGCGCCGGCTGCCGATGCTGGTCACGGCCTACCGCGAGCAGGACATCCGCTCGGCGCTGCGCCTCGCGCAGGAGTTCGACATCCGGATCGTGCTCGACGGCGCGGCGGAGGCCTACCTCGCGCTCGACGCGATCCGCGCGGCGGGCGTGCCGGTGCTGCTGCACCCCACGATGGCGCGGCAGTTCGGCGAGATGGAGAACGCCAGCTTCACCACTGCCCGCGTGCTGCACGAGGCCGGCATCCCCTTCGCGCTGCAGAGCGGCTTCGAGGGCTACGTGCCCAAGACGCGCGTCGTCCTGTGGGAGGCCGCGGTGGCGGCGGCCTACGGGCTTCCCTTCGACGCGGCGCTCGGCAGCATCACGCTCGGCGCCGCGCGGATCCTCGGCGTGGACGACCGCGTCGGCTCGCTCGAGCGGGGCAAGGACGGCGACCTCGTGCTGTTCGACGGCGATCCGTTCGAGTACACCTCGCGCGTGCTCGCCGTGGTGATCGAGGGCGAGGTGGTCAGCGAGACGCCCCTGTGAGCGGCGCCTGCGCGCGGCGGCGCCCGGCCGCGGCGAGCAGGACGAGCAGCGCGGCGAGCGTGAGCACCGGCCAGTTGCCGGTGCGCGCGTAGGGCGTCAGCCCCGTGAACGGCCGCGCCTCGCCGAGCAGGACGTCGGGCACGAACTGCGGCGCGCGGGCGACCACCTGCCCGTCGGGCCCGATGATGCCGGTGATGCCGTTCGAAGTGGCGCGAACCAGGTAGCGCCCCGCCTCGAGGGCGCGGAAGCGCGCCATCTGCATCTGCTGGTGCGGCGCGGTCGAGTCGCCGAACCAGGCGTTGTTCGTGACGTTGATCAGCAGCTCCGCCTCGCGCAGCACCGCGAGCTGCTCGGCGCCGTAGGCGTCCTCGTAGCACACCGTGACGCCGACCTTCACGCCTGCTGCCGACAGCGCCGGCTGGTCGGGCGGACCCGGCGTCATGTCGGCGTAGGCGAGGTTCATCAGGCGCATCCAGCTGCGGATGAAGCCCGGCACCGGGAAGAACTCGCCGAAGGGCACCAGCCGGCGCTTGTAGTACCAGCCCGCCTCCTCGCCCGAGAGCGCCAGCACGCCGTTGTAGTAGTGGCTGTTGTCGAAGTCGTAGCGCAGCAGGCCCAGCACGAGGTCGCTGCCGGCGCGCTGCGCCTCGGCCCACATCGCCGCGAGGTAGGGCCCGGCCTCGTGCGCGAGCACGGGAATGGAGGCCTCCGGCCACACGATCAGGCGCCGGCCCAGCACCGGGCGGGTCATGTCGCGGAAGCGGTCGAGGATGGCGTCGCGGTTCTCGTCCGCCCATTTCTCGTCCTGCGGCACGGCCGCCTGCACGATCGCGACGTCGATTGGAGGCCCCGAAGGCTGCGTCCACGCCCGCCCGCCGAGCGCCGCGGCCGCCGACCAGGTCAAAGCGACCAGCACGGCAGCGGCAACACGCTCGCGCGGGCTTCCATGGACGAGCGCCACGATCGCGCCGGCCGTGAGCGCCGCGGCGAGCGTGACCGCGTGGATGCCGGCAAGGGGCGCGAGCCCGGCGAGCGGAGAGTCGATGTGCGCGTAGCCGATCGCGAGCCACGGAAAGCCGCTGAACAGCCAGCCGCGCAGCCACTCGACCAGCATCCAGCCGCCGGGCAGGAAGGCGAGCCAGCGCAGCGCCGTCGGCCGCGGCACCAGGCGGGCGGCCAGCGCGCCCAGCATCGCGAAGTAGGCCGCCATGATGGACACGAGGCCGAGCAGCAGGAACACGGCCAGCCAGGCGGGCGCCTTCCCAACCTCGTGCACGGCGATGAAGATCCAGTAGGTGCCCGCGAGGAAGAGCCCGAAGGCGTAGGCAAAGCCGATCAGCGCGGCGGCGCCGGGCCGGCGGCCTTCCCAGAGCAGAAACAGCAGCGCCGGGCAGAGGATGGAAAGCGGGTAGAGCGCGGCGGGCGCGAAGGAGAGCGACGAGGCGGCGCCGGCCGCGAGCGCGAGCCATGCGCCGTAGCGGGCGGCCAGCCGCTCGACCCAGGGCAGCGCCATGGCCGGGGTCCGGTCCACCCCCGGGCTTACTCCGCCGCCGGCGGCGGCAGGTCAGTGGGCGTGACCACCCGCAGCAGGTCGATGCGGCGGCGATCCGAGCGCAGCACGCGGAACTCGAGGCCCTCGATGGTGACCGTCTCGCCGCGGCGCGGCAGGCGGCCGAACTGGTGCATGACGAGGCCGCCGATGGTGTCGAACTCCTCGTCGCTGAACTCCGTGCCGAAGTACTCGTTGAAGTCCTGGATCCGCGCCAGCGCGTGCACGGCGTACTGCCGCTCGCCCTCGCGGCGGATCGTCTGGTCTTCCTCGATGTCGTACTCGTCGGCGATCTCGCCGACGATCTCCTCGATCACGTCCTCGATGGTCACGAGCCCGGACACGCCGCCGTACTCGTCCACCACGATGGCCATGTGGTTGCGGCTGACGCGGAACTCCTTGAGCAGCACGTTGAGCCGCTTGCTCTCCGGCACGAACACCGCCGGCCGCAGCAGCTCGCGGATGTCGAAGGCCGCGCGGTTCGCGTCGCCGAAGTAGCGGAGCAGGTCCTTCGCGAGCAGCAGGCCGACCACCTGGTCCCGGTCCTCCCCGATCACCGGAAAGCGCGAGTGGCCCGACTCGACGATGGCCGGCAGGAGACGCTCGATCGGCTCGTCGCGCTCGAGCACCACCATCTGGGAGCGCGGCACCATGATGTCGCGCACCTGCAGGTCGGCGACGCCGAGCACGCCCTCGATCATCGCGAGCGCGTCCGCGTCGATCAGGCCTCGCGCGCTGGCCTCGCGCAGCTCCTCGACCAGCTCGCTGCGATCGCGCGGCTCGCCGCCGCCGACCAGGCGGCGGAACCAGCCCGACCGGTTGTTTTCCTCGCTCATGCCGCCGCGCTCCGGTAAGGGTCGCCGAAGCCCAGCCTGCCGAGTATCTCCACCTCTAGTGCCTCCATCTCGCGCGCCTCGCGGGCGCGCTCGTGGTCGTGGCCGCGCAGGTGCAGCACGCCGTGCACCACCATGTGGGCCCAGTGCGCCGGCAACGTCTTGCCCTGCTCGCGCGCCTCGCGCGCGACCACGGGCGCGCAGATCACCAGGTCACCGAGCGGCGCCGGTCCAGGGAGGCCGGCCGCCTCCGCCCCGAAGGACAGCACGTTGGTGGCGTAATCCTTGCCGCGCCAGCGGCGGTTGAGGGTGCGCCCCTCGGCGGCGCCGACGACGCGGATGCCGAGCGAGACGGCGCAGCGGGTGCCCTCGAGCGCAGCCTGCGCCCAGCGGCGCAGCGAAGGGACGGCCGGCGCGAACGGCCGGCGCGTGCCGTACTGCACGGCGAGGTCCAGGCTCACGGCGCGCCCTCCACGCCCGCGCTGCGCTCGTAGGCCTGCACGATGCGCTGCACCAGCGGGTGGCGCACCACGTCGCGCGCGGTGAAGTGCGTGAAGGCGATGCCCGGTACGTCCACGAGCACGGACATCGCGTGGCGCAGGCCCGAGGGCCGGTGGCTCGGCAGGTCGGTCTGGGTGACGTCGCCGGTCACCACGGCCTTGGACCCGAAGCCGACGCGCGTGAGGAACATCTTCATCTGCTCGACGGTGGTGTTCTGCGCCTCGTCGAGGATGATGAAGGCCTCGTTCAGCG
>JALORP010000001.1 GCA_025458865.1 Steroidobacteraceae bacterium | reverse complement strand
CGAAGGCCGAGTTGGCCGCCGCCACCACCAGGGCCACGGCGTCGAGCCGCTCGCTCATGCCGGGCATGAAGGCCGCGTAGGCGGCGGCGATGACCAGCCTCCAGAGCACGGCGACGACGTAGCTGGCCGCGAGCCCGCCCAGCACGATCGCCCACGGCGACCGGGCCCACAGGCGGCGGTACAGGAACCTGAGCGGCGCGCTCAGCAGGAATCCACCGAGCGCCGCGACAGCGACCAGCGGGAAGTAGCCGGTCTGCCGCTCCCACAGCAGGGCGCCAGCCGTCTGCACGAGGGCGTACGCGGTCCAGCCAGCCGTGTGCAGCGCCCAGAAGAGAGCCTCTCGGTGCGTCCGGAAGGGGTCGGTCGTCGGCATGCGCGGGACTTCGGGCTGCGGCGGCGAAACCGCACGAGTGTAGCGCCACCGCGGCCGCGTACGGGACGGCTCGTCGCATTGGTCGCTCGACTCGTCGCTGTCGACACGGCGGCGGAGAGCGCCCGCCGTTCAGTTCATGGCGTGTGCGACCAGTAGAGCCCAGCGCGGGACCAGGCGAGCCCCTGCGGCCATCCCGGAGTGATGAGATGACCCCGCCGTGACTGCCACCATCTTCCGAGGACAAGACGATGAATACCCCAACGATCGCCCGTTCCGCCGCCCCGCGCCGCCTGGCCTCAGCGACGCTGGTCGCTGGCGCACTCATCTTCGGCCTGCCAGCCCTCGCTCACGGCGCGGACGCCGTGGCGGTGCCCGTGCAGTACAGCCCGGCCGCGCTCAAGACGGATGCCGGCGCACGCGCTGTCCACGCCCAGATCAGGCGCGCAGCGCGACAGGCCTGCGGCAGCGCGAACAGCCCTGCGTTGCAGCATAAGCGCGCGGTCCGCGAATGCCGCGAGGAGGCGGTTGCCAGGGCCGTGGACGAGATTGGCTCACCAACGCTGGCCACCGTGCACGCCAGGGAAGGCACCGCCCCGCGCCTTGCAGGCGCAGGCGAACTGCGCACCAGCCGCTGATTGCTCCCAGCTGGGCCCGCGTCCCTGTCGGGGCGCGGGCCGTTTTTTCACCGTGACTCGAGGGGCATCACCCGCGGGCCGCGTCGAGCAAACCCTTTTCGTCCAGCCAGCCGGGGTTGTAGAGCCGCGACTGATACTTGTGCCCGCTGTCGCAGAGCACTGTGACCACCGTGTGCCCCGGCCCCATCTCGCGCGCCACGGCCACCGCGCCGGCCACGTTGACGCCTGCCGCGCTGCCCAGGAACAGGCCCTCCTCGCGCAGCAGGCGGTGCACCATGGCGACCGCGGCCACGTCGGTGACGTGCAAGGCGTCGTCGATGGGTGCGTCCTTGAGGTTCGCGGTGACGCGCCCGATGCCGATGCCCTCGGTGATCGAGCCCGGACCCTCCGCCTTCAGCTCCCCGAATTTCACCCAGCGATAGAGCGCGCTGCCCTGCGGATCGGCCAGGACGATGCGCACCGATGAGCTTCGTTCCTTGAGGTACGCGGACACGCCGCCGAGCGTGCCGCCAGTGCCGGTGGCTGCGACGAAGGCGTCGATGCGCCCGCCAGCGTCGCGCCAGATCTCGGCGCCGGTCGTGTGATAGTGCCCGTCGCGGTTCGCCGTGTTGTCGAACTGGTTGGCCCAGACGGCGCCCGGAGTCTCGCCGGCGCGGCGCTGCGCCACCTTCTGGTAGTGGTTCGGATCCGCGTAGGGCACGGGCTTCACCAGCTCGAGTTCGACGCCGAGCGCGCGCAGGATCTCGAATTTCTCCGGCGACTGGTTGTCCGGGCAGACGATCACGCAGCGGTAGCCGCGCGCGTGGCAAAGGTGGGCCAGCGCGATGCCGGTATTGCCGGCGGTGCCCTCCACGACCGTGCCGCCGGGCGCCAGGCGTCCGTCGCGCT
This sequence comes from Steroidobacteraceae bacterium, assembly GCA_025458865.1. Lineage (GTDB taxonomy): Bacteria > Pseudomonadota > Gammaproteobacteria > Steroidobacterales > Steroidobacteraceae > SG8-30. The sequence goes on along the minus strand of JALORP010000001.1, from coordinate 132,277 downwards.
CGGCCGCCTCGATGATCGCGCGCGCGGCACGGTCCTTGACCGAGCCGCCCGGGTTCATGAACTCGGCCTTGCCGAGGATCTCGCAGCCGGTCTCGGCGGACAGCCTCACGAGACGGATCAGCGGCGTATCGCCGACCGCTCCAGCGAAGCCCTCACGGATGTCCATGCCCCCGCTCCCGATGCGTTCAGGCCGCGCGCAGGCCCTGTCCAATGATAGCCGCAGGCGCCACCATGGGTGGAGCGCCGAACCAGCCGAGCGCGGCGGCGTGACGCGCAACCTCGCCCACGATGATGAGTGCCGGCGAGCCGACGCGCTCCGCCTCGGCGATCGCCGGCAGCGCCGCGAGGTCGCCGAGCAGCACGCGCTGCTGCGCCCGCGTGCCGTTCTCGATGATCGCGGCCGGCGTCGAGGCCGCGCGTCCGTGGCGCAGGAGCTCCGCCGCGAGCCGCGGCAGCGTGCCCGCGCCCATGTAGACGGCGAGCGTCTCGTCGCTGCGCGCGAGGCCCCGCCAGTCCACCGCATCGATGGACTCGCGGCAGTGCGCCGTGACGAAGCGCACGCTGCGGGCGTGCTCCCGGTGCGTCAGCGGAATGCCCGCGTAGGCCGCGCAGGCGAGCGCCGCGGTCACGCCGGGCACGACCTCGTAGGGCACGCCGCGCTCGCGCAGGTACTGGAGTTCCTCGCCGCCGCGGCCGAAGATGAACGGGTCGCCACCCTTCAGGCGCACCACGTGCAGGCCGCGGGCGGCATGCTCGACCATCAGCTCGTGGATGCGCGCCTGCGCGACGCTGTGGCCCGACGCCGACTTGCCCACTTCGACGAGTTCCGCCTCGCGCCGCGCCAGCGCGAGGATCTCTGGCGACACCAGGCGGTCGTGCAGCACCACGTCCGCGGCCTGCAGCGCGCGCAGCGCGTTGAGCGTCAGCAGTCCCGGGTCGCCCGGGCCGGCGCCGACCAGCGTGACGCGCCCGGCTGGCTCGGCCGCGGCGCCTTCCCGCAGCCGCTGCTCCAGCAGCGCGGCCGCACCGGCCTCGTCATGCACGCGCAGCCTCTGCGCCACCGGCCCATGCAGGATCCAGTCGTAGAGCCGGCGCCGCTCGCGCAAATCGGTCGCCCCCGCCTTGATGCGTCCGCGCCAGCGGGCAAGAAAGGTCGCCAGCCGGCCGATCGCGCCGTCCACCACGGTCTCGATGCGCTCGCGCAGGAACCGGGCCAGCACGGGCGCGGTGCCGGCCGTCGAGATCGCGACCACCAGCGGCGAGCGGTCGACGATCGCCGGCAGGATGGCGTCCGACAGCTCGAGGTCGTCCACCACGTTGACCGGGATCCCGCGCGCGCGGGCTGCGGCCGCGACCGCTGCGTTGACCTCCCGGTCGTCGGTCGCGGCGATCACGAAGGCCGCGCCGTCGAGATAAGCAGGTTCGAAAGCCGCCGCGACGTGCTCGACCTCGCCGCGCGCGAGGCGCGCCCCGAGCGGCGGCGCGAGTGCCGGCGCCACCACGGCGATCCGCGGGCCGGCGGCGTGGACCAGGTCCACCTTGCGACCGGCGATCACGCCGCCGCCGACGACCACCACCCGGCGGCCAGCGAGGTCGAGGAACAGCGGCAGGTAGCGCATGGCCGGGCTCAGCCCTCGAGCCCGTGGATGCCGCACTCGCGCTTGAGCCCGAAGAAGCGCGTGGCCTCCGCCGAGCCGGCCTCGGCCAGGGAGCGCGTCGTGTGCCAGTCGCCAATCGAGATGTAGCCCTGCTCCCAGAGCGGGTGGTACGGCAGGCCGTGCTGCTCGAGGTAGCGGCCGACGTCGCGGTCTGTCCAGTCGAAGATCGGGTGCAGCTTGAAACGGCCGTCGCGCAGCTCGAGCGGGCGGATCCGGGCCCGGGTGGACGCCTGGTCGCGACGCAGGCCGGCGATCCAGGTGCCTGCCGACATTTCCGCCAGCGCACGCTTCATCGGCTCGACCTTGTGGAGGGCGTTGTAGCGCTCGATCTCCTCGATGCCGCGCTCCCAGAGCTTGCCATGGCGCGCCTCGATCCAGGCGGGCGAGACCTGCGGCAGGTAGACCTTGAGGTTCAGGCCGAGCCGCATCGTCAGGTCGTCCACGAAGCGGTAGGTGTCCGGGAACAGGTAGCCTGTATCGACCAGCACGACCGGGATATCCGGCCGCTGGCGCGTGACGAGGTGCAGGAGCACCGCCGCCTGTGCGCCGAAGCTCGACGAGAGCACGTGCTCACCGGGCAGATGCGCCAACGCCCAGCGCACGCGGCCGGCCGCATCGAGCGCCTCCAGCTCGACATTGGCGCGCTCGATCGCCAGTTCGTCGCGCGGGTCCAGCGGCGTGGGCGCGCTCATGCTGCCGCACCGAGCCGGCCGCTGCGCCACAGGAAGTCGCCGAAGCGCTCGCCGGGCGCGCGCTCGCGCGCCCAGGCGCCGATCAGTTCGTCGAGCAGCGGCAGGAAGCCAGACTCGTCGAGGTTCTCGCGGTACAGCACGTTGAGCCGCTGGCCGCGCGCGTCGCCGCCGAGATGCAGGTTGTAGCGGCCGGGCGCCTTGCCGATCAGGCCGATTTCGGCGAGGTAGGGCCGCGCGCAGCCGTTGGGGCAGCCCGTGACCCGCAGCGACAGCGGCTCGCCGCCGAGGCCGTGCGTCCCGAGGAGGCCTCCGACCTTGCCGAGCAGCGGCTGCAGGTAGCGCTCGGCCTCGGCCATCGCGAGCGGGCAGGTCGGCATGGCCACGCAGGCGAGCGCATCGCGTTCGAGCGGCGTCGCCCTCGCGTGCAGGTCGAGCGCGTGCCCGGCGACCAGCGCGTCGATGCGCGGGCGGTCCGCCTCGTCCACGCCGGCGATCACCAGGTTCTGGTTCGCCGTGATGCGGAAGTCGCCGCGATGCGCCTCGGCGATGCGCCTGAGGCCCGTCATCCGGGGCGCGCCCTCGCGGTCCGCGATGCGACCGGCCGGGATGCGCAGCGTCAGGTGCCAGCGGCCGTCGAAGCCCTGCTGCCAGCCGAAGCGGTCGCCATTCGTGGTGAACTCGAAGGGCCGGGCCGGCTCGAGCGGGACGCCCACGCGGCGCTCGACCTCGGCGATGAACCAGTCGAGGCCGCGGTCGGCGATGGTGTACTTCAGCCGCGCGTGCTTGCGGTTGGTGCGGTCGCCGAAGTCGCGCTGCGTCGTGACCACGGACTCGGCCACGGCGAGCAGGCGCTCCGGCGGCAGGAAGCCCGCCACGTCGGCGAGGCGCGGGTAGGTCGCCGGATCGCCGTGGGTGGCGCCGAGGCCGCCGCCGACGGTGAGGTTGAAGCCGGCCAGCCGGCCGTCCTCGACGATGGCGATGAACCCAAGGTCCTGCGAGAAGATGTCGACGTCGTTGTCCGGCGGCACCGCGATCGCCGCCTTGAACTTGCGCGGCAGAAAGGTCCGGCCGTAGACCGGCTCGACCTCGGGCGTGCCGGCGAGCTTCTCGCCGTCGAGCCAGATCTCGTGCCAGGCGCGCGTGCGCGGCAGCAGGTGCTCGGACAGCCGGCGCGCCCAGTCCGCCACCTCGGCGTGCACCGGCGACTCCACCGGGTTGACCGAGGCGACGACGTTGCGGTTCACGTCGCCGCAGGTCGCTATGGTGTCGATCAGCGCTGCGTTGATCGCCTGCATGGTCGGCTTGAGGTCGCGCTTGACGATGCCGTGGAACTGGAAGGTCTGGCGCGTCGTCAGGCGCAGCGTCGACCCGGCGTAGCGGCGCGCGAGCTCGTCGATGGCCAGCCACTGCGCCGGGGTGCACACGCCGCCGGGGAGCCGCAGCCGCACCATGAACCGCCACAGCGGCTCGAGCTTGCGCTGGCGGCGGTCCTCGCGGATGTCGCGATCGTCCTGCTGGTAGCTGCCGTGCAGGCGGAGCAGCTGCTGGTCGTCCTCGCGCAGCGCGCCGGTGTGCGCATCCGCGAGGCTCTCGGCCAGCGTGCCGCGCAGGCCGCGGCTCTCGGCCTTGATGCGCTCGACGGGGCTCAGGTCGCTCATGTCAGTACACGTCGCGCAGGTAGCGCTTGTCGGAGGCGAGTTCAGCCACGTACTCGGCCGCGGCCTCGGTGCCCCGTCCCGACTGGCGCGTCACCACTTCGAGCAGCGCCGCGTGCACGTCCGGCGCCATGCGCTCGGCGTCACCGCAGACGTAGAGCGTGGCGCCGGCCTCCAGCCACGCGAAGAGCTCGGCACCCTGCTCGAGCAGGCAGTGCTGCACGTAGCGCTTCTGTGCCGTATCGCGCGAGAACGCCACGTCGAGACGCTGGAGCCGGCCTTTCCTCAGGGCCTCGAGCCACTCCGCCTGGTAGAGGAAGTCGCGGTCGAGGTGGCGCGAGCCGAACACCAGCCAGTGCCGGCCGGTGGCGCCCGACTCGACGCGCTCCTGGAGGAAGCCGCGATAGGGCGCCACGCCCGTGCCGGCGCCGACCATGATGATGTCGCGGGCGCCGTCCGCCGGCAGCCGGAAGCGCGGGTTGGGCTCGAGGAAAGTGCGCAGCGGCTCCCCGGCGTTGCGTCCGAGGAACGATGAGGCGGCGCCGAGGCGGGCGCGGCCGCCGCGCTCGCCGGCGAGCAGCGCAACCGTCAGGTGAGCCTCGTCGCCGACCGAGGACCGGCTCGAGGCGATTGAATACAGCCGCGGCGCGAGCGGACGCAGGGCCGCCACCAGCTCCGCAGGCGACCACGCTCCCGGGTGCTCGCGCAGGAGGTCCGCGACCTGCAGGTCCCGCAGCGCGGCGCGCAGCGCCTCCTGCCGTCCGGGGGCCAGCAGGCCAGCGAGTTCGGCACTGCCGGCGCGCTTCGCGTGCGCCTCGAGGAAGGGCCGGGTCAGACGCGTGATCTCGCGCTCCCGGCCGAGCCAGTCGACGAGCGGGAGCGTGCGGCCGTCGTGCGCGACCGCCGCATCCGGCGCGGCCCCGAGCAGCTCGGTGATTTCCGCCACGGCGGACGGCGGGTTCTCCGGCCAGATGCCGAGGGCGTCGCCCGGCTCGTAGCCGAGCCCGCCCTCGGGCAGCGCGATCTCGACGTGGCGGACCTCGCGCAGCGCGCCAGCGGCCGTCACCGGCTGGTTCACCAGGACCTCCACGGCGAGCGGCCGCTCGCGGGTGGGGGCGGCTGGCTCCGCGGCGGAGCCCCGCAGCGGGGTGACGAGCGCGAGCCGCGGCCCGCCGGCCTCGCGACGGGCGGTCTCGCGCGCGGCCTCGATCCAGCCGGCGGCGGCCGGCTCGAAGTCCACGTCGGCATCCACCCGCGGCAGCAGGCGGCGCGCACCGAGCCCGGCGAGGCGCTCGTCCAGCAAGCGGCCGGTCTCGCAGAAGCGCGGGTAGCTCGAATCGCCGAGCGCGAACACGGCGTAGGCAAGCTGCTCGAGCCGTGGCACGCGCTTGCCGAGCACGAACTCCGCGAAGGCCCGCGCGTCGTCCGGCGGGTCGCCCTCGCCGTGCGTGCTCACCACGAGGTACAGCAGGCGCTCATCGGCGAGGCGGCGCGGCGGGAAGTCCGCCGCGCTGACGAGCCTGGCGGCGATGCCGGCGGCGTCGAGCTGCGCCTTGAGACGCTCGGCGAGCCGGCGGCCGTTGCCGGTCTGCGAGCCGTAGAGGACGGTGGCGGTGGCAGCGGGCGGAGCGACGGGTTCGGCAGGCGCGGCGCCGGCGGCGCGGGCACGCTCGAAGGCGAGTCCCGCGACGTAGCCCGAGACCCAGGTGAGCGCGGCGCCGTCGAGCCCCTCGAGGGCGAGCCCGAGGTGGCGCAGACGGTCCGGCGAAAGCGGTGCCGCCGGCAGGACGGCGGAGGTGGCGGACATCCCTGGCACTCCATCAAGGCCCAGGACAGGATGCTAGGGACCCGCCGCCTCGCGGGAGAATGACCGGTTTGTTATGCCTTCATAACCGGATCAAGCCGGCGGTCCTTCCAGTTCCACCACTTCAGCAGTTCCGCCTGCGGCTCGGCGGTGCGGGCGGCGTAGACCGCGCAGCGGAACGTGTAGAGGACGCAGGGATCCTGCTCGTGGCCGGTGATCTCGGTCAGGCGTTCGTAAAGACGCTCAGGGTCGGCGTCCGCGAGCTCGCGGACCGGGTGGATGCCAAGGTGGCGAAGGTCTGCGGCAATGCTCGGCCCGACACCGGGCAGCGTGGCCAGCTCGTCGTGCATGGGCGACATCCTCCGAACGACGGGGTGTGACTGGAAGGTTACCCCTCCACGGCGCCCGGGTCGGGTCGGCAACTGCGTATTCAGCGGTGGCCCCAGACAGCGATAACTTTGCCCGAATACCCGGCCCGCGACCTGCTCAGGCCGCGGCGTTCGCGAGGCGCCGCATGGCGGCGAGGCTCGCCTCCACGTCCGCGCCGCTCGTAGCGTGCGAACTGACGCTGATGCGCATCGCCGCCCGTCCGCGCCAGATCGTCCCGCTGCACCAGCAGGTGCCGTCCCGCTGGAGCGCCTCGATCACGCGCCGGGTTCGCTCGTCGTCCCCGAAGGCGACGAGCACCTGGTTCAGGCTCACCTCGTTCAGGACCTCGTGGCCCGATTCGCGCAGGCCCGCCGCGAAGCGCGACGCGTGCACGCAGCAGCGCTCCACGAGGTCGGCGACGCCTTGGCGGCCGAGCGTGCGCAGCGCCGCCCAGACCTCGACGCCCCGCGCGCGACGCGACAGCTCCGGCGTGTACTGCATCGGCTCGCGCACCGGCGACTCCTGCAGGTAGGCCGCGCCGGTGCCCATCGCGCCGCGCAGCGCCGCCGGGTCCCGCACCAGCCCGATGCCGCAGTCGTAGGGCACGTTGAGCCACTTGTGCGCATCCGTCGCCCAGGAGTCGGCGTCCTCGAAGCCTGCCGCCAGCGAGCGCCGCGCTGGCGCCACGCGCGCCCACAGCCCGAAGGCGCCATCCACGTGCACCCAGGCGCCGCGTTCGCGCGCCCACTCGATCACCGGGCCAGCCGGGTCGAAGGCGCCGGTGTTCACGTTGCCGGCCTGCAGGCAGACGATGGCCGGGCCCGCGATGTCAGGCAGCCGCTCCGGCCGCAGCCGGCCCTGTCCGTCCGCCGGGACGCGCAGCACGCGATCACGGCCGAGACCCAGCAGGGCCAGCGCCTTGAAGATCGTGCTGTGCGCCTCCTCCCCGACGATGACCGGGAGAGGCGGCGCCCCGATGAGGCCGTCCGCCTCCACGTCCCAGCCCTGCCGGGCGAGCAGCGCGTGGCGCGCCGCGGCAAGCCCCGTGAAGTTGGCCATCTGGCAGCCGGTGACGAAGGCGCCCGCCGAGCCTCGCGGCAGGTCGAGCACCTCGAGAACCCAGTCGAGCGCGATCTGCTCGATCAGCGTCGTCGCCGGTGCGGCCGACATCAGCCCGGTGTTCTGGTCCCAGGCGGTGGCGAGCCAGCTCGCCGCGACGGTGGACGGCAGCGAGCCGCCGATCACGTAGCCGAAGAAGCGTCCGCCGGCCGAACCCATGGTCGCCGGCGATCCGTAGCTGTCCAGCGCGCCGATCACCTCCGCCGGATCTGCGGGCCGCTCGGGCAACGGTCCGCCGAGCCGATCGAGCAGGCGCGCCGTCGAGCCGGGCCGCGGGCAGACGCTGCGCGTCGCGAGGTGCTCGCGGTAGCGCAGCGCACGGCGCGCGGCATCCATCAGCAGGTCGGCAAGGCCGTCGCTGACGGGAAGATCGAGGGGTTTGGCCGTCTGCATGCAGGAATTCATCGCCGCGACTCAGGCCGTCTTGCGGGGGTGCAGCCAGGTGGGCAGCAGCTGGTAGGGATCGAGGCCTGGGCAGGGCTCGTGGGCGACGCCCGCCGCGGACAGTGCGGACTGCAGGCGTCCCGCCTTGAAGGCGTCGAAGACCTCGGTGCAGCCGCCGATCAGCTGACCGGCGATGAAGACCTGGGGGATGGTCGGCGCGCCGGTCAGGGCCTTGAGCACGGGTCGGGCCCGCACGCCGAGGTCGCCGGCTTGCAGCGCCGCCGAGTCCAGGTCGACCGAGCGGTAGCGCATGCCGAGCCGGGCGAAGAGCTTGCGCAAAGACCAGCAGAACTCGCAGTACTCCAGCGCGAACATCACGACCGGCTCGGCCGGGTCGCCAATCGCCGCGGTCACGAAGGCCTCGGCCTCGTCATCGGCCGGCGGCGTCTCGGCCTGGGCCGGCACGGGCGCAGGGGGCGGCGGTGCGTCGAAGCGTGCGAGCGGCGTCGAACGCGAAATCGCGAGCTCCTCGGCGTCCATGTCTGCCTCGATGTCCGCGAAGAGCGGCGTGCTCAGGTAACGTTCACCCGTATCGGCCAGCATGCACAGCACATGGCTGCCCGCCGGCAGTTCGCCGGCCAGCGCGAGCGCGCCGGCCAGCGCTGCTCCGCTCGTGATGCCGGCGAAGATGCCCTCCTCCCGGGCAAGCGCGCGGGCGGTCGCGAGCGCGTCGTGGCCGCTCACCGGCCGGATCTCGTCGATCAGGCCGTCGTTACGCGCATCCTCGGCGAGACGGGAGATGAAGTCAGGGCTCCAGCCCTGCATCGGGTGCGGCCGGAAATGCGGGTGGCTCGCAGCCGGCGCGCCGTCCGCGCCGCGCGGCTGCGGCACGCCGCTCGCCATCACCGGCGAGTTGTCCGGCTCGCAGGCCACGATGCGGATCCCGGGACGCGTGGCCTTGAGCACCCGCGCGACACCCTTCAGGGTTCCACCGGTGCCAAAGCCGGTCACCCAGGCATCGAGGCGCTGGCCGTCGAAGTCCTCGAGGATCTCCCGGGCGGTGGTCGCGCTGTGCGCGTCGGCGTTCGCCTCGTTCTCGAACTGGCGGCAGAGGAACCAGCCGTGCGTTCGCGCAAGCTCGACGGCCTTCGCCAGCATGCCGCTGCCCTTCTCCGCCGCGGGCGTCAGCACCACCTTGGCGCCGAGGAAGCGCATCAGCCGGCGCCGCTCGATCGAGAAGTTCTCGGCCATCGTGACGACGAGCGGATACCCCATCTGCGCGCAGACCATGGCCAACGCGATGCCGGTATTGCCGCTCGTCGCCTCGACCACCGTCTGGCCCGGCTTCAGCGCGCCGCTGCGCTCGGCCGCCTCGATCACGGCCCGCGCCATGCGGTCCTTGACCGACCCGCCCGGGTTGCGCGACTCCGTCTTCACCCAGACCGTCACGCCGGGCGGCGAGAGCCGGTTCAGCCGGACGACCGGCGTGCCGCCGATCGTGGCCAGGACGTTGTCGAAGCGCGCCATGGCGGTCTCCCTTTGTCCGGCCGGTCAGCGGCCGTCGGCCGCGTAGGCGGTCAGCGCCATGAGCGCAACCGTGGCCACGATGAAGAAGACGGCGATAAGTGTCATGAGCTCCATGTCGGTTCTCCGGTAGGCTTCGGGGCTCGAGCGCCCCGTATGTCCACCCATGCGCGGGCGGCCGGAGAAATGGCTCATGGGGGCTGCCCCGGGCGCGGGGCAGCGGTCCGAGGAAGCGGCGCTGCGCGTCAGCCGGCCCCGGACTTCAGGTCGCCGGTGATGCGCAGGCCCGCGCCATCCGCCGAGTAATGCTTATTGATGAATATCAGGATCGAAGTCAGGGCCTCTGCCGCTGCCGAGTTGGCAAGCGAGCCTGCGTGGAGGCCTCGCAGGCCCACCGCGTGGGCCAGTTCCACGACCCGCTCGCGCGCCTCGCGCTTCTCGCCGAAGACGAGCACGTCGCAGTCGACCGGCTCGCCGGTCGCGAGCCGGTGCGCCGCGACGTTGTGGAATGCGGACACCACGGTCGCCGCCTCGCCGAGCAGCGCCTGGGCGCGGACCGCGGCCGACCCCTCCGGCGGCAGCTGCACGCGCATCACCTTGGGCGGCACCAGCGGGACGGTCGTGTCCACGACCAGCTTGCCGGCGACCTCGTCGCGGATCTCGGCGAGGGTCGCCTCCTGCGAAGCGAACGGCACCGCCACCACGACGACCGTCGCTTCCCGTGCCGCCTCGCGGTTGCTGGCCCCGCTGACCGCCCCGCCGTTCGCGGGCGCGTGTGCCGCGGCGGCGGCGCGCGCGCGCTCCGCGTCGCGCGAGCCGATCACCACCCGGTAGCCCGCCTGGCACCAGCGCCCGGCGAGCGCCCCGCCGAGATGTCCCGTGCCGCCAATCACGCCGATTACCGGCTTTCCCGTGGCTGTCACCTGCTGTCTCCTGCAGTCGGTCGATACGTAGATTCATGGCCGGCGCGCAACGTGGCCGGCCGGTAGAGCGTCGTTCGCTGCCAGGGCCTTCGTCCCATTCGCCGCGCGAAGTCCTCGAGAGTCGCGGCCGGCATTTCCTGGCCATGCGCGCCGCCCGCTGCTCGGGTGATGGACTCATTCATCAGCACGCCGCCCATGTCGTCGGCACCGGCGTTCAGGCAGGCCTCCAGGCCCTCGAGGCCCATCTTCACCCATGACGCCTGGATGTGGCCGATCACGGGGTGCAGGACGAGCCTGGCCACGGCATGTACCAGCACGGCCTCGCGGAAGGTCGGGCCGCTGCGCGCGAGGCCCTTTCGCCACAGCGGCGCCTCGGTGTGCACGAACGGCAGCGGCACGAACTCGGTGAATCCGCCCGTCTCCTCCTGCAGCGCGCGCACTCGCAGCAGGTGCCGTGCCCAGTGCTGCACCCCGTCCACGTGACCGAACATCATCGTCGCGGTGCTCGACAGCCCGACCCGGTGGGCACAGCGCATCACCTCGAGCCAGCCGGCGGTGTCGAGCTTGTCCGGGCAGATCACCGCGCGCACCTCGTCGTCGAGGATCTCGGCGGCGGTCCCCGGAAGCGAGGCCAGCCCGGCGCGCTTCAGCCCGTGCAGGTAGTCCTCGAGCGGCAGGCCGAGAGTGGCGGCGCCGTGCTGCACCTCGAGCGGCGAGAAGGCATGCACGTGGATCTCCGGCACCGCCGCCTTGATCGCCGCGACGATATCGAGGTAGGTGCGGCCCGTGAACGAGGGGTGGATGCCGCCTTGCAGGCAGACCTCGGTGGCGCCGCACTGGCGAGCCTCGACGGCGCGTCGCACGACCTCGTCGAGGTCGAGCAGGTAACCCGGCCCGCGCAGGCTGTCGGCCGAGCGACCCTTCGAGAAGGCGCAGAAGCCGCAGGAGTACGTGCAGATGTTGGTGTAGTTGATGTTGCGGTTGACGACGTAGCTGGCCGCGTCGCCGACACGCTCGCGGCGAAGCCGATCGGCCGCGCGCAGCACGGCCTCATGGTCGTCGGCGCGGGCGGTGAGCAGCGCGACGACCTCCGCCTCGGCGAGCTCCCGCCCGGCCGCAGCCGCACGCAGCGCCCGCGCAACCGCGCCACGCGCAGCGGGACGGCCGCGTCCTGGACGCACGGGCTTCGGGACCTCGCAGGCGACGCCAGCGAACCAGGCGTCGCTGCGAGCATGCCCCGTGGCATCGGTAAAGCGGCGGACACGCACGGCAAGGTCCGCATCCAGCCAGCGCGACGGTTCGCGCGCGTAGGCCGGGGTGATGGCGAGGCGCTCGACCAGCTCGCGGCCGGCCGCGCGGGTCATCCGCTCGAGCGCCTCCAGCTCCGGCCAGGGCGCTTCGGGGTTCACGTGGTCAGGCGTGACCGGCGAGACGCCGCCCCAGTCGTTGATGCCGCTCACCGCCAGCCGCTCGAGCGCGCCCGGACGCAGGTTGGGCGGCGCCTGGATGGACATGGAAGGACCAAAGAGCAGGCGGGCGGCCGCGATGGTCCAGAGCTGCTCCTCGAGCGAAGGCTCGGGTGATCGCGCCATCGCCGTGCCCGGCTTGGCGCAGAAATTCTGGATGATCAGGTCCTGGAGGTGGCCGAACTCATCGTGCAGGTCGCGCAGCGCAAGGAGCGACTCCAGACGCTCGCGGCGCGTCTCGCCGATGCCGATCAGGATGCCGGAGGTGAACGGAATGCCTAGACGTCCGGCCGCGTGCAGGGTGGCGAGGCGCAGCGACGGCCGCTTATCCGGCGAGCCATGGTGCGGTCCGCCACGCTCGCAGAGCCGCTCGGCGGCCGACTCGAGCATGAGTCCCATCGACGCGGCGACTGGCTTGAGCAGACGCAAGTCGTCCTCGCTCATCACGCCGGAATTGAGGTGAGGCAGCAGCGTCGTCTCGCGCAGCACCGCGCGGGCGGCTGCCTCGAGGTAGTCGACCGTGCGCGCGTAGCCGAATCCGGCCAGCGCCTCGCGCGCCGCCGCGTAACGCAGCTCCGGCTTGTCGCCCAGGGTGAACAGGGCCTCTTTGCAGGACTGTGCTTCGCCAGCGCGCACGATCTCCAGCACCTGCCGGATTGACAGGTAGGGTGTGGGCAGATGGCGCGGCGCCTGGGCGAAGGTGCAATAGTGACAGACGTCGCGGCACAGCCGCGTGAGCGGGACGAAGACCTTGCGGGAATAGCTGACCGTTCGCCCGTGGCCCTCGAGCGCCAGCGACTCGGCCACCGGCTGGAGCGCCTCGAGCGGCGCCTCCGCCAGAAGTGAGAGCGCTTCGCCAGCCGTCGGCCGGCCGCCACTTGCGCAGTCGGCGAGCAGGCGCACCAGATTGCGCGGCTGCCTGGCCCGTCGCTCGCTCATGACGCGGCGACCGCGAAAGGCAGACGCTCCCCCACGCGCGGGCGCGCCAGTATGTCCGGCAGGTCTTCGGCGGTGTCGAGGTCGGCCAGGAGCCCTGGTGAACGCACCCGACGAACACCGAGGCCGAGCCGTGTCGCCTCGGCTTCGTGACGAGCGCAGCTGCCGGCGCCAAAACGGAAACCGAAAGGCATCCCCGCGGGAAGGTACAAGCCGTTCGTTCCGAGGCACCGACGGTCCATGGCGATCGCGACGCCACTACGCCTTCCAGCCGCCAGGAGCCGAACCACGTCGACGGGACGCAGCAGCGGCAGGTCGGCGGGCAGCGCCAGGAGTTCGCGCGCGCCGCGCGCGACAGCCTCGCGGCGGCCTGCGTCCATCGCCGCGTTGAGGTCGTCGCCGCTATCGTGCAGCACCGGGATGCAGTCGGGAACGCGGTCGCGCTCTGGACTCACCACGAGCACTGCGTCCAGCCCGGGCACCGCCCGCACGGCAGCGAGCACCCGATCGAGCATCGCGCGCGCCAGCTCGACCCGTCCATCGGGGCCGAGCAGCCCGTCGAGCCGCGTCTTGCAGCGTCTGCGCTCATTGACGGCGATGATCGCGACGCAGGCCTGCTCAGCCACCCTGTCCCCCTTCGCGCCACGCGGGCCGGCCGTCCGCCGACATTTGCTGGCGTTCAGCAAGTATAGGGCAAGGACTTGCGACGAGCAGCCCGGCTAGAATCGACCCGTGTCCAGCACAGCTGTAACCGGAGCCTCGCTCACCGTGCGCGCCCTGCAGGGCGTCGGCGAGATCCTGCCGGGTTGCGACCTTGCCGCCACGATCATGGACGCGCTGTCGGCCGGAGGCCTGCGCCTCGAGCCGCAGGACGTGCTGGTCGTTGCACAGAAGGCAGTTTCCAAGGCCGAGGGCCGGTTCCTCCGCCTCGATGAGGTCGAGCCATCTCCCCGCGCGGTCGAACTCGCGAGGGTCACGGGCAAGGACCCGCGGCTCGTGGAGGTCATCCTTGGCGAGTCGAGCGAGGTGCTGCGCGCCCGGCCGAACGTGATGATCGTGCGCCATCGCCTCGGTTACGTCATGGCACAGGCCGGGGTGGACCGTTCGAACGTCCCGGGCGACGATCGTGTGCTGCTGCTGCCGGTCGACCCTGACGGTTCGGCGGAAAGGCTACGTGATCGCCTGCGTGCGGCCTGCGGCGTCGAGGTCGGAGTCATTGTTTCCGACAGCTTTGGCCGCCCATGGCGGCTGGGCACGACGAATGTGGCCATCGGGGCGGCTGGCGTGCCTGCCCTGTGGGACCGTCGCGGCGAAGTCGACCGCGAGGGTCGCATTCTGGAGACCACTCAGGTTGCCTGGGCCGACGCCGTGGCTGCGGCAGCAGGCCTCGCGATGGGCGAAGCTGCGGAGGGCACGCCTGCGGTACTCGTGCGGGGCCTCCGCTGGACGCTGACTACGCAGCCGGCCCGGGCGCTTCTGCGCCCGCTCGAGGAGGACATGTTCCGGTGAGCGGCGACCTCCCTTCGGTCGTCGCCCTGAGCGGCGGCGTCGGCGGCGCGCGTCTCGCACGAGGCCTGCACCTGCACCTCTCGCCCGGCCAGCTCGCCTGCATCGTCAATACCGGGGACGACTTCGAGCATCTAGGGCTATACGTCTGCCCCGACCTCGACACGGTGCTCTATACGCTCGCGGACTGCCACAACCCCGGGACCGGATGGGGAAGGCGCGACGAGACCTGGACCTTCATGTCGGTGCTGGCGCAGCTCGGCGGGCCGGACTGGTTCCGCCTCGGCGACGGCGACCTCGCCCTTCACGTCGAGCGTACGCGGCGCCTTCGCAGCGGCGTGCCATTGAGCGTCGTCACGCGCGACCTGTGCGCGAGCTTCGGCGTGGCCAGCGCCCTGCTGCCGATGACCGAGGCGCCGGTACGGACACTGGTGCATACGCGCGAGGGAATCCTGGAGTTCCAGGACTATTTCGTGCGCCGGCGCGCCGCCCCGGTCGTCACCGCGCTCGAGTACGCCGGCGCGACCGACGCGCGCCCTTCGCCCGCGGTGATCGAGGCACTCGCCTCACCTGCACTGGAGGCCATCGTGGTCTGCCCGTCGAATCCGTGGCTCAGCGTCGATCCGATCCTCGCGGTGCACGGGCTGCGCGAGGCGTTGCGCGATCGCGGCGTGCCCGTCGTCGCCGTGTGCCCGCTGATCGGCGGCCGGGCGGTGAAGGGTCCGACCGGCAAGATCATGGCCGAACTCGGCCTGGAGGCGACGCCGGCCGCGATCGCCGCGCACTACGGCGATCTGCTCGACGGCATGGTGATCGACGAAACCGACCGCGACTGGGCGAGCCGCTGCGGGCTTCCGACCGCAGTGGCACAGACGTTGATGAGTGATGACGCCCGACGCGTGGCGCTTGCGGAGGCGGTTCTCCGGTTCGCGAGGTCTCTCTGAACCGTCCGGCTCAGCGGCGGCCGCGGTCAACGGGCCGCGGCCACGCGCGGGCGCGGTTCTTCGCGGTCGGCTGCACCGGCGGAGCGCGGCTTGCGCGCGGATGCGGCACGGTCGTCGTCGCGAACCTCCAGGCGCGCGCGCACGTCCGACTTGAGCTGGCGGAACATCAGCGACAGGGGCATGCGGGGGTTCGCGAGCCATTGATAGGCGATTCCCGCCATCGAGGCGGCGTACTGCTCGGCCGCGCGCATCGGGTCGACGTCCGCATGCACCAGTCCCGCCTTCTGGCCGGCCTTTATCCACTGGGCAACGTCGCGCCGCTGAGCGTGGTGCACGTTGGCGATGTTCGACTGGTAGTCAGCGCTCGGGTCTATGCTGAGGAACCAGAGCAGGTACATGGCGCGGACCTCGTCCGGCCGCTCGCGGAAGAACTTCTCCGCAGCGTCCGTCGCGGCGCAGAGCGCGTCGGCGCCCACGCGGGGCCCCACCGCCTCCTGCACCCGCTCGAGCCAGTCCATGCTGGCCACCTGCAGCACCTTGCCGAACAGGCCAGCCTTGGATCCGAAGCGATGCGTGGCGAGGCCACGGCTGTAACCGGCGCGCTCGCCGACCGCCTGCAGCGTGGTTCCCTGGATACCATGCTTGACGAGGAGTTCGATCGCCGCCTCGGTGAGCAGGCGGTCGGAAAGCGCCGTCCTTTCTGCCTGCTTGCGGCCCCGAGGGGCGCTCGCCGCCTTCTTGTTCATGCCCCAACTATATGACCCTTGTTGGATACCAACAAGGGACGGCGCTCATACGGCGGCAGGCGGCTCGGCAACGGCCGCGAAACGTCCCCGATAGAACAGCAGCGGAACGCCCGCGCGCTCCTCCACCGCGAGCACCCGCCCCACGATGATCAGGTGGTCGCCGCCCTCGTATTGGGCGTGCGTCTCACAGTCGAAGCGCGCGTGAAAGTCGGGGAGCAGCGGGGCCCCGCTGGCCCCGGCCGAGGTCGGCACGCCCGCGAAGCGGTCGATGTTCCTGGTCGAGAAGACGCGCGCCAGTTCTCCCTGCCCAGCGTGCAGAACGTGCACGGCGAAGCAGCCCGCGGCCCGGAACGCCTCGTAGTTGCTCGACGTGTGCGCAATGCTCCACAGGACCAGCGGCGGGTCGAGCGACAGCGAGGAGAAGCTGTTAGCCGTAATGCCGACCGGCTCGCCGGCCGCGCCGCGTGTGGTGATAACGGTGACCCCGGTCGCGTAGTGCCCGAACGCGCTGCGCAACTGCCGCGACATCGGCGCGCCTCAGAGCGCCGCGCGCACCCGCGGCAGCACGTGCCTGGCGACATACTCGATGCGCCGCTGCCCCGACTCCACAGGCTCGCCCGGGAATTGCGCCCACAGATGCAGGTCCTTGATCTGCGGGTACCTGCGCAGTAGCTCGGTGAGCTTCGCCACCGCGGTATCGCCGTCCCACAGCTCGTAGAGACCCTGCGCGAGCGCGGTCTGGGCGTCCGGGAAGCGCGGCGTCGTCTCCGGCGGGCCGAACGCACCCCATTCGATGTACTGGTTGCCCTGGTAGAGCGCGTGCGGCCCGACGATGGCAGCCTCGCGCTCCGGGTCGTCGGAAATGATCGCCCAGTGGCCGGCGATGATGACGCCGTCCTCCGGCGCCTTGCCGTGCCGCTTGAGACACTCCACGTAGACGTCCTGGCCGATCCCGCCCGTCGACAGGAAGCCGTCGGCGATGCGCGCGGCCCGGTCGATCGCCGGCTCCGCCATGCCGCCGAGGAAGATCCGCGGCGGGTGCTCGGGTACGGGCGTGATCCTGAGGTCTCCAACCTTGAAGCGCTTGCCCTCGAAGTTGATGCGCTCGCCGGCCCAGGCCTTGCGGATGATGGCGATCCCCTCCTCGATGAGGCTGGGCCGCTGCTTCAGCTCGCGCCCGAACTCGCGGAACTCGAGCTCCCGGTAGCCGATGCCGACACCGAGGTCGAACCGGCCACCCGTCAGCAGCGACAGTGTCGCCGAATCCTCGGCGATCCGGACCGGGTTGTGCAGCGGCAGGATCATCAGGTTGGTGCCGAGGCGCATGCGGCGCGTGCGCGCGCCGATCGCGGCCGCCATGACCAGCGGGGACGGCGTGTAGCCGTCATCGCAGAAGTGGTGCTCCGTGATCCACACCGAGTCGAAGCCGAGCCGCTCGGCCTCGACGATCTGGTCGATCGCCTGCGCGTAGAGTCGCTCGAACGGTATGGTCCAGGGCTCGGGGTTCCGGAAGTCGTACCAGAGCCCGAAGTTCACGTGGCGAGGCATGGCATCCCCCGGTCAGGCGATCTTGGCGAGGAAGTCGAGCAGCACGCTGCGGTAGCGCGGGCCGTCCTCGATGAAGGGTGCGTGGCCGCACTCCTCGAACTCGACGACGGAGCCGCGCTTCGCGAGCCGCCCGGCAGCGCGGCAGATGTCGGGCGGGACGATGGCGTCCTTCGCTCCCACGATGGACAGCAGCGGGGCTTCGAGCGCGGCCAGGGTCGCGCGCTGGTCGACCGTGTCGAGCTGCAGCAGCGCAGCGTCGGCACCGGGACCCGCCTGCATGAAGATGGACCACATCCACTCGATCATCTGCGGGGACTGCGGCACGGCGCAGACGCCCTGCGAGAGGGCGTACAGGAAATTCGCGCGGTCGGCCCGCAGCATCGCCACGGTCTGCGCGGTGCTGCCGGGCGGGTTGCCTTGCGGGAAGTCGGGCGCCTGCACGTAGCGCGGCGTCGCGCCCGCCGTCACCACCACGCCGGCGCAGGCCGGGCCGAGCAGCCTGGCGGTCTCGACCGCCACGGCGCCGCCGAGCGACCAGCCGTTCACGGCCGCACGGCCGATGCCGAGGTGCCTGAGCAGGGCCACCGCGTCGGCAGCCGACTGCTCGATCGAGATCACCGGGAAGTCCTTGTCCGAACTGCCGCAGCCGCGCTGGTCGAAGCTGACCACCGCGTGGCCGGCCTCCTGCAGCGCGACGAGCGTGGTGTCCCAGACGCGGCAGCTCATGCCCCACCCGTGGATCAGCACCACCGGCAGCCCCTTGCCCGGGTAGTGCTCGAAGTAGATCTTGCGGTCGTCGGCAACGGCGAGATAGGCCATGGGGACCTCCGTGCGGGTCAGGCCGGCGGCGGCGTCATCTGCGCGCCGGGGATCGGGTTGAAGTAGTGGATCGTGACGTCGCGGCGCGCGATCTTCCAGACCCCGTTGCGGCGCTGGAAGTGGTCGCGGTAAGTGGCACTGATCATCTGCACGACGTCGTCGCGGGTCGCCCCCATGCAGTCCACGTCGCACTCGCCGCGCGCGTTGTCAGCATCCTCGAAGGCGACCTTGAGGTTGCTCGTCAGGTGGTGGGTCTCGCGCCAGACCGGCCACAGCACCTCCTTGACGGCCTTCTCGATGCCCGCATGGCCGGCGAAGGCGCCGAATGGCGGGCCGATGTCCCACACGCAGTCCTCCCACCAGATGGACAGGAAGCGGTCGAAATCGCCCCGGTCGAAGCCCTGGCAGTAGTCGGTCACGAGGTCGCGCATCGCCTGGCGGCTCTCCAGCCGGTCGATGCGCTGCAGCAGCTCCTTGACGACGCCTTCGTTGCTCACAGCATCACCCCCCCGCGGGATTCTCAGAGATTGCCGACCTCGAGTTCGAGGGCGTGCGCCAGCTTGGCGCGCGCCTTCTCGATCGCGTTCGGGTAGTAGTAATCGGGGAACTGCGCCGTCGTGCCTGCCCGGCCGCGCAGCAGCTCCTTCGCCACCGTGAACTTGTGCACCTCGGTCGGCCCGTCCACGATGCCCATCTCGGGCACGTAGGACCACATGGCCATGAGGGGCGTGTCGTTCGACATGCCCAGCGAGCCGTGCAGGTGCAGCGCACGGTACACGACGTCGCGCAGCACCCCTGGCATCGCGGCCTTGACCGCCGCGATCTCGCGCCGGACCTCGCGCGTGTAGGCCTGGTGCTTGTCGATGAGCCAGGCCGCATACAGCACGTGCAGGCGGAACTGCGTGATCTGGGTGTAGGAGTCCGCGATCTTCTCCTGCGTCAGCTGCTTGGCCGATAGCAGCTCGCCCTTGGTCGTGCGCGACAGGGCGCGCTCGCACATCATTTCGAGCGCCCGCTTCATGACCCCGACCGTGCGCATGGCGTGGTGGATGCGCCCGCCGCCGAGCCGCGACTGCGCAACCTCGAATCCCTGGCCCGGCTTGCCGAGGATGTTGGCGGCCGGAATCCGGCAATTGCTGAAGCGCAGGTGGCCGTGTACGCCCGCGCCCGGCTCGGAGTGCATGCCGACGGCGACGTTGCGGACGACCTCGAGTCCGGGCGTATCGCGATCCACGATGAGGATCGACGCACCCTGGTGGATGGGTACGTCCGGGTCGGTTACGACCACGACCAGCAGGAAGCGCGAGAAGTCGGCGTGTGAGGCGTACCACTTCTCGCCGTCGATGACCCATTCGTCGCCGTCGAGGCGCGCGCTGCAGGTGAACTGGCCCGGGTCGGCGCCCGCCTGGGGCTCAGTCATCGAGTAGCAGGAGGCGATCTCCCCGGCCAGCAACGGCTCGAGGTACTTGCGCTTCTGCTCGGGCGTGCCGAAACGCGCCAGGATCTCGGCGTTGCCGGTATCCGGCGCCTGGCAGCCGAAGACCGTCGGCGCGAAGCGGCTGCGGCCGAGGATCTCGTTCATCAATCCGAGCTTCACCTGCCCATAGCCCTTGCCGCCGAGCTCCGGGCCAAGGTGACAGGCCCACAGGCCCTGCTCCTGGACGATCTTCTTGAGGGGCGCCATGGCCGCCGCCGGGCCGCGCCTGCCCGGGTCGAACGGGTCCGCGGGCCCCCGGAAAACCAGATCGAGCGGCTCGACCTCCTCGCGGACGAAATGATCCATCCAGTCCAGCTTCGACTGGAACTCAGGGTCGGTCTCGAAATCCCACGCCATTCTCTTGCGCTTCCCGGGCTATGTGCCCGGCGCCGCAGGGCCCGGGCATTCGTATGTACAGGACATACCGCCTTGTATGCGGTGCAACAACAGGATCTCCCCCTGTGTCGCCGCTTTGCGGCTTCGGCCGCGCGGTCTTGCCCGAGTATAGGGACACACTTGCTAGACGACAACAAGCCGATTATCTTGGCGCGGTCGAGAGGCGGCGAATGCGTTGCCTCAACGCATCAACAACTTCTGGAGGGGGCCAATGATCACTGCGAAGGCAAACACGCGTCTTGCGATGGCGATAGCGCTGGCGCTCGGCTCGGCGGCGACGGCACCGGTCGCCGGCGCGGCGGAGCCGACGGTGGGGGCGCTCGAGGAAATCACGGTTACGGCGCGCAAACGCGTCGAGAACCTGCAGGACGTCGGCACGTCCATCAGCGCGCTGGGAGCCGCTGAGCTCGAGCGGCGGTTCGATGCCGACCTCCAGTCGATGGCGAACATTGCGCCAAACCTGATCATCCATGACATCCAGCAGGGACCGGGCAGTCCGGCCGCGATCTCCATCCGTGGCGTCGGCACAACGGATGTCGAGAAGAACTTCGACCCGACTGTCGGCGTGGTCGTCGACGGCATCTTTATTGGCGTCAACTCCGGCGCGATGATCAAGTCGCTCGACATCGAGGGCATCGAGGTGCTGCGCGGCCCTCAGGGAACCCTGTTCGGCCGCAACTCCATCGGGGGCGTCATCAACGTGCTGCGCGGCAAGCCGGGCTTCGACGGCTTCGGCGGCGCGGTGCGGGCTGGCGCGGGCAACCATGGCGACATGCAGCTCGACGGCTATGTGAACGTGCCGGTGAACGACAAGTTCGCTTTCAAGCTCGGCGGCGCGATTCGCGAGCACGACGGCTGGTTCTACAACCGGACGCTCGACCGGGATGTCGGCAAGTCCGAGTTCCAGTCGGTGAGCCCGGCGTTCACCTTCCGGCCTACCGAGAACCTCGAGATCTACTACCGCTTCGACAAGACCTGGCAGGATCAGGACGCAAACACCACTCTCAACATGGCGCAGCCTGACCAGCTGTTCTGCATCGCTTACGGCCAGTGCGCGCAGGGCGTACAGACGCCGCAGTCGGGTGACCGCTACACGGTGCTGCAGAACGGCGACGGCTCGGCCGATGGCGAGCCCTACCAGACCTACTTCGACAGCGAACTGCACATCGCCACGATCAACTGGGCAATCAATGACCAGTACACGGTCGACTACGTTTTCGGCGACTTCTCGACCGACGAAAAGGTCTATCAGGACTGGGATGGCACCTCTCTCACGCTGTACCACACGGACCGCCCGGCGACCTGGGAGCAGCAAAGCCACGAGCTGCGGCTGACTTTCGGGGGTGACCGGCTGAGCTATACCGCTGGCCTCTACTACTGGGATTCCAACTACCGCATCGACCTGAACAGCTATATCGGTTTCGGCGACATCCTCTTCGGCCTGCCTGCCGGCACCGTGCTCGAGGTGCCGCAGACGGTCGTGCAGAACACGGAGTCCACCGCGTTCTTCATCGAAGGCGACTACAGGATCAACGACGCCTGGACACTTACACTCGGCGGCCGCTACACCGAGGACGAAAAGGACAGCGGCCTTATCGACCCGACCATGCCCGAGCTCGCGGTCGAAGGCAGCCTGGACAATCCATTCAAGAAGGACTGGAGCGAGTTCACGCCGAAGGCAAGCCTGCGGTACCGCATGAACGAGGACGTGATGCTCTACGGCCTGTACTCGAAGGGCTTCCGCGCAGGCGGCTTCAGCGGTCGCCCGGGCACCTACATCGCGGCGGCGATCCCCTACGACCCCGAGACCGTCGACAATTACGAGCTCGGCTGGAAGACCACCTGGATGGACGGGCGCCTGCGGCTCAACGGCTCGGTCTTCTTCATGAAATACGATGACAAGCAGGAGGAGCAGAGCGTCCCGACGGGCGTCGGCACCGGCCAGCAGACGATCGTCGTCAACGCGTCTTCAGTGGACATCATGGGCCTCGAAATCGACTTCGCCGCGGTCATCACCGACAACTTCACGCTGTCGGCGAACCTGGGGCTCCTCGATGCAGAGTACAAGACGTTGGTTGACCCGGGCACGGACGTGGGTCCGGGCGACGACCGCGACCTGACCTATCTCAGCCTGCGCCGCGCGCCGGACTACACCGCCACGCTCTCACCGACCTATACGTTCGACGCGCTGAACGGCAAGTTCACCCTCCAGGCGGACTTCCGGCTCGTCGGCGACCAGGAGCTGACTTTCCTGAACTCGCCGCAGGGCAAGGCCAAGGCGCACGAGACGCTCGATGCCTCGATCAGCTACCGCTTCGGGGAGACGATCGTCGCGCTCTGGGGCATCAACCTCACCGACGACGACACGTGGACCCAGGCCTACGACGTCGGAACCAGCCTCGACTTCGCGGGCCTTTGGACCTACGCGACGGCGCGGCCGCCGCGCGCCTACGGCCTGCGACTGAGCCACAACTTCTAGCAGTGCCTCGCCGGCGCGCGGAACGCATCCGCGCGCCGGCTTCCTCAAGCGGCCGCCCGTGGACACGGCGCGGCCGCCGTTTCATCGGGGACCGGAACACCACATGAGCAGACGCTGGATCGTCACCGGGGGCTCGCGCGGCGTGGGCCTCGCGACCGCACGAGCCGCGGCGTCGCGCGGTGACCGCGTCGCCGTCCTTGCCCGTCGCCTGGACCCGGCAGCGATCGCCGCCGCACTCGGACCGCAGGCCCTCGGCATCG
Source organism: Steroidobacteraceae bacterium (assembly GCA_025458865.1). Classification (GTDB taxonomy): domain Bacteria; phylum Pseudomonadota; class Gammaproteobacteria; order Steroidobacterales; family Steroidobacteraceae; genus SG8-30. The sequence continues at coordinate 109,572 of JALORP010000001.1, read as the reverse complement.
CGGCCGACGTGAGCGACCCCGCGTCCGTCCAGGCTGCGGTCGAAACGGTCGCCGCCGCCTGGGGCGGCGTGGACGTGCTGGTCAACAATGCAGGGCTCCACCGCGGCGGCAAGGTCCACCGACTCTCGCTCGAAGACTGGGATGCGGTCCTCGCCACCAACCTGGGCGGGCCGCTGCACTGCATCCGCGCCGTCCTGCCCCACATGGGCGAGGGCGGTTCCATCGTCAACGTCGGGGCGGTCGTGGGCTTCCGCGGCTTCCCCGGCGACAGCCCCTACGGCGCCTCCAAGGCCGGTCTCGCCGGCCTCACGCGCGTGCTGGCGGTCGAACTCGCGGCACGGCAGGTTCGCGTGAACCTCGTCGTGCCGGGCCTCGTGATCACGGAGATGACCTCGGCGCTCGACGACAAGGCCCGCGAGCGCCTCGTCGCACGCATCCCGCTGCGGCGCACCGGCACCGAGGAGGAGATCGCCGAGGTGATCTGGTGGGTGGCTGGCTCGACGTACATGACCGGCGCCGTCATCCCGACCGACGGCGGCATGCTCTGCCAGCTGTGATGGATGCCGACGCGCGCCTGGCCGCCTGGCTCGCTGATCACGTCGGCCTGGAGGACGCGGTCCCCGGCCGGCGCCTCGGTGGCGGCAACTCGAACGTGACGCAGCTCATCGTCCACCGCGGCGGGCAGGCCGTCCTGCGCAGGCCGCCCGACAACGCCATTTCCGCCAGCGCCGCGAACGGCGTCCGGCGCGAGCACCGCATGCTGCTGGCGCTCGCCGGGCACGCCCGAGTGCCCCGCGCACTCGGTTTCTGCGAAGACGCGTCGGTCATCGGCCAGCCCTTCCTGGTCGTGGAGTTCGTCGATGGGGTGGCGATCACCCGCGACCTGCCCGCGGCCTACGCCGAGGGTGCCGAAACGCTGAGCCGGATCGGCGAGGAACTGGTGGACGGCATCGCCGCAGTGCACGCGCTGGACTGGCGCGCCCTCGGGCTGGAGGGTCCCTCGAACCCGGCAGCCTATGTGCAGAAGCAGGTCGAGCGCTGGCTGAAGGCCCGCGCCGGCGAGGCGGTGCGGGATCTGCCGCTCGTGGAAGAGATCGGCCGCTGGCTGCTCGAACGGCTGCCGGCGGCGCCGCGCGCCGCGGTGATGCACGGCGACTTCCACCTCGACAACACGCTGTTCCGCCGCGACGCGCCCGCGCTTGCCGCCATCATCGACTGGGAGCTGTCGACGGTCGGTGACCCGTTGAGCGATCTCGGCCTGATGCTGGCCTTCTGGGGTCCCCGCCAGGTGGACCCACCGGGCTTTTCCTTCGTGCAGGCGGTGACTCGCGGCGTGCCCGGGCTGGTGACGCGCGAGGCGCTGGCCGCGCGCTGGTCGCGCACCACCGGCATAGATGTCGATGATCTCGACTACTACCTGGTGTTCGCCTTCTGGCGCCTTGCATCGATCGTCGAGGGCGCCTACGTGCTGTATCGCAAGGGGCTGGTCACCGACGACTACTCGCGCAACCTCGAGCACGACGTTCCGGCGCTGCTGCTCGAGTCGGCGCTGCGCGCGGGGCTGAGATGAGCGGAGACCGCGAGGAGGTCCGGCGATGAAGGCCACGATGATGGATCTGCCCCTGTCCACGCAGATGATCCTGCGGCACGGCAGCCGGCTGCACGGCGGGAGCCTCGTGCGCAGCTTCGACGGAGAGCGCTTCGAAACGGTGCTGTTCGAGCAGGTGGCGCAGCGCGTCGAGGCGCTGGCCGGGGGCCTCGCCGGCCTCGGCGTGCGCCGGGGCGACCGTGTCGCCACCTACTGCTGGAACCACCGCCAGCACCTGGAGGCCTACCTGGCGGTTCCGGCGATGGGCGCCGTGCTGCATACGCTGAACATCCGGCTCTTCCCCGAGCAGGTTGCCGGCATCATGGCCCACGCCGAAGACACGGTGCTCATCGCGGACTCCTCGCTGCTGCCGCAGCTTGCGCCCGTGCTGGACCGGGTGCCCTCGCTGCGCCATGTCATCGTGGTCGGCGGTCCGATGCCGGCCTCCGCCGGCGAAGCCAGGGTGATCGGTTACGAGGCGCTGGTTGCGTCGCACGGCACCCGCTTCGACTGGCCGGAGCTGGACGAACGGCAGGCGGCCGTCGCCTGCTACACCTCGGGCACGACCGGAGAGCCGAAGGGCATCGTCTACAGTCACCGCAGCATCTTCCTGCACACCCTGGCAACGCTGGGCCACGACACGTTCGGCATCTGCCAGGACGACCGGATCCTGCTCCTGCCCTCCATGTTCCACGCCAACGCGTGGGGGCTGCCGTTCTCGGCCTGGTTCGCCGGCGCGGACCTGCTGTTGCCGGGGCCACACCTGAAGGCCATGAACATCCGGCAGATGATCCGCGAGGCGCGGCCCACGTTCACGGCCCTCGTACCGACGCTCGCCAACGACCTGCTGCAGGCCGACCTCGACGACCGCGTCGACATGTCGAGCTTCCGCGTGATCGTTTCCGGCGGATCCGCCGTATCTCCCGCACTGATCGGCCGGATCCGCGAGCGCTGGGGCATCCCGATGCTGCAGGGCTGGGGCATGACCGAGACGAGCCCGATGTGCTGCCTGTCCCACCCGCCGCGTGATGCACGCGCCGAGGAGGAGCCTGCCTGGCGCGCGAAGAGCGGCCGGCCCGTGCCCGGCATGGAGGTGCGGCTCGTGGACGAGGCCGACGCGCGACTGCCTGAAGACGGGCATACGGTCGGCGAGCTCCAGCTGCGCGGCCCGTGGGTTACCGGCGGATACCACCAGGGCGCGTCACCCTCCTCGTTCACGGCCGACGGGTGGCTGCGGACCGGCGACGTCGGCACCATCGACCCGCGGGGTTACGTGCAGATCACCGACCGCTCCAAGGACGTGATCAAGTCAGGCGGCGAGTGGGTGTCGTCGGTGGACCTCGAGAACCAGATCTCGCTGCACCCCTCCGTGTTCGAAGTGGCCGTGATCGGCATTCCCGACCCGCGCTGGGAGGAGCGGCCGCTGGTGCTCGTCGTCCCGCGCCCGGGACACAGCGTGTCCGCAGCGGAGCTGCGCGAGTTCCTGACCAATTGCGTGGCGCGCTTCTGGCTCCCGGAGTACTTCGCCTTCCCGGCCGAGCTGCCGAAGACCAGCGTCGGCAAGCTCGACAAGAAGGAGCTGCGCCGGCTGCACGGCGAGGGCCGCTTCGAGGTGGTGAAGCTGCAGCGCGCCGCGGAGCCGGCGCGCTGACGGCGGGCGCCGAGGCGACCGCGCACGACCTCAGGCGCTGTAGCCGCCGTCGATGCCGATCACCTGCCCGTTGACGTAGGCCGCGGCGTCCGAGCAGAGGTAGTCCACCAGCGCGGCGACCTCTTCCGGCCGCCCCATGCGGGGCATCGGCGTCCGGTCGAGGCAGTTTCCGATGACCTGCTTCGCCACTTCGCTGACCGTGAACGAGCTGTGCACGATGCCCGCATCGATGACGCCCGGGGCGACGGCGTTGCAGCGCACGTTGTGCGGACCCGCCTCTCGCGCGGCGAGCTTCACGAGTCCCGCCACGGCAGTCTTCGGCACCGACGACATGCCGTCGTTCTCGAGCGTTCGCAGGACCGCGGTCGTCACGAACACGGTGATCGAGCCACCGCCGCGGGCGCGCAGGAGCGGAATCGCGTGGCGCAGCACGTTGAAGGTGCCGAGCACGTCCGTATCCATGATGCGGCGGAAGTCGGCCTCCGTGACCTCGAGCAGCGGGCACAGGGGAATCGCCGGGCCGGTCGCGGAAATCACGTGCGCGACGCCGCCGGCGAAGCCCGCGGCCTCACGGAAGAAGCCGGCCACGGAGTCGGCGACGGTGATGTCGAGCTGCACCGCCCGGACGTTCGCCCCCTGGGCCGCGAGCGAGGCAACGAGCGCGTCGGCGCGCTCGCGGTTCGCCCGGTAGCCCACCAGGATCGGGGCACGCGAAGCGAGGCGGCGCACCACCGCCTCGCCGAGCCCTCCGGATCCGCCGATGACCGCGATACCATCCGCCACAGTCGTCACCTCACTCAGGCCGCCCCCAGGCGTTTGAATTCAACCTCGGGGAATCCGGATTCCGCCGAGTGGCGCATCTTGTCGTAGTAAACGTTGGCGCCGCCAAAGTAGATGAGCACCCGCGGCTTCCGCTTCTCCAGGTTCGCACCCATCATCCACGAGTGCACCTTGTCGCCCTGCGCCATCAGGGTCTGGCGATGGATGTCCGCGGTGTGGGCGACCCAGGCGTCTTCCGCATCCTGCCTGGGCAGGCACAGGTCGTGGCCCTCCTCTTCCATCTTCCGGATGCAGTCGCGAATGTAGATGACGTTCTGCTCGATGGACGTTGGCAGGTTGGCGAAAGGCGCCTGCGGTCCGGTGACCATGAACAGGTTCGGAAATTCTGCGACGAACACACCCATGATCGAGCTCGACACGTCCTCCCACTTGTCGCGCAGCAGCAGGCCGTTGCGGCCCCGTATGGGCAGCGCTTCCTGGGCGCCGGTGTAAGCCTGGAAACCCGTCGCGAGGACGATGATGTCGAAATCGTAGTCCTGCTTCGTCGTGCGGATCCCGGTCTCGGTGAACTCCACGATCGGCTCCGCGTGGCCGATATCGACCAGGCTGACGTTGTCGCGGTTGAACGTCTCGAAGAAGCCATGATCGAGCGGCGGACGCTTGGCGAAGAATGGATAGCCCTTCGGCGTCAGCATTTCGCGCGTCGCAGGATCCTTGACGGGCTCGAGCATCTTGCGGACGACAAACTCGCCGACGATCCGGTTCGACTCCGGGTTCGACAACAGGTCGTCGAAAGTCTCGAAACAGAATCGGAAGCTGCCCCTCGGCCAGTGCTCCTCGAGGATCTTCTCGACTTCCTCCGGCGGCGTGTCGGCGAGGTTGCGGCCTACCGGGCTGTCGAACGCCATCCCGAAGACGTGGTTGCGGCACTTGCTCACGATTGCGTCGTAGTTCGCCTTGATCTCCCGTTCCCACTCGGGCGTCATCGGTTTCTGCACGGCCGGCATGATGAAGTTTGCGGTGCGCTGGAAGACCGTGACGTGGGCCGCGGTCTGCGCCACCACCGGCAGCATCTGTACCGTGGTTGCACCGCTGCCGATGATGCCCATGCGTTTTCCGGCGTAGTCGATCCCCTCCGCAGGCCAGCGAGCGGAGTGGAACATAGGGCCCTTGAACCGGTCCATGCCCTTGAACTTGGGAATCACCGGTTCCGAGATCATGCCCATGCCGCTCACGAAGTACCGGCAGGTGTACTCGTCGCCCGCCTCGGTGCGGATGCGCCAGAGGCCGGAGTCCTCCTCGAAATCGGCGCTGACGACCTTGGTATTGAGCTGTATGTGCGGCCACATGTTGCAGCGGTCGGCGACGAAGTGCATGTAGCGAAGGTTCTCGTCCCAGCTCGGGTAGCGAACCGACCACGACCAGTCCTGCAGCAGATCCTTGGAGAAGGTCAGGCAGTAGTAATAGCACTCGCTATCGCTGGCCGCGCCGGGATAACGGTTCCATGTCCAGGTGCCGCCGATATCGGACGCCTTGTCGAAGACCTTTATCGAGAGCCCCGCTTCCCGGATGTAGTGGATCAGTGCCAGTCCGGCAAAGCCGGCTCCGATTGCGATTACGTCGTAGTCTGCGCTGTGCTTCGATCCCATGATCCCCTCCTCGACAAAGTGAACCGACCACTCCTGCAAGTGGCCTCATAGAGTAACAAGACTATCCGCCGCGACACGGACGCCAGTCGGCGGTCGTGGTAAGCACGCCGCCCCTCAGCCCGGCAATGCGCCCGCGCGCCGCAAGTCTTCTATGCCGGCGGCGTCGTAGCCAAGCTCGGCCAGCACGTCCCGGGCGTCCTGCCCCGGCTGCCGTGGTGGACGTGGCGCCGGCGGCACGCTGCGGCTGAAGCGGGGCGCCGGGGCGTTCTGCATGACGCCATCCACCTCCACGAAGGCACTGCGGGCCACGTTGTGGGGGTGGCGCGCCGCCTCGTCGAGGCCGAGCACCGGGGTGACGCAGGCGTCGATGCCCTCGAACAGCCGCTCGAGCTCATCGCGCGTGTGCCGACGGATCGCCGTCGCGAGCTTGGCCTTGAGCGCGGGCCAGACTTCGTCCACAAGTTCGGCATACGGGGCGCCGCCGAATCCCTCGCCCCGCCGGAACTCGGCAGGGTCCAGGCCCAGCCGCTCCAGCATGAGGCGATGGAACTGCGGCTCGATCGCGCCGACCGCAACCCACTTGCCGTCCGCCGTCTCGTAGGTGTCGTAATAGTGCGCCGCCCCCGAGAGGAAGTTCGCGCCCGGCGCGTCACGCCAAAGGCCCATGCCCTTCAGGCCGATGGTCGCCGCCAGGAAGGACACCGCGCCGTCGACCATCGCGGCATCCACGACCTGTCCGCGCCCGGACCGGCCGCGCTCCAGGAGCGCACACACGACGCCGAAGGCCAGGAGCAGGCCGCCGCCGCCGTAGTCGCCGACGACGTTGAGGGGGGGCACCGGCTTGCCGCCGCGCGCGCCCACCTGGTGCAGGAATCCGGAGAGCGCGATGTAGTTGATGTCGTGCCCGGCACGCGGCGCGAGCGGACCGTCCTGGCCCCATCCGGTGATGCGGCCATACACGAGGCGAGGGTTGCGGCGGGCACAGACCTCGGGCCCGAAGCCGAGCCGCTCGGCGACGCCGGGACGGTAGCCCTCGATCAGGACGTCGCAGCGCTCGACCAGCCTGAGGAGCACCTCGACCGCGGCCGGGTTCTTGAGGTCGAGCGCAAGCGAGCGGCGGTTGCGCAGCGTCGGGTCCCGCTCCGCGCCGGCGGAGCCTCCGGGACGCTCGACCCGGATGACCTCGGCGCCGAGGTCGCCGAGCATCATGCTGGCATAAGGCCCGGGGCCGATGCCCGCGAGTTCGACCACCCGCGTGCCGGCAAGCGGACCGTTGGCGGCCGCCGGCGCAGGGCGGTCGTCGGGACGCGATGCCGCGTTGCGGGCGAGCGCCGCGGCTGCGTCAGGCGGCGGCATGCAACCTCTTCCCGGCTCGTGCGAGATCCACGAGGACCTGCGGCGGACGGAATCGCGGGCCATGCCAATCGGCAAGCCGCTCACAGTCCTCGACGAAGCGAGCCGCGCCCACCGTGTCGACGAAGGAGAGCACGCCGCCGGTCCACGAGGGGAAGCCCCAGCCGAGGATGGATCCGAGATCGCCGTCCGCCGGATGGGTGAGCACGCCCTCCTCGAGGCAGCGAGCCGCCTCGAGCGCCTGGATGTAGAGCAATCGACGCTTCACGTCCTCGAGCGACGGCTGCACGGCGGCAGGCGGGAACTCGGTCGCGAGCCCCGGCCAGAGGAACTTGCGGCCCTCCGGCGGGTACTCGTAGAAACCCGCGCCGGCCTTGCGGCCCGTGCGCTCGAGGTCCTCGACGAAGCGGCGCAGCACGCTCCAGCTCACGGGGTACTCGAAGGAAGCGCCAAGATCGGCGCGCGTCTGCTGGACGACCTTGTACTGAAGTTCCAGCGACACCTCGTCCATCACGGCCAGCGGACCGACCGGCATGCCGGCGAAGCGCCCGGCGTTCTCGATCAGCGCCGGCGACACGCCCTCCGAAAGCAGCACCTGGCCCTCGTAGCAGTAGGTCGCGAAGACGCGGCTCGTGAAGAAGCCGCGGCTGTCGTTCACGACGATCGGCGTCTTGCCAAGGCGCTTCGCCAGGTCGAGCGCCCGGGCGAGCGCCACGTCGGCGGTCTGGCGGCCACGGATGATCTCGACCAGCGGCATCCGCTCGACCGGCGAGAAGAAGTGCATGCCGATGAAGTTGCCAGGCCGCGCTGAGGCCTCCGCGAGACCGGAGATGGGCAGTGTCGACGTATTGCTCGCGAACACGGCGTCCGCGTCGATGACGGCCTCGGCGCGCGCCGTGACGTCGGCCTTGATCGCGCGATCCTCGAATACCGCCTCGATGACAAACTCGGAGCCGGCGAGATCCGCGAAATCGGTGGTGGGCCGGACACGCGCCAGCACCTGCTGGGCCTTCTCAGCGCTGATCCGTCCGGCCTTCTGGTCGCGCCCGAGCACGCGGCCCGCGTAGTCGAGGCTGCGGGCGGCGAGTTCCGGCGTGGTGTCGAGCACCGCCACCGGGATGCCAGCGCGCGCCCCGGCATAGGCCAGGCCCGCACCCATCATCCCGGCGCCCAGCACGCCAAGCTTCGTCACCTCGCGTGGCGCAATGCCGGCGGGACGGCGGGCGAGCTTGTCTGCCTTGCCCTTGTTGATGAACATCGTGCGCACGAGGTTCAGCGCAACCGGGCCCGAGGCCAGGCCCGCGAAGTACTGCCGCTCGATCGCGAGGCCGCGGTCGATCGGAAGCTGGAGTCCTTCGTAGGCGGACGCGAGGATCGCCGCCGGCGCTGGATAGTTGCCGTGCGTCGCGCGCGTCACGCCGGCCACCGCGCCGGTGAGCAGGCCGACCATGCGCGGATCGAGCAGGGAGGCGCCGCCCGGAACCACGAAACCCTTGCGGTCCCAGGGCTGCAGCGGCTCCGGGCCGGCGGCGAGCCACGCGCGGGCCCGCGCGAGCAGATCCGCGGCTGGCGCCAGCTCGTGCACGATTCCGAGCGCGAGGGCCTCACGCGGGGGAACGGAACGCCCCTCCAGCATGAGCGGCAGGGCCTTCTCCACGCCGATCAAGCGCGGCAGGCGCTGGGTTCCGCCGGCGCCCGGCAGCAGCCCCACCTTGACCTCCGGCAGGCCGACCACCGCCGACGGATCGTCGGCGAGCACCCGGTAGTGGCAGGCGAGCGCCAGCTCGAGGCCGCCGCCGAGGGCAAGACCCGTGATGGCGGCTGCCGAGGGCTTGCCGCAGGTCTCGAGACGCCGCAGGAAGCGCGAGAGGCCGGGCGTCTGCGCGTACAGGTCGGCGGCATCGCGTGCCGACTCCATCTGGCCGACGAGCTCCTTGAGGTTCCAGCCGGCGGCGAAGGCGGGCTTGGCGGAGGTGATCACGAGGCCGCGCACGTCTTCGCGCGCAACCACGGCGTCGAGCGCGCCGTCGAGTTCCGCGACGATCGCGTCGGACAGCGGGTTCAGCGGCGCGCCGGGAACATCGAGCGCGATGACCGCAATGCCGTCGGAGCCGAACTCGAGCCGGATGCCTTCGAAAACCGCCATGGTCAACCCTCCACCCGCTCGATGATGGTGGCGGTGCCCATGCCCGCGCCGACGCAGAGCGTGACGAGCGCGGTCGCCAGGCCGCGCCGCTCGAGTTCGTCCAGCACCGTGCCGAGAATGACGGCTCCGGTCGCGCCGAGCGGGTGGCCCAGTGCGATCGCGCCACCGTTGACGTTGACGCGGTCCTGGGGCAGCCCGAAGTGGCGCATGAACCGCATCACGACCGCGGCGAAGGCCTCGTTCACCTCGAACAGGTCAATGTCCCCGATGCCCATTCCGGCCCGCTTCAGCAGCTTCTCGGTCACGAGCGCGGGGCCGGTGAGCATGATCGTCGGCTCGGAGCCAATCGACGTGAAGGCACGGATCCGGGCGCGCGGCTTGAGGCCCGAGGCCGTGGCGAACTCCCGTCCGCCGATCAGGACGGCTGCGGCCCCGTCCACGATACCGCTCGAATTGCCGGCCGTGTGCACGTGCCGGATAGCCTCGACCTCCGGGTAGCGAAGCTGCGCCACGGTGTCGAAGCCGAGCTTCTCACCGGGCCCCGCGAAGGCGGGCTTCAGCTGGGCAAGCGAGGCAAGCGTGGTGTCGGGGCGAAGGTGCTCGTCACGGTCCAGCACCACGCCGCCCAGGCGGTCGCGCACCGGCACGACCGAGCGCGCAAACCGGCCCTCGCCCCAGGCCGCGGCTGCCCGCCGCTGGCTCTCGACCGCGTAGGCGTCCACGTCCTGGCGTGAATAACCGTCCAGCGTGGCGATCAGGTCGGCACCGATGCCCTGAGGCACGTAGCGCAGCTGGTAGGACACGGCAGGGTCCGCATACCACGCGCCGCCGTCGGCGCCCATCGGCACGCGCGACATGGACTCGACGCCGCCCGCGACGGCGCACACCGACTGCCCGGACATGACCTGCGCGGCGGCGGCGTTCACCGCCTCCAGGCCCGACGCGCAGAACCGGTTGATCTGCTGGCCGGCGACCGTTTCGGCATAGCCGGCGACAAGCGCGGCGATGCGCGCGATGTCGGCGCCCTGCTCGCCCACCGGCGAGACGCAGCCGAGCAGCACGTCGTCCACCAGCGCCGTATCGAGGCCGTTGCGGTCGCGCAATGCGCCGAGCACCTGCGCGGCGAGCTGGGTGGGCGTCACCGCGTGAAGGCCGCCGTCCGGCTTGCCGCGCCCTCGCGGCGTGCGGACGTGGTCGAAGATGAAGGCTTCAGGCATTCTCGAATCCTGGGACCACGCCACGGCTGCCGGATTCGCGGCTGCGCATGGCGGCGGGTCTGACGTGTCCGCTAATTACTTGTTGTCGGCAAGATAGTATTCTTGCGGCCCTCAGGCAAGTCGAAACCGCTCGACGGAGAAAGCGCTTGACAGGCATCAACCAGGACGCGCCGGGTGGGGCCGCCAGCTTCGCCATCGACGCCGGCCGGCTGGAGCGATACCTGGGCGCGGCGATGCCCGGGTTCGAGGGCCCGGTCACGATCGAGAAGTTCGCCGGCGGCCAGTCGAATCCCACTTACCGGCTGCAGACGCCCGGGCGGCGTTATGTGCTGCGGCGCAAGCCGCCCGGCGTCCTGCTCGCCTCCGCGCACGCAGTCGACCGCGAGTTCCGCGTGCAGCAGGCGCTCGGCCGCGTGCCGGGGTTCCCGGTCGCTCCGGTGCACGTCTTCTGCGACGATCCGGAGGTGATCGGCACCCCGTTCTACGTCATGGACCTCGTCGAGGGCCGCGTCTTCTGGGATGCGACGCTGCCCGAGGTGCCGCGCGAGGAGCGCCGGCGCTACTACGAATCCATGGTCGGCGCGATCGCCGCGCTGCACTCGATCGACCACGTGGCGCTCGGCCTCGCCGACTTCGGCAAGCCGGGCGACTACTTTTCGCGCCAGATCAGCCGCTGGTCGCGCCAGTACCTCGAGGACCAGGACGCGGGCCGGGTCGAGGCGATGGACCGGCTGCTCGAGTGGCTGCCGCAGCACATTCCGGCCGGGCAGGACGCCTCGATCGTCCACGGCGACTACCGCTGTGACAACATCATCTTCCACCCGACCGAGCCGCGGGTGGCTGCGATTCTCGACTGGGAGCTGTCGACCATTGGCCACCCGCTGGCGGATTTCGGCTACCACCTCCTGGCGTGGCGCATGCCGCCTCTTGGCGTGACCGGCATGCTGGGACAGGATCTCGCGGCACTTGGCATCCCGAGCGAGGAAGAATACGTTGCGATGTACTGCGAGCACACCGGAAGGGCGGGTATCCCGGACCTCGACTTCTACGCGGCATTCAACATGTTCCGCCTCGCAGCAATCTTTCACGGAATCCGCGGCCGCATGCTGCGCGGCAATGCCGTCAACCCGCGGGCCCGCGAGTACGCTGCGGCTGTCGAGCAGGTCGCCGAGCTGGGCTGGAAGCAGACCGAAAGGATGACGTAGGAATGGCCGCCCGCGACCTCGCCCGGCTGGAAGGCATCAAGGCGGACTACGGCGAGACGGTCGCGGCGGACAAGATCGCACGGCTCGACAGCCTCGAGAAGGCGCGGCTGCGGACGGCCGCCCAGGTTGCGCGGCTGCACGAGGTGCTGTGCTTCCTGCGCGCCTACCCGGATGACCGAAAGGTGCTCGCACGCGTCGCGCGCATGCTCGACGGCTTCGACCGCCGGCCCGACCTGCGCCGCCACCGCAGGGCGCTCGCCGACAGCGGCATCGCCGGCACGGCGATCCACTATCGCTTCTTCTGGTCTACCGCCCTCTGGCTCGCGACCCGCTGGCCCGGGCAGCTCACGCTCGGCCGCGACGACGAGGAGGCCGCCGCGAACCTCGACAAGGCGCTGCCGCTGGTGGCGCCCGCCGCCGCGGCGGAGTGGTTCAACGCCGGCACCCTGCCCTCGCTTCCGGCCATCGATCGCCTGCGCGGGCGGCGCACGGACGCCGCCTGGCTGGTGGAGCGGGTAGCCGCGATGCCCGGCGACGGTTTCACGCGCGAGGCCTTCGCGGACGCGATCGACACGCCCTTCACGCTCGCGCCTGGGCGCGACACGCCATCGCGCACCCGGGCACTACTCGCCTTTGCGCCGCGCGCTTTCCAGTCCGGGCCACTCGAGCGCGGCCGCCCCGACCTGCGCGTCGCGGCGGCCAGTCCTCCGCGCGGCGTCAGGCTGTTGTCCGCCCGCGAGGGTGCCGCGGTCATCGAACTCGCCCGCGGCGCGATGGTCACGCGCCAGCGCGACCTCATGGCCTTCGAGTATGCCGACCCGCGCGACGTACGCCTCGTGGACGACGGGGAGGGGCTGGCGTTTGCGCTCTGCGGCGTCGTCCCCGAGCGTCGCTACCTGCTCCCCGCCCTCTACGGCGGCCTGACGCTCAGGAACGGCGTGCCGCTCGGCTACTCGCAGATCGAGGTTCTCGGGCGCCATGCCTCGCTTGCCTTCAACACCTTCGCGACCTTCCGCGGCGCGGAGGCCGCGCGCGTCTTTGGCAGACTCGTGGCGGCCACGCGGCACGTCTTCGGCGCGACCAGCTTCTCCGTCGAGCCCTACCAGCTCGGCGACGGCAACGAAGAGGGCATCGAATCCGGCGCCTGGTGGTTCTACTACAAGCTCGGTTTCCGGCCGCGGGCCGGCGAAGCGCTGCGGCACGTCCGCCATGAGCTGGCCAGGATGCGCGCGCGGCCCGCGCGCCGCAGCACCGCCCGGGTCCTGCGCATTCTGGCGCGGCATCACGTCTTTTTCGACCTGGAGCCGGGACAGCACCGCGGACTGCCGGCGACACAGCAGGCTCTCGCGCGCGCCGTGGCGGCGCTCGCTCGCCATGGTGGCGGCCAGGACGCGCTGGCAGCACTCGAGCGCGACGCGCTCAGGATTACCGGTCTCGCCTCACTGGCTGGCTTCAGCCGCGAGGAGAGGCGGATGTGGTCTCGCTGGGCGCCGCTCGTGGCCTCGCTGCCCGGCATCACGCGCTGGACCGCAGCCGAGCGGCGCGCAATCGCCGACGTGGTGCGCGCCAAGGCTGCACGGCGCGAGACCGGCTACGTGACGCGCCTCGCCGCGCACCCGAGGCTGCTGCGGGCGCTCGCGGGCGCCGACGCCGACGGCTGAAGTTCAGTCCGCCAGCTCGAAGACGTACAGCTGGTTCCCGCCGCTCGGCTGGTAAATGTCCGGCATCTGCTGTGCCGTCATCAGCTTGAACACGCCCATGCCCGTCGGCACCGCAACATACTGCCGGCCATCCACGGCATAGGTGATGGGATAGCCGTGCGGCGGCGCACCGAGGCGCGTCTCCCACAGCAGCTTGCCCGTGTCGACGTCGAACGCCTTGAAACGCCGGTCGACGTCGCCGACGAAAGCGAGGCCGCCGGCGGTCGTGAGCACGCCCGTGATGAACATCGGCCGCTGCACGTGGCTCCAGCGCTGCTTGAGGGTCTTCACGTCGAACGAGCTGAGCCGGCCGAAGTTGCCGTCGGTTCCGGGCATCGGCTTCATGGTGGACTCGCCGCCATAGCCGCCGCCGCCCTCCACCATCTCGACTTCGCGGCCGATGAAGTCCATGCACAGCTGGTGCAGCGGGATGATCAGCGAGCGCGTCTCGGGGCTATAGGCCGTGGCTTGCCAGTTGTGGCCGCCGTAGATGCTGGGGCAGACGGAGACCGAGTCGCCGACCTTCGCGTCGATGATGTCCTGGCGGTAGTGGACCCGACCCTTCTCATGGTCGAGCTTGGCGTACAGGTCCTGGAAGATCGTCTCGGTGAAGCCGAGGAAGCGGCCGTTGGATCGGTCGAGCTTCCACAGGAGGCCGTCCTTGCCGACGGTAAGCAGCAGTTTGTCGCCATCCAGGTCCACCAGCACGCGCTCGAAGCCCGTCTCCATGTCGAGCGTCTCGCCCGGGATGTGCTGGAAATGCCAGCGGATCTTCCCCGTGCGGGGGTCGATCGCGAGCGTCGAGTTGGTGTAGAGCGCGGCATCGAGCGGCGACATGCGCCGGCTGGCCGCGTGCCAGGGCTTCGCCTGCGCGGTGCCGAGATAGTAGAGGCCGAGCTCTGGGTCGTAGCTGCCAGCGATCCAGTTGTCGGCGCCACCGCGCAACTCGGGCGGCACGCCGGCCCAGCTTGCGTCGTTCGGGTCGCCCGGCAGCGCGATGGTAGAGGTGCGCCACAGCTCGCGGCCCGTCTCCGGGTCGTGGCCCGTGATGAAGCAACCTTCCCTCTTGAATCGCTCGCAGCCATTGATACCGCTCACGACCACGCCGCCGGCGATCACCGGCCCGGCCGTGTGCGTGTAGCCCTTGGTGTAGTCGGCCTTGACCGAGCGCCACAGCTGGCGGCCGGAGCGCGCGTCGATCGCGACGATCGCCGCGTCGTAGGTGGCCATGAACAGCCTGTCGCCGTAGATGGCGATATTGCGCGTCGGCCCGCCCAGGGTGCGCGCCTCCGCCGGGTACTGGTAGGCGTACTCCCAGATGAGGTCGCCGGTCGCCGCGTCGATCGCCTGGATGACGTTGGCTGCGTGGGTCAGGAACATCACGCCGTCGTGTACGAGCGGCGTCACCTGGTTGCTGCCCTCGCGCATGGTCATCGCCCATGCGAGGCGCAGCCGCTTCACGTTGCCTCGATTGACCTGGTCGAGCGGACTGTAGCCCTGGCCATCGAGCGTGCGGCGCCAACTGAGCCACGACGACGCCGGCGGATCGCGCAGCAGCTGGTCGGTGACCGGCGTGAGCGGCTTCGTCTCGCGGTTGGACCACTGGCCCGCGCGCATGGCAGCCTCGGCGATGCCGCTGGCGCCCTCCCACTCGCGGCGTTCGTCGCCGCTGCCCGCGCCGGGGCCGTCCGCGCCGGCTGACCCCGACGCGGCAGAAGCAACGGCGGGCCCCTCGCCGGAGCCGCTGCCCACACGGACCCCGGAGTCGGCCGTCAGAGCCACCTCGCTGGCCGCCACGCCGTTCGCGCGGAGGATATGGGCGATGATGCCGAGGTAGACGTCCTGGTCCGCCGTGCGTGGCACCGTCGTGGACATTTCCTTGCGCACGTAGCCCAGCAGCTCGGACGCGCTGCGCCCGCCCCACCTGGTGAGGAAGGCGCTCCCCGTCAGCGGCGCACCGTGGGCGCTGCCGCGAAGGCTGGCATGGTGGCACTCGGAGCAATAGCGGATATAGGCCTCGCGGCCCGTCTCCGCCTGCATTTCCGTATACGTGCCCGCGGCCGCGGGCCAGGCTGCGGCGAACAGCACGGAAAACGCTATCATCGAACCGGCGTTTCGCATCGGAACCCCCTCGGATGCGGGCCCGAGAATGCGTTGTTTGTCGCCAACAAGTCAAGACCGCGGCGGCGACCGGAGGCCGCCCGCCTGACGCAGCCGCTCACCGGGTGCAGAATGCACCCGGTGAAATGCCACATCTGGGAGGATCCTTGCAGTCCGAGGATGCGCGCGCCGCCGACACGGCGGCTCCCTACCCGCCCGACCGCGCCTGGTACGCGGTCGGCGTGCTGCTCGTCGCGACGGTCGTCGGCTACCTCGACCGCCTGGTCATGGCCTTCCTGGTGGATCCAGTCAAGCGTTCGCTGGCGCTGACGGACACCGAGGCGGGAGCGCTGAACGGACTGGCCTTCGCCGCCTTCTTCGTGCTCATGGGCATTCCCATGGGCCGATTGGTGGACACTCGCTCGCGCACGGCGGTGCTGTCGGCGTCGATCGTCGTCTGGTCGGCCATGACCGCCGCCTGCGGCGCGGCCTGGAGTTACGTCACGCTGTTCATCGCGCGCATGGGCGTCGGCGCCGGAGAAGCGGCGCTCAACCCGGCGGCCGTGTCCATGATCGGCGACATGTTCCCGCGCGACCGCGTGGCAAAGCCCATCGGCGTGTTCACGCTCGGCTTCTACATCGGCGGCGGCCTCGCGATCCTGCTCGGCGGACAGCTCATACAGCTGTTCTCCTCGATGGGCAGCGTCAGCCTCGGCCCCTGGCAGGACATCGAGGGCTGGCGGCTGGTCTTCCTCGTCACCGGTCTGCCCGGATTCCTCGTGGCCGCGATACTCTACTTCACCGTGCGCGAGCCGACGCGGGGCGGCATGTCGCCTGGCCAGGCCCCGGCGTCGGCGAGCCTGGCGGAGGTTCTCGACTACCTTCGCGCCAACGCCCGCCTCTACGTTCTGCTCTTCGGCGGCTTCATGGCCTTCGGCTTCTACCTGTACGGCGTCCTCGGGTGGTACCCGACCTTCCTGATGCGCACCTACGGCCTCGCGCCGGCCGATGTTTCGTGGAGCTACGGCGGCATCTTCCTCGTCGCCGGCATCGGCGGCGCCCTGCTGATCGGACCGGGCACGCGACTTCTGCAGCGACGCGGCCACCTCGATGCACCGGTGCTGCTGTGCCTCGGGGCGATGTTTCTGGGCGCGCTGCCGTCCATCCTCGGCCCGCTGATGGATTCTCCGGCCGCTTGCCTGGCGCTGTTCGTCATCACCATGCTCTGCTGGTCGGCGACCATCAGCCTCGCTTTCGCCTGCATTGCGCTGGTGACGCCGACCAACATGCGTGGCCTGATGACCGGCATCTTCATGGTGCTGATGAATACGACGGGGGGCGCCTTCGGCGCGGTGGTGGTCGGGGCGCTGTCCGACCACGTGCTCGGCACGGACGGCATCCGCTACTCGGTCTCGGCGGTCGCCTGCGTCGCCTTCCCGCTGGCGGCGCTGTTGTTCGCACTCGTGCGCCCGGTCTACCGGCAGACCATGAAGCAGCTGGCCGCCTGAGGTTTCGGCCGCGTCGGCTCAGGCATCCCCGGCGCCGCGGACGATGTCCAGCACGCCGTTGATCACGAACTGCACGCCGATGCAGATGAGCAGGAAGCCCATCACCCGCGACATGGCGTTGATGCCGTTGGCGCCGAGCAGGCGGTTCAGGCGACCGGACGCACGCAGCACGAGCCAGGAGATGAGCGCCGTCAGCGCGATGCCGACGGCGACGGCCACGTAGTCCACGACCATCTCGAAGCCGCGGCTCGTGCGCAGCGTCGAGGAGATGCCGATCACCACCGCGATCGAGCCAGGCCCGCTGAGGGAAGGCATGGCGAGCGGCGTGAACGACAGGTCCTGCTTGGTCATCGCCTCGGCCTGCGCGGCGCTCGGCAGCGCCTGCACGTCCGGGAACAGCATGCGGAAGCCGAGGTAGCTGACCACGAGGCCGCCGGCGATGCGAAGCCCTGGGATCGAGATGCCGAAGAAGTTCATGATCACGCCGCCCGCGACGAGGAAGGTCACGAGGATCGCGAACATGTAGACGCAGGCGCGGCGCACCTGGTCGTTGCGCTCGTCTTCGGACAGGTGCGCGGTGATCCCGACCACCAACCCGACTGCCGAAAACGGATTCACGATTGGCAACAGCGCGCCAATGGTCGCCGCGACGTAGGTGATGAATTCCTTGACCAGATCCATGGGGCCGGCAGCATACCGAAAGGCAGGGCCGCCCGTCCGGCGTCGACGCCCTCAGGCCGGTGGCGCCGCGAGGCCCGGCAAGCGCCGCTTGAGCAGCTCCGTCGTCGCTGCGTAGGCGAGCACGACGGCCAGAGAGAACGCGAGCAACGGCCACGGCAGCGGCGTGAAGCCGAGCAGCGCGGCGAACGGGCCGGTGTAGGGAAGCGCAAGGCACACCGCCGACATCGCCACCGACGTCCAGACAAGCAACGACCCGGGCCGACTGCGAAGCGCCGGGCCGGGGCTTCGCAGCACGAACACGACCGCGAGCTCGGTCAGCAGGGATACGACGAACCAGGCGCTGCGGAATTCCTCCGGCCCGGCCCGGATCACCAGCAGAAGCACCGCGAAGGTAAGCAAATCGAAGGCCGAGCTGGCCAGGCCGAAGACCACCATGAAGCGCTGCAGGCGGCGCAGGTCCCAGCGCTGCGGAACCCGCGCCTGCGCGGCGTCCACGTTGTCAGTCGAGAGCGCGACCGAAGGCAGGTCGGACAGGAGGTTGTTGAGCAGGACCTGCTTCGGCAGGAGCGGCAGGAACGGCATGAACGGCATGACCAGCGCCATGCTGATCATGTTGCCGAAGTTCGCACTCGTGGTGATCGAGATGTATTTCAGGGTATTGGCGAAGCTGCGCCGGCCGTCTTCCAGGCCCTGGCGCAGCATGTCGAGGTCGGGCCGCAACAGCACGACGTCCGCGCTCTCGCGCGCCACGTCCACGGCATCGTCGACCGAGATGCCGACGTCCGCGGCGTGCAGGGCCGGCGCGTCGTTGATGCCGTCGCCCAGGTAGCCGACGGCATGCCCGGCGCGCTGCAGCGCGCGCACGATACGCTCCTTCTGCTGCGGATCGATCTCGACGAACAGGTCGGTCAGAGGCGCCTCGTGCCACAGCGCCTCGTCGCGCATCTGTGCGACCTGCTCCCCCGTGAGCATGGCTGTCTGCTGCAGGCCCACGAGGGAGGCCAGGTGCGCGGTGACGTAGCGATTGTCGCCGCTCACGACCTTCACGCTGACGCCTCGCTCCGCGAGGGCCGCAATGGCACGTGCCGCTCCGGGTTTTGGCGGGTCCAGGAAGCACAGGAACCCTCGGAACGTCATGGCCGACTCGTCCTCGCGGACGTAGCTGGGCTTCGCGTCGACCACGCGCGTCGCCAGCGCCAGCACCCTCGAGCCCCTGGCACCCTGCGCCTCGAACCACGCCGAGAGTGCCGCATGCGCGGCGTCGTCCACTGGCCGCTCGCCCGACGCGTCGGCCACGGTGTCGCAGACCTCGAGCACGTTTGCGAACGCGCCCTTGGTGATCAGCATGTGGCGGCCGGCCGATCCGGATTCCTCGACGACGATAGTCAGGCGGCGGCGGTGAAAGTCGTAGGGGATTTCGTCGACCTTCCGCACGCCCTCTGTCTGCAGCCCCTCGGCGCGGCCCATCGTCACCAGCGCCGCATCGAGTGGGTTCTCGATGCCGGTCTCGAGAGCAGCGTTGAGGAACGCGAGCTTGCGGACCTCCGACGAAGCCACGCCATAAGGATCGGCAGTGGATTCGAGCGTCATCACGCCGGTCGTCAGCGTCCCGGTCTTGTCGGTGCACAGCACGTCCATGCTGCCCAGGTTTTCGATGGACTCGAGGCGCCGGACGAGCACCCCGCCTCGAGCCAGGTGGCGGGCGCCCGCGGACAGCGTCACCGAGACGATGGCGGGAAGCAGCTCCGGCGAGAGGCCGACCGCCAGCGCGACTGCGAACAGCAGCGACTCCGCCAGCGGCCGGTCGGCGGCCTGGTTCACCACCAGCACGAACAGGACCACGAGGAGCATCACGCGCATCAGCAGCCCGCCGAAATGCCGGAGCCCCCGTGCGAAATCGGTCTCCGGCGGCCTTCGGCCGAGTCGTGCGGCGATGGCTCCGTAGGCCGTGCTCATGCCGGTCTTGACCACCAGCACGCGCGCCGTGCCGCTGCGGACCGAGGACCCGAGGAAAACCGCATTGGTCCGTGCCGCCGGGGGGGCGTCGGCCGCTGCGACACCGGGCTGCTTCTCGACGGGGAAGGACTCGCCGGTCAGCGCCGCCTCGCTGACCAGGAAGTCGCGCGCCTCCAGCACGAGGCCGTCGGCCGGCACGAGATTGCCGGCGGAGAGGAGCAGGACGTCCCCAGGCACCACCTCGCTAACCGGCAGCGGGATGGCCTGGCCGTCGCGCAGCACCATCGTCGTCAGTTCGAGGCGCCGCTGCAGGGCTGCCATCGCTCGGGACGCACGGAACTCCTGAAAGAAGCCCAGCACGCCGCTGCCGGCGACGATGACAAGGATGATGGTTGCGTCGATCCAGTCGTGCAACGCGAGCGAGACCGCCGCACCCACGACGAGGATCAGGACCAGGGGGCTCGTGAACTGGCGCAGCAGAAGCCGCAGTGGCCCGGCGCTGCTCCGGGGCGCGACGAGATTCGGGCCGACCCGCTCCAGGCGCTCCTTCGCACGAGCCGCAGTCAGGCCCGACGCGCCCGTCTCGAGCGCGTCGAACAACTCGGCGGGGGCGCGGCTCCAGAAGGGAAGATCCTCGGGCACCGACCTTTTCCTGACCGCGCGGCAGCGAGCGGGACCGGCCCGGCCGCGCATCGCGGGTCGCCGTCCATTATGGCCCTCGCCGCAGCTTCCGGGCATTCCGGCGGAATCCGCATATGCCCCGGGATGACGCCGTGCCGCCCGCGCGTGACAATGCGGCGGAGCTGAGCCAGCGATCTCCAGTCCCATGCTCGCAATCGTCGACGCCTACCGCCAGGGCCTGCTCGGCCGCAGCCACTGGCTGCCCAACGTCATTTCTGGCGTGACCGTCGGCGTGGTGGCGCTGCCGCTCGCCATGGCCTTCGCGATCGCCTCCGGCGCGAAGCCCGAGCAGGGCATCTACACGGCGATCGTCGCAGGCTTCATCGTCTCGGCCGCCGGCGGCAGCCGCCTTCAGATCGCGGGGCCCACCGGCGCTTTCATCGTGATCCTGTCCGGGATCACGGCCACGCACGGCATCGAGGGACTGCAGATCGCCACTCTCATGGCCGGCGTCATGGTCCTGCTGCTCGGGCTCGCGCGCCTCGGCAGCATCATCAAGTTCATCCCGGCGCCGGTGATCGTCGGCTTCACCGCCGGCATCGGCCTCATCATTTTCGTCGGCCAGTGGAAGGACTTCTTCGGCCTGCCGGCGCCCGCCGGCGCGCACTTCCACGAGCAGCTGCCGGAGTTGCTGGCCGCCCTGCCCGGCCTGCACCCGGCGACGACGGCGCTCGCCGCCGCGTCGCTGCTGGTGGTCGTGTTCGCCAGCCGGGTGCCGGGCCTGAAGCGCATTCCCGGACCCCTCGCGGCGCTCCTCTTCGCCACCGGGCTGCAGAGCGTCTTCGCCTTCGAGGGCGTGGCGACCATCGGCACCGCCTTCGGCGGCGTGCCCTCGGGCCTGCCGGCGGTCGGCGTCCCGGACGTCACCGCGGCCAAGGTGATCGAGCTCATGGGCCCGGCGTTCACGATCGCCATGCTGTGCGCGATCGAGTCGCTCCTGTCCGCCGTCGTGGCCGACGGCATGGCCGGCACGCGCCACGACTCGAACCAGGAGCTCGTCGGCCAGGGCCTCGCCAACATCGCCACGCCCTTCTTCGGCGGCTTCGCCGCCACCGGCGCGATCGCCCGCACGGCGACCAACGTCAGGAACGGCGGCACGAGCCCCCTGGCCGGCATCGTCCACGCCGCCACGCTGGTGCTGGTGATCCTGTTCCTCGCGCCGCTCGCCGTGAACGTGCCGCTCGCGGCGCTCGCCGCGATCCTGTTCGTGGTCGCGTGGAACATGAGCGAGGTCCGGCACGTCGTGCACATGGTGCGGCGCGCGCCGCGGGCCGACGTCGCGATCCTGCTCGTGACCTTCGGGCTCACCGTGTTCGTGGATCTCGTGGTGGCCGTGAACATCGGCGTGATCCTCGCCACGCTGCACTTCCTCCGGCGCATGGCCGCGAGCGTCGAGGTCCAGCAGGTCGGCGCGGAGGAACTGCAGGATGAGCTCACCGCCCGCGGCGCCGGCCCCCTTCCGCCGGACGTGCTGGTCTACAAGGTCGAGGGGCCGTTCTTCTTCGGGGCGGTGGAGAACTTCGAGCGCGCGCTGGCCTTCACCCACACCGACCCGCGGGTGCTGATCATCCGCCTGCGCTGGGTGCCCTTCATGGACATCACGGGCGTGCAGGCGCTGGAGGAGGCCATCCAGGACCTGCAGCGCCGCGGTGTGCGCGTGATGATCACCGGCGCCAACCCGCGCGTGGCCGCCAAGCTCGAAAAGGCCGGCGTGATCGCGCTCATCGGCCGCGAGAACTTCTGCGAGAACATCGTCGAGGCGCTGGCACGAATCTGAGCGGGCGGCGCGTGCGCGCCGCCGCCCGTCGACTTCAGGCACAGGGCCGCAGCCCGGCCGCGCAGCTACTGGAACGTCGCCTTCAGCGCCTCCGCGAGGCCCGGCACGAAGTCGGCGCCCTCGAGCACCTGCAGGCTCGCGCCCTGGAAGTCGCCGCCCACCGGCTGGAATCTCCCGCCCAGGCAGCGCGACAGGAAGGCCTCCGACACGGCGTAGAAGCTGATGCGGTTCTCGGGCACGGCGAAGCCGTGGCCCTCGTCCGGGTAGAGAACATACGTGACCGGGATCTTTCGCTCGACCATGGCCGCCGCGAGCTGGTCCGACTCCAGCTTCGTCACGCGCGGGTCGTTGGCGCCCTGGGCGATCAGCAGCGGCCGCCTGATCTGGTCCACGCGGGTCAGCGGCGAGCGCGCCAGCAGGTCCTTGCGGCCCGCTTCGGTGCGCGGATCGCCGACGCGCTTGTACCAGGTTGCCTCCATGAACGGCTGCCAGTAGGCGGGGAAGCTCTCGATCAGCGTGACGAGGTTCGAGGGGCCGACGATGTCCACGCCGCAGGCGAAAGTCTCCGGCGTGAAGGTCATGCCGACCAGCGTCGCGTAGCCGCCATAGGAACCGCCGTAGATGGCGACCTTGTCGGCAGTCGTCACCTTGCGATCGATCGCCCAGCGCACGGCGTCGATCAGGTCGTCGTGCATCTTCCCGGCGAACTCGCCGTTGGCCGCGTTCAGGAAGCTCTTGCCGAAGCCGGTCGAGCCGCGATAGTTCACCGCCAGCACCGCGTAGCCGCGGTTGGCGAGCCACTGGTGCTCGCTGTCGTAACCGAATTCATCGCGCGCCCAGGGCCCGCCGTGCACGTTCAGCACCATCGGCAGCGGCTTGTCCGGCACGCCGTCGCCATCCGGGTCGGAGCCCGGCGGCAGCGACAGGTAGCTGACCAGCGTCAGGCCGTCGCGGCTGCTGAGCTCGAGGGGATACATCCGCGCAAGCGTCCTGCCTTCGAGCTTCGGCCGCGTGGTGAACAGGCGCTCCAGCGACTTCTTCTGCCGGTCGTAGAGATAGAAGGCGTAAGGCTCGACGCCGCGGTCCACGCCGAGGGTCCAGAAGCGGTTGTCGTGGGACTGGCTGGCGACCGACCAGTTGCCGCCGGTGCGCTCGTTGAGGAAGGCGATGTCGCCGGCCAGCGCGTCGCCGATGGGCGCCCACTCGGACTTGAGGTAGTTCGCCGAGAAGGCCTGGATCCTGCCGGTCGCCGGATCGGCGAGCGCGCCGGCGACGTCCGCCTTCGCATGCTGGCCGATGACAGACTGCTCGCCGCTTCCGAAATCCATCGCCACGAGGGCTGCCGTGTCGCGGCCGCGGCTGTCCACGAGGTACAGGGTCTTGCCGTCGCTCGTGAAGCCCACGGTGCTCGTGGTCAGGCTGTCTTCCGGACCGACGTTCATGAACGGGACGGTCTTGCCATCCGCCTCGAAACGGTGCACCTCGAACCCGCCGCCGGGCGTCTGCCGCACGGCGAGGCGCAGGTTGAGCTGGCGGTCGAACTCGAAGCCCGCCCAACCCGGGTTCTCGTATACCAGGGACAGCTCGCCCGTGCGCAGGTCGAGCCGGTGTACGTCGTGCAGCCGAGGGTCGCGGTTGTTCACGCCAACCAGGATGGCGTCCTTCACCTCGGGACTGATGGCGTAGATCAGGACCCGCGTCTTCTCGAAGGGCGTGTAGGAGCGGGTCTCCTTGCCCTCCAGGTCAACGCCGTAGAGCAGGTAGTTCTCGTCGCCGCCCTTGTCCTGCACGTAGAGGATCCGCGAGGAATCCGGCGCCCAGGAGAACTGCCGGATCGGCCGCACCGTCTCGGACGTGACGGGCTTCGCGGCAGCGAGGTCGCCGACCGGCGCGACCCACACGTTGAGCACGCCTTCGCGCGGGGCCAGGAACGCCAGCGTCCGGCCGTCCGGGCTGATGGTGGCCGACGTCCGCTCCGGATTGCCGAAGATGTCTGCGCGCGGCAGCAGCTCGGCTGCGGCCTGCGCGGGCAATGTCCAGCACCCGGCGGCCAGCCAGAGCGCCACCACGGCGCCCGCACGGATAAGGTTCATCGGAAGCCCCCCTGACGAAAAGCCCATCATAGCGCCACGCGGAATGTCACTCGCCTCCACTCGTCGCGCCCAGCGGTCGCCTCGCCGCAGCCGCGGCCGCGGCCGGCGACGGACCGGACTGCCGGCCCGTGGCGGTGGCGGGGTGCCCGGCTGGGCACCCCCTGCCACCGCGGCGATGATTGCCCGGCGCGTGCCCCGCCCGGATAGAATCCGGCCACCTCAAGGGGGGGGCCCATGGACCTGCGCATCAAGCCGCTCGAGCTGATCCTCGCCACCGCCGAGAAGAAGAGCCTCCGCCGGCAGCTAGGCCCCTGGCAGCTGACCCTGCTCGGCATCGGCGCCATCATCGGCACCGGCATCTTCGTCCTCACGTCGGTCGCCGCTAATTCCGCCGGCCCGGCGATGATGATCTCATTCGTCATCGCCGCCGTCGTGTGCGGTCTCGCCGCCCTGGCCTACGCCGAACTCGCCTCCATGGTCCCGGTCGCCGGGAGCGCCTACACGTACTCCTACGCGGTGATGGGAGAGCTGGTGGCCTGGATCGTCGGCTGGGCGCTGGTGCTCGAGTACGCCGTTGCCGCCGGCGCGGTGTCCGTCGGCTGGTCGGGCTACATCCACGGCATCCTGAGGGAGCTCGGCACGTCCCTGCCCACGGCCCTCATGGCCGGCCCCTTCGACACGATCACGCTGGCGGACGGGACGACCGTCGCCGGCACCTTCAACGTCCTGGCCTCGGCGCTTGCGCTCATGGTCACGCTCCTGCTGGTGCTCGGCACGTCGAAGAGCGCCAAGTTCAACGCCGTGCTCGTCGCGATCAAGCTGGCCGCGCTCGGCGTCTTCATCGCGCTGGCCCTGCCGGCGATCGACGGCGCGAACTTCCAGCCCTTCATGCCGAACGGCTTCTTCGCCAACGAGCGCGAGATCGGCGGCGCCGTGCTGACGGTCGGCGTCACCGCGGCGGCGGCGACGATCTTCTTCGCCTACGTCGGCTTTGACGCGGTCTCCACGGCCGCCGAGGAAACGGTCAACCCGAACCGCAATATGCCGATCGGCATCATCGGCTCGCTCGGCATCTGCACGCTGATCTACCTGCTGGTGGCGGCCGGCGCCGCCGGCTCCGTGGGCGCGCAGCCCGGCGGCGAACTCGCGAACTCCAGGGAGCCGCTGGCCTTCGTGCTGCGCGAGATCGGCTACCCGTGGGTGGGCACGGCCGTGGCGCTGGCCGCCGGCCTCGCGCTGCCCTCGGTGGTGCTCATGATGATCTACGGGCAGACGCGCATCTTCTTCGTGATGAGCCGCGACGGCCTGCTGCCCGAGCGGCTCTCGGAAGTGCACCCGACCTTCCACACGCCGCACATCATCACGCTGATCACCGGCGTCGCCGTGTCGCTGTTCGCCGGCTTGTTCCCGGTGCGCATGCTCGCCGACATCTCCAACTCGGGGACGCTGTTCGCGTTCGCCGCGGTGGCCGCCGCCGTGCTGATCCTGCGCCGCACGGACCCCGGCCGGGAGCGCCACTTCCGGCTGCCGGCCGCATGGCTCGTCTGCCCGCTCGCCATCCTCGGCTGCCTCTTCCTGTTCCTCAACCTGTCGGGCCACACCGAGCTGCTGTTCCTCGGCTGGACCGTGCTCGGCCTCGCCGTGTACTTCCTGTACGGCCACCGCAGGAGCCACCTGGCTCCTGGCTCGCCCCACCGTCCGGTGTCCATGCGCTAGTCGGGCTGGACGGCCTCGATGCGCCGGCGGCGGGCGGCCCAGGACTTCCGCCGCTACGGCTGTTCGCCCGGCTCGGACCGAAGGCCGTAGCGCGCCGCAAGCGCCCAGACGTGCGCCGGGATCATGTGCTTCATGCGCCGCGGCGCCTCGCGCCTCAGGTGGATCACCGACTCGATCGCCTTCATCTCGAGCCGCGCACGGGCGAACTCGAGGCCGCGGGGGCCCACCTTCGGCATCAGCCAGCCGACCAGGGGGCGCAGCCAGCGCGGCATGCGCCGCAGCGGAAGCCCGCCGGCGGCGCGCTCGGTGTTCTTGAGGAAGCCGGCGACGGGGCCCTTGCGGTTGCCCGCGCTGCCGGGCGGCGCTGCGCGCAGTTCGCCGTCCAGCAGGCCCAGGATCTCCTCGCCGCGTTCGTTGCGCACGATGATCCACTGCTCGCCCTCGCCCCCCATGTAGCCGACCGTCAGGTCGGCGAGCACGTTGGTGTAGTCCACGCAGCTTCGGCAGGTGAGCGGGAAGAAGTCGCCCGGCAGTTCGGACAGCGGCAGCATGAGGAACGGAATCTCGCGACGGCGCCCGTCCGCGAAGCGAATCTCCACGTGGTAGTCGGCGCGAAACTCGAGGTAGGTGATGGTCTCCGGCCGCTCGGACAGGAGCCCAAGGAAGCGATGGAAGTTCTCCGTGGTCGTGTTGTCGGAGCAGGGCGTGCCGATGACGTAGATGCGCTCGAAGCCGAGCTCCGCCTCGAGCGCGCGCAGCGCGTACACCTGGCAGGGAATGCCGATGATCGCCAGGCGGCGATGGCCTCGCGCACGCGCGGGCTCGAGCAGCGACAGCAGCGGCGCATAGCCCATGCGCATGCCGCGGCACTGCGCCATGCCCGCGGGTTCCGTCACGATCACCGGCAGCGGGCGCCAGCGGTCATCCGGGTGCGGCGCGACGGCGAGCACGGCATCCACGGCGCCGGTCTCGAGCAGGCGCTCGCCGAGGCGCGTGGTGATGCCGGTCCACTGCGCGCCTTCGCGCGGCGGCAGGAGCGAGGCGCGCAGCATGCGGCGGAACGGCCCGAAGAACAGCTCGTCAGGTCGCGCCGTGTCCCGCGCGCGGCCATGCACGCGCGCCTCGAGCGCCGGGTAATCCGGCCGGATGAACTGGCAGGCGCGACCGCAGCGCTGGTGATCGGCCGTGCGCGAGATGCCGCAGTCCGTGCAAAGGTCGCGCGGGCGCGCAGCCGCCATTCCCGGCGCCCACACGCCCGGGGCGAGCAGCCGCCCGTCGGGGACCTGGGCCATGTCGCTCACGTCAGAGCTCGGTGTACTTGCGGGCCGAGCCGCGCGCCTTGTCCACCGGGTACTTCCCGGCGTTGAGCGCGAGCTTCTCCCAGGCCGCGCGTTCGAGGTCGATGCCGCTGCGGTCGGCGAGGCGCAGCAGGTAGAGCAGCACGTCGGCCAGCTCGAGCGCCACGCGCGCGCGCTCCGCCTCCGGCAGCGCGAGGCTCTGCTCCGGCGTCAGCCACTGGAAATGCTCCAGCACCTCGCCGGCCTCGACGGCGAGCGCCGCGGCAAGGTTCTTCGGCGTGTGGAACTGCTCCCAGTCGCGCTCGGCCGCGAAGTCCCGGAGGGCGTCGGTGAGGCTGGCGAAAGTCGAGTCGTCAGTCATGGTTCCTGTCCGCTCGGCGGATGCTGCGGGCACGTTAGCAGAAATGGGGACGCAAACTTTTTTGGCGGCGCAACAAGGCTTGCGTCCCTGTATTGTCGCGTGACCGCCAGACGGCGACGGGTAGCCGGAATGGTTGCACCCGCACCCGTACGGGCGTATCCGTATACAACAAGCACCTGAGGGGGGACTTTCATGAACCGCACGACGGTCGTCGTTTTGGCGGCCATCGCCATCGTTGCCGGGCTTGCCTACGCACGCCTCGGCCGTGACGATGCCTCGGCCGAACCCACGTTGCTGGAACCGCCCGTCGGCGCCACGCTGCTCGAAGGGCTCGGCGACTACCAATTTCCCGTGACCACCTCGAAGCCCGAGGCCCAGCGCTGGTTCAACCAGGGCCTGATGCTCACCTTCGGCTTCAATCACGACGCGGCCGAGCGCTCCTTCCTGAAGGCGGCCGAACTCGATCCGGACTGCGCCATGTGCTGGTGGGGCGCGGCGCTGGTCCTCGGCCCGCACGTAAATGCGGCCATGGACCCCGGCATGAACGCGCCCGCCTGGGCCCGACTTCAGAAAGCGGTGGCACTCGCCCCGGCGGCCAGCGAGCGGGAGCAGGCTTTCATCGAGGCGCTGACCGCGCGCTACGCGGAGAATCCGCCGCCTGACCGCCGGCCGCTCGACGAGGCCTACGCCGAGGCGACGCGACGCCTCGTCACGTCGCGTCCGGACGACCTCGACGCCGCGGTGATGCACGCGGAAGCGCTGATGGACCTGCAGCCCTGGGACTACTACGACGAGAACCTCGAGCCCAAGGGCCACACCGGCGAGATCGTGCAGGTGCTCGAGTCGGTGATCGCGCGAAACCCCGACCACGCCGGCGCGCTGCACCTGTACGTGCACGCCGTCGAGGCCTCGGCCACGCCCGAGCGCGGCGTCGCCGCCGCGGACCGGCTGCGCGAGCTGATCCCGGGGTCCGGCCACCTCGTGCACATGCCGGCGCACATCTACTCGCGCGTCGGCCGCTGGCACGATGCCGTCATCGCCAACCAGCGCGCCATCGAGGCGGACGATGCCTACCTCGCGATGTGCCGCGCGAACGCCCAGGGCGTCTACCCGCTGGGCTACGTGCCGCACAACCATCACTTCCTCTGGTTCGCGGCGAGCATGGTGGGCGAGAGCGAAATCGCGCGCGTGGCGGCGGAACATACCGCCGAGCGCGTGAACCTGCCCGAACTCATGCGCCAGCCCGGCTTCGCGACCCTGCAGCACTTCTGGATGACGCCCTGGTTCGACGACGTCCGCTTCGGGCGCTGGGACAAGATCGCGGCAAAGCCGAATCCAGCCCCAGACCTGCCGTACGTCACGCTGATCTGGCACTACGCGCAAGGCATGGCGGCCGTGCGCCAGGACCGGCTCGAGGACGCCGACGGGCACCTGGCCTCGATCCGCAAGATCCTCGAGGACCCGGTCCTCGAAACGCTCACCGTCTGGGATCGCTATCCGCTGACGCTGGCCTCGCGCATCGCCGAACGCACCGTGACCGCCGAGCTCGCGCTGGCGCGCGACGACAGCGCGACCGCGATCGCAGCGCTGCGCGAGGCCGTCGGAATCGAGGATCGGATTCCCTACGACGAGCCACCGGGCTGGCATGCGCCGGTGCGGCAGACCCTGGGCGCGACCCTGCTCGCCATGGGCAAGCCGGCCGAAGCCGAAGCCGTGTATCGCGAGGAACTCCGCCGCAACCCGGAGAACGGGTGGTCGCTGAAGGGCCTCGAGCAGAGCCTCTTGGCCCAGCGGAAGGACAGCGAGGCGCGCGAGGTCGGGCAGCGCTTCGCCGCGGCGTGGAGCAACGCCGACGTTTCCCTGGAAGGGTCCCGCATGTAGCCCGGGCCATGGGGACATCCCCTGTTTCGTTGCGTCGAAACAGGGGATGTCCCCGTTCTCGCCTCACGCGCCGTCGCCGTCCGCCATGAACGACCGGATGGCCGTCAGGTAGCCGCGCGCGAGGCTCGCCGCGTTGTGCGTCGCGCCGTCCAGCAGCACGGCCCGCACCTGGCCCGGCGCGAAGGACGAGACCAGCGCCTCGGCGCTCGCGCGCGGGATGATCTCGTCCTCGCCCGCGATCAGGGCGAGCACCGGCGCGCGCACCCGTCCGGCGCGGCTGGCCGCGTCGTGGCGGTCGCGCAACAGCCAGCGTATTGGGAACACCGGGAAGTGCGCCTCGCCCACGCTGACGAAACTGTCGAAAGGCGTGATGAGGACGAGGCGGTCCACGTCGCGCTCGCTGGCCACGTGCACCGCTACCGCGCTGCCCAGGCTGCGGCCCATCACCGCGACCTGCGGGTGCCGCGCCCGGACGTGGTCGAAGAGTGCGAGCGCATCCGCGTAGAGCCCGGCCTCCGTCGGCGCGCCCTCGCTGCCGCCGTAGCCACGGTAGTTGATCAGGTAAAGCGACAGGCCGGGGCTCGTGATCTCGAGCTCGGGCAGGCTCATCGCCACGTCCTCGGCGTTGCCGCCGAAGTAGACGACAGCCCGCGGCCCGGGGCGCTCGACGGCCCAGACCTTGAGCCTGAGCCCGTCGTTATCCAGCCAGAGCGCGGCGGCGCCCGGCGCATCCGACTCAGGGGTCCGGAAGTAGATCTGCGAGCGTTGCGTGGCGAAGAGCCAGGCACAGAGGGAGACATAGGCGAGGCCGGCGGCCGCGATCAGCGTCAGCAGCGTGCGGAGCATGGCCACATGATAACTGCGGCCCGAGCACGCTATGCTCGCGGCCGCGCGAAGGCGATGGAGGCAGGACGGTGACGGACGCCGAGCGGCTGGACACGCTGGAATTCAAGGTGGCGCACCTCGAGCGCGCCCAGCAGGAGCTGAGCGACGTGCTCGTGCGCCAGCAGCAGGACCTCCGGCGCCTGCAGGATCGCCTCGACCGGCTGCACCAGATGCTCGAGAACCTGCAGCAGCCGGCACAGCCGCAGGATCCCTTCGAGATCCCGCCGCATTACTAGGACCGGTTGGCGCCGTGGCGGCGCCACGCGCCGCGCACGCGCTCCTGCCAGGCCGCCGGCGCTACAGCGCCGACAGCGCGGCCCACGCCGCCCAGAGCGCCCCGAATCCGATCACACCGGCCTCGACCAGCTGCCCGAAACGGTCGAGAGTGATTGCCTTCATGAAGGGCCTCCATTGCCAATCCCGGTGCTAGGCTAGGGGTGGAGGTGGCTCAAGGAATGACCCAGGCCGATCCGTCCATCGAGCAATTCGTCCGCGGCGCGCTGGGCTGTGGCTGCCCCGACGACGTCTTTCTGTCGGTCGAGCTGTCAGCGCAGCCCGCGACGCCCGGCCGGCCCGGTTACCAGCGGCTGCTGATCGGGCAGCGCCTGCTCATCTGCATCGTGGAACCCGAGGGTACGCAGGGGCTCGCCGAGGCCGTGCGCGCGCTCGCCGCCGAGGGTCGCGCGCAGCGCGACGCGCTCGGCTTGAACCGTTTCAGGCTCGTCGTCGCGCTCGATGTCGCGGAAGCGGCGCGAGCGGCGGCAGCCGCTGCCTTCCACGCCGTCGCGGGCGGAGACGAGCGCGCGCACCTGCACCTGCTCGCGCCCACCGAACTGCCGGCCGTGCTCAGCTCACGCGGTACGAGGGACTTGCAGTCAGCCGGCACCGGGCCGCGGCACCCGGGGCCACGACCCCTCGCGGATCAGGGCTCCCCCTCGACATAGTCGAGCACCGCGCGGGCGAACGCCTCCGGCGCCTCGTTGGCGACGAACACGCCCGCGTCCAGCGTGACTTCCCGGTTCGGCCGGAAAGCCTGCCGCAACGGCTCGGCGCGCGCCGGCGTGGCGAACGGGTCGCGCTCCGAATAGAGCAGTAGCGCCGGGCAGCGCACGAGCGGCAGGCGATCTTCCATGTGGTACCCGGCCACCGCGAAGTGCCCCTGCTCGGACAGCTTGCCGGCGCGGAAGAGGTCCACGACGAAGCGCTGCACCAGGTCGGCCCGCGGCAGCCAGGCGTACATCTTGGTCCACTTGTCGAGCAAGTGGCTGCCGTCGGCCGCGACGTGCCACTGCTTGAAGAACTGCGCGATCTCGGCCCGGCCCGCGGCATCCATATACACCGGCCCGGACATGACCACGCGCTCGATGCGCGTGGGCGCCATCGCGGCCAGCTCCACCGCGATGACCGCGCCGGTGTGGTGACCGACGACGATGGCGCGCTCCACCCCGAGGGCGTCGAGCACCTCGAGATCGGCGCGGGCGTAGTCCTCGATGGCCGGCTGCCCCGGCACCGGGTCCGAGCAGCCATAGCCCGGCATGTCCACCGCGATCATGCGCCGCGACCGGGCCAGCAGCGGGATGACCTCGGCGAACTCATCGACCGACCGCGGCGTCTGGTGCAGCAGCAGCAGCGGCGTGCCGGGCGCCTCGCCCGCCGTCACGACATGAACCTGGCCCATGCTCGTGTCGCAAAAGCGCCTCTTCACCATCGTCCTCCCGCACAGGGCGCCATCGTGCGTGAACACGCCGGCTCAGCGCGGCGCCCAGCCGCCGCACACCGGGAACACCTGCCCGACGAAGCAGTCCGCCGCATCGCTGCACAGGTAGGCCGCGAAGAGCGCATCCTCGCGCGGCGACACGAGCCGGCCGAGGGGCACCTCGCGCCTCAGGCGCTCCTGGAACGCCTGGTTCGCCTGCACCTCGGGCGGGAAGTAGGTCGGGTTGTCCACGAAGTTCTGCGCGATGGCATTCAGGCGGATGCCGAGCGGAGCCAGCTCGACGCCTGCCGCCTGCACATAGGCAAGCTGCGCGCCGCGGGCCGCGCTGTAGGTCGAGGCGCGCTTCATGCCGCGCAGCGCCGAGGCGCTGCCCATGACGACGATCCTGCCCGAGCGGCGCGCAGTCATCTGCGGCAGCACCGCGCGCACGAGCCGCGGCAGCGGGTGCACGAGATGCTCGAACACCTGCGCCCACTCCGCATCCGTGACCTGGGCCACCGGCGTGGACGGCGCAGGCAGCGCAAGATTGGCGACCAGCACATCGACGTGCCCGGCGCCGGCCACGAGCGCCGCGGGCGCCTGCGGGTCCAGCAGCGGCCGGTCGTCCGCAATCACGGCCGCGCCGAGCTCGGCGAAAACCTCGCAAAGCGCGGGGCCCATGAACTCACTGCCCTGCGTCACGAGGACGCGCCGGCCGGCGAGGTCGAGCGGGCCGGCAGTGCTCACCGTGACAACTCGCGCATCGGCGGAACTCCTAGGTCTCTTCCGACTGGCGCGTGCGGTTCGCATCGTAGACGGCCGCCGCACCGCGGAAGATGGCGTTCACGAACACGAGGTTGAGTCCCGCGAGATGTGCGCGGAAATTCGGGTCGGCGGTGAAGCCGATGGCAAGCCCGCGACCATGCTTGCGTGACACCACGAAGGGCTTGAAGGCGAGCTGCCTGCCGCTGTCCTCCCAAAGCACCCCGGATTTCAGGACCGCATCCGGGCCGGCGAAGCGCACGACCGTGTCGGCCGCGTTCTGGCGGGCGGGGCTGTAGATGTCGTTGCCGGTCACCAGCACATTGAGCTTCGGCGACACGCCCGCGGCCAGCCAGTGTTCCGGATCGGCGATGAGAGCCTCGGCCAGCACGCCGGCAACGACGCGCGGCGGCTCCTTGTCGGGCCGCGTGGCCTTCTCGAGGTCGGCCTCGGTCGCGAGAATCGTGCCCGGCACGCGGCCGTCATCCGCATCGTCGTCCTTGCCTGGCTCGCTTCCCTTGCCACCCTTCTCCCCGGCTTCGCCCTCCTCCGGGTCGAACACACCGTCCTCGAGCCGGATGGGCAGCAGGTCGACATCGGGGTCGGCCAGCAGGCGCGTCCCGCTGCCGAGCGCCACGAGCACGCCGCCCCGCGAAACCCAATCCTTCAGGTTCTCCGCGCCCGACTTGCCGAGCGTAGACCGATAGCTGCCACCCTCGCCCGGCACGATGATCACGTCGAAACCGTCCAGCGAAGCACTCGCGATGCGCCGGGTCCTGATGGGCGTGACCGGATATCCAAACTGGCGCTCGAGAACGAAGCGGGCACTACCGGCGGAACCGCGATCGGTCGGCTCGTCCCACAGCAAGCCGACGCGCGGCGTAGGCATGAACAGCACGCTCGGCGAGCCGAAGCCAGGGCCGTCGCTGACCCAGCCGTCGTCGACCCCTGTCACCGTGGCGCCGCTTTCCGCCGCCAGCGCCTCGAGCCGCGCGGTGAGGCCGGCAGTGCCCGCCACGGGGATCACCAGCGAGCCGGCCGGGTACGCGGCTCCGCCCGCGGTGAACGGCTTGTTCGACGAATGAACCGTGATTCCCGACCGCAGCGCCGCCGCCAGGAAGCGCGCCGACGCCGTGTTTCCCCAGGGCACGAGGAAGGCCACGCGCGCGCCAGGATTGACGACTCGTCCCGCCGGCTGCCAGTCGGGCGCGACCGGCGCGGTCGCGACGTTCGGCAGCGACGAACAGTTGAAGGCCGGCACGTTGAACATGAGCGGCAGCGACCAGGCCGTCACGTCGTAGATCTGGTCCGGCAGGCCGCGCGAGACGCGCTCCGCCTGCTTCTTCAGGAAGGCCGGGTCCATCGGCGTCTTCTCGTCGAGCAGCGTGCGCACCAGGCGCTTTGCCGGCTGCGCCGCGGAAACGACGAAGCTGCCCGCCGGGAAGCGGCGACCGCAGGCCTGGAAGGCCGAGTCGGCGCGGCCGACCTCGATGCCGTTGCGCGCCAGCGTCACGGCGAGCCGGGCCGCCATGTCGGCATCGGACTCCGCCGACAGGACGTAGGCCTTCACCGGCTCGCGCCGGCCCTCGGCCACCGCGCTCGCGCGGTAATCGGCGAAGTCGCGGAGGAACTTCTCGCGGTTATTCGCCGCGACCTCGATGGCCGAGAGGGAGGCAATGAACTGGCTCTGCACCGTGTCCGCGAAGCGCAGGATCGATCCGTCCGAGCGGCGCGCCACGAGGCCGCGCGAGGAGGCCTGCTCGTACACCATGGCGCTCGCGCCGTGGTAGTTCGGCCAGCCGCTGCCGTAGCCCGGGAAGAAGCCGTCGTAGACCTCGCGCGTGAAGTAGCGCAGGCCGAAGCGATCGAACCAGGCCGCGTTGTTACGGCCGACCAGCTCGGTGTTGGCGAGCTGGGCGGCCGTCAGGTGCGGGTTGAAGGGGTCCGCCTCGGGCGGGAAGAAGTAGGTGCGGTCCGTCCCCATCTCGTGCACGTCCACGACCACGACCGGGTTCCACATCAGCAGCGCGGCCGCATGCGCGCGGATCTCAGGCTGGGTCTGGGTGAACCAGTCGCGGTTCATGTCGAACAGGTAGTGGTTCGACCGCCCGCCCGGCCAGGGCTCGTCG
The DNA here is from genome assembly GCA_025458865.1 of Steroidobacteraceae bacterium. Taxonomy (GTDB): domain Bacteria; phylum Pseudomonadota; class Gammaproteobacteria; order Steroidobacterales; family Steroidobacteraceae; genus SG8-30. The sequence continues at coordinate 74,759 of JALORP010000001.1, read as the reverse complement.
CGCTCGGCCGAGAGCGGGCTCGGGTCCGGCTCGAGGCCTCGGCCGGCGCGGGTGCTCTCGATGAAACGCTCGCGGCCGTCGGGGTTCTGCAGCGGCGCGATCAGCACCAGCGTTTCCTCGCGCATGCGCGCCACACGTGCGTCGCCCCGGCTCGCCAGCAGGTGGTAGGCCGTCTTGAGCGCCGCGTCGGTGGTGCCGGGCTCGTTGCCATGGACCGAGTAGGCCAGCCAGACGATCGCGGGCAGGCTTGCCACGAGCTGCGCGGGCTCGTCGGGCGCGAGGCCGCGCGGGTCCGCGAGCCGGGCCATGCCGGTGCGGATCTGCTCGAGGCGCGCAATGCTGGCCGGGCTGCCGATCGCGGCGTAGAACAGTCCGCGTCCCTGCCAGCTCTCGCCGATTTCGAACAGACGCACGCGGTCCGGCGCCGCGGAAGCCAGCGCGTCGAAGTAGCGCCGCACCTCGGCGTGACGCGCGAGCTCGCTGCCGATCTCGAAGCCGAGGACAGCTTCGGCGGTCGGAATCGACGGATCATAGTCCGCATCGGGCCAGGACACGCGCGCGGACGCCGGGTCGCCCGGCAGCGGCGGCCGCGCCGCGCTCGTCGACGGCAGCGAAGCCATCGGCAGGAGCATCGCGCCCGCCAGCACACCGACCCATCGCCTCGTCATCGCCACGCTGCACCTCGATTCCGGACCGGCCGATCAGGGGCGCTATTAGCCGTCGCCGCAGCGCCGCGGTCAAGCCCGTGGCGCCATCGAGAGCCCGCCTGCGGTGGCCTCGGTCTGCAACAGGTGTTAACACGGGTGCACATCGCGGATCGCGTGGCGTAGTCTCGGGCTCCGACCCCAGAGACGACGATGGCCGCCGAGCCCCTGCACTTCGCCCCGCCCGTACGGGGCTCCAGCGAATTCTTCTGCAGCAATCCTCGCTGCAGGTTCCACGTGCGCGTCGGCGATCCCGGCGTGGAAGGGTTCGGCGACTGGGCGAGGCTTGCGGACGGCACGACCACCAGCCACCACTGGGTGGACGGCGACCTGCTGTGCGACCTGTGCGCGCAGCGGCGAAACCGCGAATACCCTAGGCGCTGACGAAGCCCTCCCAGGTCCGCATGTAGTCGATGAAAGCCTCGCCGAGGCCCTCGTCGCGCAGGTAGCCGGCCGAAACCGGCGTCGGCACCGGCATGAACGACGGGTCGGCCCGGACGCGCTGCGGGAAGTCGTGGTGGAGGATTGCGGCGCGCCCGACGATGACGAAGTCGAGGCCCTCGGCCAGCGCCCGCGCCGCCGCCGGGCCGCTGTCGATCCTGCCGGCCGCACCGAGGCGCACCTCGCCGCGATCGAGCCCGGTGAAGCAGGCGAGCAGCTTGCGGCCGCGATGCGCTTCCTCCTCAGGCTCCTTGTTCACGTCCCACAGCGACAGGTCGAGGAAGTCGATCTGGGCCTCCCGCATCAGCCGCCCGGCCAGCGCCTGCATCTCGTCTAGCGCGAGACCGAAACGCTCGGGCGAGAGCCTGACGCCGACGAGGAAATCCGGCCGGCAGCGAGCGCGAACGCCGGCGATCACGTCGAGCAACAGGCGGGCCCGGTTGTCGGGCGTACCGCCATAGCGGTCGTCGCGGCGGTTGAACTGCGGGCTCAGGAACTGGCAAATGACGTAGCCGTGCGCACCGTGGAGCTCGACGCCGTCGAAGCCCGCGCGCTCGGCGCGCAGCGCCGCGGCGATGAAATCCTCCGCCAGCTGCTCGACCTCGCCGAGGGACAGCGCGCGCGCGCCGGTCTCGGCATCCTCCGACGGCGCAACCGGCCGGCCGCCGACCAGGTCCGGCGGCGAGCGCCGCCCGGCGTGGTGGAGCTGAACCACCGCGACGCTGCCGGCGGCCTTGATCGCGGCGGCGAGGCGGGTCAGGCCCTCCAGGTGAACGTCGGCGAAGATCCCCAGCTGGCCGCGAAAGCCCAGGCCCTGCGCCTGCACGTGCGCGGCGCAGGTGCTCACCAGCCCGAAGCCGCCCTTCGCGCGCAGGGTGAGCCAGCGGAACTCGTCCTCGGACAGACGCCCGTCGTCGTGGCTCTGCAGGTTGGTGAGCGGAGCCAGCGCGAAGCGGTTCCTGAGCACGGGGCCGCGGGAAAACGACAGGGGATCGAATAGAGACATGTGGGCAAGGGTCCGGCTTTGCGTCACGGCGGGCGCCGCAGCCGGCATTGTGCCAGCCCGCACCTCCGCGGAGGTCGGCTATGATCGAGGCCTCGATGCAGATCAGCCGCCTGAAGCTCTACCACTACCCCGCCACCCGCAGCGCCCGGGTGAAGTGGGCGTTGCACGAAACGGTCGGGGACGCCTTCGAGGTGGAGACGGTCGGCCTGTACGACGGCGTGCAGTACGGCGAGGAATTCCTGCGGCTCAACCCGAATCATGGCGTGCCCGTCCTCGAGATCACCTGGGATGACGGCCGTGTGCAGGTCATGCTGGAAAGCGCCGCGATGGTCGCGTTCCTGGCCGACGCCTACCCGGAGAGGGGCCTCGCCCCGCCGCCCGCGGCTTCCCCGGAGCGCGCCGACTACCTGCAGATGCTGCACTTCGGCGGCAGCTGGGCGGACATGATGCTCTGGCAGGTGCGAATCCACGAGCACGTGCTGCCGATCTCCGAGCGCGACCCGCGCACGGTCGCCCGCTACCGGGCCAAGTTCACTGGCGAGGTCGAGCCCCAGCTGGCCCGCCGCCTCGAGCGCTCGTCCTTCATCTGCGGTGATGCATTCACCGCGGCGGACTGCGTCATCGGCCACTGCGTTACCTGGGCGCGCGGCTACGGGATGTGCCGCGACGAGCTGTTCCGCGCCTACCTGTCGCGGCTGGCCAAGCGCCCAGCCTTCGTCGCCGCCTTCGCTGATGCGCGGCAGTTCCAGCCGGAGGTTCCGCAGGACCAGCCGCTCGTTTCTCGCTTTACTGGCTAGGGCCTGGCGGGGCCGTCGCACAAACCCCACACCCCGGGCTTCTGCCGGGAGGCGCGGGGGCTTACAGTGCAGCTCATGGCCCCTACACCCGCAGAACGGCCTCGCCGCCGGCGCCTCGGCTTCGCCGCGCGCCTCGGCCTCGGCTTCACCGCGATCGCCGCCGTGCTGCTGCTCGGGCACGCCGCCGCGCAGCGCGACATGCGGGCGGCCATCGACACGCTGGGACGCGCACAGACCGCCCAGGTGCCGCTCGCGCGTGCCGCCGAGGCGCTGACCTACCGCGTGCTGGCCTTCGACCGCGCGGTGCTCGCCGAAGTCCGCCGCCCGACCGAAGCCAGCCGCATCAACGTGACCGAGGCCGAGGCCGCGATGTTCGGCAGCCTCGATGCCTACGCCGAACTTCAGCCGGGCGCCTCGCGCGACGTGGCGCGCCTTCGCGAGGAAGCGCGAGGCCACGCCGGCCTCGCCTGGTCGCTGATCGACGTCGGCGAGCAGCGCCAGGCGGCGCTGAACGGCATACGCGAGTCGCTCGACGGGCTCGCGCGGCGCATATCCACGGCGTTCGCCGCGGACTCGACACTGCCCGACCCGGTGCACTCACGGCGTGTCTATGCCGAGCTCGAGCTGGCGCTCGGCCGCCTGCGTTCGGCGCTCAACAGTTACCTCGTCTCCGGACCCGAGGCGCCGGACACGGAGCTGCGTGCCGCGACGCGCCACTTCCGGGCCACCCTCGCGGAGTTCCGCGGAGAGCTGGCGCGTTCGCCGGGCCGCGCCTGGCTCGACCTCGTCGAGGAAGACCTCGGCACGGCCGAGCGGCTGCAGCAGGAGGTGCTGGGGCTCGATGCGTCGCTCGAGGCGCTGCGCGCACGCTTCTCCGAGTCGGGGCGCCAGCTGCCCGAGCGCCTGGACGCCGCGCTCGCCGCTCCGGCCAGCCGCGCCGTGGCGGATGCCGCCGGCAGCGCGGAGGACGCGGCGCGCTCGGCCGAGCGCGCCATCAGCCGCCTCACCTTCCAGGTGCTGGGCGTGACCCTGCTGGTGTCGCTGCTGACGATGCTCGCCGTGTTGCGCCCCGTCAGCCGGCTGACGCGCGCGACCCGCGCCTTCGCCCGCGGTGGCCGTAACATGCGGGTGCCTAGCGGCGGGCCGCGCGAGCTGGACGAGCTCGCACAGGCCTTTAACCAGATGGCCGAGCGGCTCTCGGCGGCGGACCAGGAGGTCGCGCGCCAGCAGCAGCAGCTCGAGGACCGGGTCAGGGCCCGCACCCGGAAGCTGACCTTTCTCGCGCACCACGACCCGCTGACCGGGCTGCCTAATCGCCGGTTCGCGTTCAACCACCTGCGACGGGCGGCGCGTTCCGCGGCCCGGCGCGGAGCCGGTCTCGGCCTCATCGCGCTCGACATCGACAATTTCAAGGTCATCAACGACAGCTTCGGCCACGCCACCGGTGACGAGCTCCTGAAGGCCATCGCCGGCCGCCTGAGGCTCATCGCCGGCGAGGGGCGCTTCATCGCGCGGCTCGGCGGCGACGAGTTCGTCGTCGCAATGGAGGAAAGCTCTACGGCCCAGTCCAGCACTGCGATGGCCGAGAGCATCGTCAATGGCTTTCGCGCTCCGCTCGCCCTTGGCGGCCGCGAGATTCTCGTGAGCGTGAGCGTAGGCGTCGCGCTGATGCCTGAGCACGCCGCAGACGCGGCGGGCCTCGTGCGGGCCGCGGACACCGCGCTGTTTCGCGCCAAGGCCCTTGGGCGCAACCGGATTTCCACGTTCTCGCGAACCATGCTGGAGGGCTCCGAGGAGCGGTTCCGCCTCGAGCAGTCGCTGCGACGGGCGCTCGACGCCAGCGAGCTGGCGCTGGAGTTCCAGCCGCAGGTATCGCTGCCCGACGGAAGCGCCATCATTTTCGAGGCCTTGCTGCGCTGGCGCCGCGATGGCGGCCCCGCGATCCCGGCGGGCGATTTCATCGCGATCGCGGAGCAGTCCGGGCTCATCATCGAGGTTGGCGAGTGGGTGCTGGACACCGCCGCCGCTGCCGTTGCCGACTGGCGGGCCCGGGGCCTGAGCGACGCCCGAGTGGCGATCAACGTGTCGGTGCACCAGCTGCTGGACAATCGTTTCGTGGATCGGCTGTCCGAGGTCCTCGAACGTCATCGCCTGCCGGGCGAGGCGATCGAGCTCGAGTTGACCGAGACGGCGTTCCAGACCTCGCCTGCGACCGTCGAGGCGCTGCGCCGCGTCCGCGGGAACGGCATCGGGCTCGCGCTCGACGATTTCGGCACCGGCTACTCCTCGATCAACTCGCTGTCCCGACTGCCGCTGCGCCGGGTGAAACTGGACCGCAGCCTCGTGGCCGATGCGCCGGGCAGCCGGCGAACCGAATCCATCGCGCGTTCCATCATCGGCGTCTGCCACACGCTCGGGCTCGAGGTCACCGTCGAGGGCATCGAGCGTACCGAGCAGCTCGCGTGGCTCTGCGGCTTCGGGACGCTGCAGGCGCAGGGTTTCCTGATCGCGCGGCCGATGCCGGCGGCCGACGTGCCCGATTTCGCGCACCGCAGCGCCGCGTGGGTGCGGGAGCTGCGGGCGAGCGCCACGGTCGAGACGGGAGCCACGCGAAGGGATGACGCGGTCGTGCCCTTCCGCCCGGCACCCGGCACCACGCGTCGCTGAGCCATGCCGTTTCGCTTCGACAACAGCTATCGGCGGCTGCCTGATCGCTTCCACGCGCGCGTCCTTCCCACGCCGGTCGCAGACCCGCGCTTCGTCGCGCTGAACCGTCCACTCGCGACGGAGCTGGGCCTCGATCTCGCGGCGCTCGAGGAACACGGCGCCGCCATCCTCGTCGGCAACCGCATCCCCGAGGGCGCCGAGCCCATCGCGATGGCCTATGCGGGCCACCAGTTCGGCCAGTTCGTGCCGCAGCTCGGCGACGGGCGGGCCATCCTGCTCGGCGAGGTGATCGACCGCGCCGGTCGTCGCCGCGACATCCACCTCAAGGGCGCGGGCCAGACGCCCTTCTCCCGCCGCGGCGACGGCCGCGCCGCGCTCGGGCCGGCGCTCAGGGAGTACGTCATCAGCGAGGCCATGCACGCGCTCGGCATCCCGACCACGCGTTCGCTCGCGGTGGTCGCCACGGGCGAGCCCGTGTACCGTGACAAGGCGCTGCCGGGCGCGGTGCTCACGCGCGTCGCCGCGAGCCACGTCCGCGTCGGGACTTTCCAGTACTTCGCCGCACGCGGCGACACCGAGGGACTGCGCGAGCTGGTCGCGCACGTCATCGACCGGCTCTACCCGGACGCCGCCGGCGCAGCGACGCCTGCGCTCGCGCTGCTCGAGGCCGTTGTCGCGCGGCAGGCGCGTCTGGTAGCACAGTGGCTGCACGTCGGCTTCATCCACGGCGTGATGAACACCGACAACATGGCCATCTCCGGCGAGACGATCGACTACGGGCCCTGCGCGTTCATGGACGAGTACGACCCGGCAACGGTATTCAGCTCCATCGACCAGCGCGGCCGCTACGCCTACGGCAACCAGCCGGCGATCGCGCAGTGGAACCTCGCCCGCTTCGCGGAAACGCTTCTGCCCCTGATGGACCCCAGCGAGGACCGCGCGATCGAGCGGGCCACCGCGGTGCTCGGAAGCTTCGCGGCGCTCTTCGACCAGCAGTGGCTCGAGGGCATGCGCCGCAAGCTGGGACTCGCGACCGCGGAGGACGGTGACGTCGCACTGGCGCAGGACCTTCTCGAGGCGATGCAGGCGTCGTCGGCCGACTTCACGCTCACCTTCCGGGGCCTGTGCGGCGCCGCGCGGGATCCCGCTGCGGACGCCGCGCTTCGTAAGCTCTTCGCGAATCCGGCGGCCTGCGACGCCTGGCTCGTCCGCTGGCGCGAGCGCCTCGCACGCGATCCGCTGGCGGCCCCGGAGCGCGCCGCGCGGATGCGAGCCGTGAACCCGGCCTTCATCCCCCGCAACCACCGCGTGGAGCAGGCGCTCGACGCCGCCGTGGATCGCGGCGATCTCGCACCCTTCGAAGAGCTTCTCGAAGTGGTGATCCGGCCATTCGAGGATCGGCCCGCGCTGGCGCGCTATTCGACACCACCGCAGCCGGAAGAACGGGTGCTGCAGACCTTCTGCGGCACCTAGCCGCGAACCTGGCTCGGCCCGCCCGGCGTGGCCGTCGAAACGCAGGGCGCGCCCAGGGGAGCAGCGGGACCGGCGCGCCGGGGCAGCAGCCGCCCCGGCGCACTCCGCCCGTCTCTACGGGCCCTCGACCGTGAGGCTGACCTCCGTTCCCCGCGTCAGCGTGTTGAACACCGGCGAGAACTGCGCCAGCTCCCGCACGCGCTCCCGGTCCTTCGGGTCGCACTTGACGCGGAACTTCGCGCGGATCGCGGTGTAGCCCTTGGGCACCGACTCGTCGAGCCCGAGGAACCCGTTGAGGTCCAGGTCGCCCTCGAGCTCGGACTCAAGCGACTCGATACGGATGCCGCGCACCGCGGCATGCGCCACCATGCTGGTCGTGAGGCACGAGGCCAGCGCGTGCAGCAGGTGCTCGACGGGGTTCGCGCCGTCATCGTTGCCGGCCAGGATCGCCGGCTCGTCCGCATCCATCGTGAAGGTCTGCCTGTGGACCATCTCCTGCTTCGCGCCGTAGAAGCCCTTCACGGTGCTGCGGTTGTGGTTGCCGGCGAGCCAGGTGTTGCTCGCGCGGAAGCGGCAGGCGCCGAGCTCGGGCTCGCCCTTGATGGCGGTCACCGTGGCCATCAGCGCATCGAGGTTGACGCCGTTCATCATGCGGCTCGCCGCCGCGGTTTCCTTTCGCATCGTCTGGGTCATGATCGCTCTCCTCGTCTGGTTGGTTGCTGGCCGGCCGCCTTGCGGCATCGGCCGTGGGAACAGGCTAGGCGTTGACGGCGAGGCCCAGAAGATGGTTTTCTGACAGTAACGGGCTTTTCGTGCCACTGATTCGGGGGCGCCATGAAGCGATCCGGCAGGCAGCCGCTCGACGTGCTCCTGGTAGCGGTGCCCGAGACCGCCGGCTCTGCGCTCTACGGCATGCTCGACGTGCTCTCCGCCGCCGGCAGCGTGTGGCAGCAGCTGTCGCGCAGCGGCGACGAGCGACAGCTGTTCCGCGTGCGCGTAGTCTCCCCGCGCCGCACGCCTTTTTCCTGCGGCAATGGCATCCCGGTGCGGCCCGACTGCTCGATCGGCGACGACCCTGCCGCGCCTATCGTCATCGTCCCCGAGCTATGGCTGGGCCCGGACGAGACGATCCACGGCCGCTACCCCTCCATCATCGACTGGCTGCGCCGCCGCTATCGCGGGGGCTCGGCCCTCTACTCCGCTTGCTCGGGAGCCGTGATGCTCGCCGAAACGGGCCTGCTCGACGGCTGTCACGCGACCTCGCACTGGGGCTACGAGGATCTCTTCCGCCGCCACTATCCGCGCGTGCGCTTCGACCCGGCGCCGAACCTCGCCTACGCGCGCACCGACGGGCGCATCGTCACGGCCGGCGGCACGACGTCCTGGCACGACCTCGTCCTGCATATCATCGCCAGGCACGCGAGTCCCGGCGAGGCGCTGCGCATCGCCAAGGTGTACCTGCTCAAGTGGCACGACGAAGGCAACCTCCCCTATGCGAACCTCGCGCGCAATCTGCCGCACGCGGACGCCGTAGTCCGCCGCTGCGAGGACTGGCTCAAGCGGCATTTCCGGGAGATCGACGCCATCGGGCAGGTCATCGCGCTGTCGCAGGTCCCCGAACGGACGCTGAAGCGGCGATTCAAGGCGGCGACCGGAAGCCCGCTGATCGACTACCTGCAGAACCTGCGCATCGAGGAGGCCAAGCGGCTGCTGGAGTCCGGCGCACTGCCGGTGGACGAGATCAGCGCCGAGGTCGGATACGCCGACGCGTCCTTCTTCCGCCGGCTCTTCAAGCGCGTCACCGGGATGCGCCCGAGCCAGTACCGGCGGATGTTCGAGGATCTCGGACAAGCGCGTGCGCCGACCCGCCTGCCATCGCGGATCTGATCCTGACTGTCCAGGCAGCGGACACGCAGACACACGGCCGATGACAGGGTCGCTGCGCCGGCTGCAGAATGCCGCAGCCGGTCGTTGGGGGGACCACCATGGTGGCCGTGCTGTCCGAGCCGCCCGCCGTCGAGCCGCGCCGGTTCTACGCTGGTTTCGCGATCGCCTGCGCATCCATCGCCATCCTCGGCTTCGTGCCGACGTTCTGGATGCCGCTCGCCTCAGGCCGCCTCGAACTCGCTCCGATCATCGGCCTGCACGCAGCGCTGTTTTTCGCCTGGATCCTGCTGTTCGTCGCGCAAGCCTTCCTTGCGGCGGCCGGGCGTTATGGTCACCACCGCGCACTCGGCGTCATTGGCGTGCTGCTGGCCGCGTCAATGCTCGTCGTGGCTTGGATGGCCGCCGTCCATTCCTTCCACGTGCAGTCGGCGGCGGGACACGCGGAGCGCGCGGGACCGTTCCTGATCGCACCGCTGACCAACATGCTGTTCTTCGCCGGCGCGGTGGCAGTCGCCGCATTGAATGCGCGGCAGCCGGAGGCCCACAAGCGGCTGATGGTCCTGGCGACGCTCGCGGTGCTGGCCACCGCAGTCGCGCGGATGGTGATGTTCATCGCCGGCGGGAGCAGCGCCATCGCGCCCCCACCCGTGCAGGCAACCATCGTTCCGGCGCTGTTCGTGGACCTGCTCCTGGTGGCCGCCGTCGTCTACGACTGGCGTACACGCGGACGGCCGCACCCGGTCTACGTCATCGGAGGCGCGCTGTGGGTCGCCCTGCAGGTCGGGCGCATCCCTGTCGCCATGACGCCGGGCTGGCAGTCCATGGTCGAGTGGATCACGGCCTGACGGCCGCGGTTCAGGTGCCCGGGCGGCCGGCGTCCGGGAAAGCAGGGTCGGCGATTACTTCCCCACCGCAGCGCAGGCAAGAGCCCCTGTTGATGGCCCGGCGAAGCGCCTGGCCGAGCAGCGCCTCGCCGCAATGCGGGCAGCGCAGCCCGTAGCGCGTAGCGCCCCACCGCTCGTACAGGCGCGTCACGGCAAGCAGCCAGCCGAGCGGAACGAAGAACAGGATCAGCACCGCGAGGAACTTCGCGCCCGGAAGGAAGCCCTTCAGGTAAGGCGTGTGCACGAGGAAATACACTGACAGGAGCGGCATGGCGCCGACGGCGCCGGCGATCCAGCGCCAGCGCCCGTAGTCAGCGTGGCGGCGCGTCAGCTCTTCGCGGGTCATGGGGCGCCAGCCTAGCGCGACTGGCTGCGGCCCGCCCGTCCCGGCACGTATAGTCACGCGATGCTGGAGACACGCCGCCAAATCGAGGCCAGTGCCGACCTCGCCTGGAACCTTCTCGTGGACACCGTCCGCTGGCCTGAATGGGGTCCGAGCGTGCGTGCGGTCGACTGCCCGCGCCGTTTCGTCGGCCCCGGCGCGACCGGGCGGGTGAAGACGAGCGTCGGGCCATGGCTCGGTTTCCAGATCACCGAGTGGGAGGAGGGATCGTACTGGCGATGGCGCGTCGCCGGCGTTCCCGCAACCGGCCACCGGGTCATCGCACGCGGGCCAGCCGACTGCGAGGTCGTCTTCGAGGTGCCGCGGTGGGCGCCTTTCTACCTGCCGGTCTGCGCCGCCGCTCTCCGGCGAATCGGCCTGATTCTGCGTTGCGCTTCCGAAGGATAATCGCGGCGGTCATGGCGAGGGACAGCCGCGAGAGATGCGCGAACAGGCATGGGCGCCGCCACCCGGGCGTTCCTGGACGAGCGCAAGGTCATGCATCGGCGATCCCTCACGCGGGCGGCGCGCGTTCAGGCTTACCATCGGGCCGTCCCCCCTCTCGACCGCCATTCGCACGGAGGATCCGCGCATGAGGACGAGAACCAGCCTCATCGGGGCATGCCTGTTCGCCGCCCTGCTCATGGCCGGCTGTTCGCAGGAATCATCCGGCCCCGCCCAGCCCGAGGCGACCGCCGCGCCTGCCCAGGCCCCTGAACCCGCCGTGACCGCGCCTGCGCCGCTGCCGCAGGAAGAGGCCGCCGAGCCCGCCAGCGCGCCGGAACCGGAAGCGGTCGCCGCTACGTTCGCGCCGGCCGAGGCCTTGGCGCCCACGCCAGCGCCCCCGAGCACCACGACGCCAGCCGCCATGCCACCCGTGAAGCCCGCCGCAGCCGCGCCGGCGCCTGTCGCCATGGCGGCTCCAGCGGTCACGCCACCCGCGAGGCCCGTCGCGCCTGCGCCGACTGCTCCGAGGCCGGCTGCACCGACGGCGTCGCAGCCGCTCGCCGCCACTCCCGCGGCGCTCGCCGCCGCGCCTGCGCCTGCACCGAAGCCCGCGGTGCACGAGCCCGCCCCGTCCCCGACGGCGGACATCGTGGATCCGGGTGGTGTCGTGGAAGTGGCCGCGACCAAGCCGGGCCTGACCCGGATCGGCAGCGAGGAATGCGGCGACTGCCACGACGTGCAGTACGAGTCCTGGGCGAAGGACCCGCATGCCGCGCGCAAGCCGCCGCTCGACTGCGAGGGTTGCCATGGCCCCGGCAGCGAGTACAAGTCGAAGTCCGTCATGAAGGATCCCGACAAGGCGCGTGCCGCCGGCCTCGTCATGCCCGACAAGGGCTTCTGCGGGAAGTGCCACAAGAAGGGCGTGAACGACGACTTCATGAGGAAGGCGCACGCGCACGAGGAATAGTGCGCGGAGCCCACGCGAACGGAAGAACTTCGCGGATGCCGCGGCGGTCCACCCTTGCACGGTGGCCCGCCGGGCCGCGCTGACGGGAGAGAGACGCCAATGGCCATACCGTGGGTGACGGTGCTCCAGCTGGTGCCGTGGACCGAGGTGATCCGGAACGCCCCGGCGGTGCTCGACAGCGCCAGGAAGCTGTGGGACACCGCCGCCAGGAAGTCTGGCACGCAGGCCACCGGCGCCACGCCGGCTGCTGGCGTCGCAGTATCGCCAGAGGCGAGGGTCGACGCCCTCGAGGCAACGGTGGCCAGCCTCAACGAGCAGGTGCTCGCATCCTCGACGCTCATCAAGGAACTGGCCGAGCAGAACGCCAACCTGATCCGGCGCGCCGAGATGAACCGCGTGCTGGTGCTGCGACTCGGCTACTGCCTCGCCATCGTCGGGCTGCTCTCGCTCGTTGCGATCTCGCTCGCGCTAAAGCTCTGATCGTCGGCCGCCGCCAACCCTAGGCGGTGAGGTCGGTGTGCAGGTCGCGCTCGACGGCACGCTCGAGCGGGCGGGCCGCCGTCGCCTCGCGCTCGGGGCCGGACGAGGCGCCGAGCGGCTCGGCGCCGGTGGGCCTCGCGACGAGCCGGCGCACGGTGCCGTGCTCGCCGACCACGAGCTTCGCCAGGCGCGCGCGGACCAGCTGGTCCGACTGCGTCGGCCGGGTCCGCCAGCGCAGGTAGTCCAGCCAGGTCGGGTGCTCGAACCGCTCGACCCACACCTCTGGCGCATCGATGTCCTGGCTCACCGACCACGCGCGCGCGCCGTCCCGGCGCCGCAGCCGCCCAAGCTCATTCGCCACGGCCACGAACTCGGCCGCGCTTTCCGCGGGGACGCGGTACTCGATGGTGACGACGATCGGCCCCGAGGCCGAGTGAATCGCGGCGCTGGGCGGGTTCAGCGCCGCGCCCGCCCGCGGATCCAGTGACCCCAGCGGCGCGACCGACACCGGCAGCCAGCGCGCGGCGATGAGCGACACCAGTGCCGAGAGCCCGGCCAACGTCAGGGCCTCGCGCAGGCCTTGGGCGTGGGCGACCAAGCCCCAGCACCAGCTGCCGAGCGCCACGCCGGCGAACGCGACCGTCTGGTAGGTCGCAAGCATCCGGCCGGTCACCCAGCGCGGCGAGGACAGCTGCACCGCGATGTTGAAGTTGGCGAAGCCGAGCGTCCACGTCGAGCCCGCCAGCACGTGGGCCAGCACCGTCAGCGCGGCCCAGCGGCTCTGGCCGATGGCGATGAGCGCCACGCAAGCCATGGCGGCGAGCACCCTCAGCAGCGCGTCGGCACGGAAGCGCTGGCGCAGCGTCGCGCTGGCGAGCGCGCCGAGCATGGCCCCGATGCCGAAGGCGCCGAGCAGGATTCCGAAAGTCGGCGCGCCGCCGCCCAGCAGGTCGCGCGCCACGATCGGCATCAGCGCCGGCGCCGCCGCGATGGGAATGGTGTAGAGGGCGCAGCGCAGCAGGATAGCGAGCAGGTGCGGCGAGAGGCTGACGTAGCGCACGCCCGCGGCAATCGCCGTGCCCAGGGGCTCGGGCGGCAGCTCGCTGCGCACGCGGGCCGGCCGCCACCACAGGAGCGTGGCGATCATGCCGAGGTAGGACACGGCGTTGATGACGAACGCGACCGCCGCCCCGAGGACCGCCACGATCACGCCGCCGATCGCCGGGCCAAGGCTGCGGGCCATGTTGAACCCGACCGCGTTGGCCATGACGGCCGGCGGGATCTGCTCGCGCGGGACCAGGTCGCCGATGGAAGCCTGCCAGGCCGGCGCGAAGAGCGCGGCGCCGCAGCCGATGAGGAAAGTGAGCGCGAGCAGCAGCGACGGCGTGACGCCGCCCGTGAACGCGACGACGGCGAGCGCGACCGAGGCCGCCAGGGTCAGCCACTGCGAGACGAGCATCAGCCGGCGCCGATCGCGCGTATCCGCGAGCGCGCCAGCGATGAGCGAGAGGAAGAAGAAAGGCAGCGCCGCCGCCGTCTGCACGAGGGCCACCATGTCCACCGACGGCGCAATGGTCGCCATGAGCCACGAGGCGCCCACCGTCTGGATCATGCTGCCGAAGGCGGAGGCGAGCGACGCCCACCAGAAGAGCGCGAAGGCGCGGTGCTCGAAGGGCACGAGCGTGTCGCGGCGCCAGCGCTGGAAGTGGGTGGGGTTGTCCGCGGAGGCGGCAGGCATGGCTGAACGAACTCATTGAGGGAGCCGGAACTCCGCCCGGCTCGCGCGGCCCGTATTGTAGCCGGGACGACGCCGGCGCCGATCAGTCCAGGATGCGCTCGGCCAACGAGCGGGGCGAATGGATCGCCACGCCGCCGCGGCGGCTGCTCAGGACGAGGTCAGCCTCAACGCGGCGAACAGCAGGCCCATGCCGACCATGAACATCGTGCCGAGCTGGACCGTCATCTTGAGGCGCAGGTTGTCGAGGTCCCTGGCGGTGCTGCCACGCAGAGCCACGATCTCCTGGCGGATGAGCCGGAGGTCCTGCTTGGTAGCCAGGGTCGTCGTCATGCCTCGCTCCATCGCGTCTACGACCGCCGGTCAGATCCCGGTCGTGATGGCGCCGAAAGCGTGATGCGGCGGCCAGCCGGCAGTGTATCTGCGAGCTCGGCCTCCGCTGTGTCGAACTCACGTTCACGTTCGGGCCCGTAGATCTCTACCGGCGACGTAACGGCATTGCGACGCGTTTTCTTGCCAGCACCCATCATAAGCCGCAATGGAGCACGAATCTCGACACGCTGCACTCTCGCTGGTCGCTCGCCAATTCAGCCCGACGGGTGCAGGAGCGCCACCGGGTCGCCACCTGTGTACACCAGCCATCCCAGCACGACGACGTTGACGATCACTGCCAGCCAGAACTCCGCTTGGAATGAGGCCTTGCGCGTCTTGTGACGTGCCGCCTGCTGGGCGATCCAGCCGCCCGGCCAGCCGCCGAGCAAGGCGAGCAGGTTGAGCGTCTTCTCCTGCGTTCGCCAGCGTCGGCCTTCCGCCGCGGTCTTGTCCCACACGTAGAGCAGGAACAGGAAGGCACTGCAGCCGGCAATCCACGCCGGCACGAACCAGCTCAACCGGCCCAGCGCTGCCGCGCCAACGATGATCGCCACGAAGACGCCTGAACCAACGATCGATGCACCGAGTCGCGGTGACGCGACCGGTGGAGATACGGGGCGTGGCGCCGCGTTCGGGTAACGGACCTGCTGCGCACGCGGGCGGCCACGCTCGTCGCGTGTCAGCTCGTAGACCAGGACCTGCCCACGGGCCGGCCGCCGGCCGCGCTCGCGAAACTCGCTGATGTGGCAGAACACGCGCTCGCCACCCTCGGCCGGCTGGATGAAGCCGAAGCCGCGGTCGTCGTTCCATTCGACGAGAATCCCTTTCCACGCCATCGAAAGCCTCGGTTCCGTGCTTGGTTCCGTGATACTAGCGTCCTGGGCGTCGCACCCAAGCCTGCGCGACCCACGGCAACCAGTCGGCGAGCAACTCTTCCTGGTCGGCAGGCGAAAGCCGGAATTTCGGGTAGCCAGGCACGCGCACCAACTCCTGCGCCGTGGCAGTGCTCGCCAGCGGTACGAAGCGGCTCGCCTACAAGCCTGCGCGCCCAGCGTCAGCGACGTCGGCCTCACCGAGCCCGAGGGCGACAAGCCTGGCCCGCACCGCATCGCCGCGCTGGATGCGCATCGGCGTGAGCACGATCTGGCCGTCGCGCACGGGCTCAGTCGGCGCAACACCTCGGGCGGCACCCTGCCCTTCGGTACCGGGCTGCGGCGGCAGATGCGCGACGCGCGTTCCATCGCGCCCACCACCGTCCCGATCGGCGGACGCTCCGCATGCGCCTCGTCGCGCATGGCTCGCCTCATGCTGCCCCGGGGGACCGCCGTCGATCTGAGGATCCGACGCGGGCCGGGGCAACCGTGGGAGAACGATGCGCGCGATCTGCGGGCCGGAACGTCGACCGCGGTCACAGATCCGCGTGCTGCCGGCGCCGTGGATTGGCCGGCGCGCCGCCGACGGTCCGCCGCAGGTTACTTGGCGCTCACGCGCCCAGCAAGGACGCCACCCGGCGCGACCTCGACTTCGATGGCTTCGCCATCCACCTCGAGCGCGCGGGTCGTGCGCCCGACGGTCACGTTCATCGAGATGCGGTTCGGCATGCCGCCGTCGATCTTGTACTTGCCCTCGGCCGCCGCCGCGCTCGTGCCACCCTGCGCCGGCCCGCCGCTCTCGTGCACACGGACGTTCGAGATCGAGTTCTTGGCCGTGTCGTGCTTCGATTTCGCGCCCGAGGCGCCGGTTCCGTCGGCGACGGAGGGGCCCGTGGGCTTTATCCCGGCGTTGACGCGCTCGCCGAAGGTAGCGCCCTGGGTCTGCTTCGCCGGCCGCGAGGTGATCGCGAGGCGGTAGCGGCCAGGCGGGAGGCCGGACAGCTTGAACTGGCCGTCGCCGCCTATCGGTGCGGATGTCGCCTCGCCACCGGTAACGGGGGTCACGACGACAAAGGCCGAACTGCCGACAGGACGGCCGGCGTCCGGCTCATCAGCGACGGTAGCGGTGGTAGCCGCCGTGCGATCGCCCGGGGACTGGGCCAGAACAGCCGCAGGCACCACCGAACCCAGGACGAGAGCCGATGCGACGAGGGTGATTACGAGTTTCATGGCATGGAAGTATCCCTCGCCACCGCCGCCGTCAAGGGAAACTGCCGGCACCCGCGCGATTCTGTGCGGGGGCGCACGTCGCACGGCCGTGCGACGTCTCGCGGAAACCCCGTCTTGTCGCGGCACCGGCGCCGCGTCATCTTCGCCCTGCCTGCGGATCGCATCGGGGGCTCGCCATGAACACGCTCGCCAAGTTCGCGCTCGGGATGATGGGCCAGCTGCGGCCGAAGCCGGCCAGGGGTGACGCCAGGCCGACGATCAAGCTGCCAACGCCGGATCGCAGGAGCGGCCTGCCGCTCATGCAGGCGATCGCCCGGCGCCGCTCCTCGCGCGAGTTCAGGCAGGATCCGCTGCCGCGACCGCAACTGTCGAGCCTCCTCTGGGCGGCCTACGGCGTGAACCGCCGCGGCGGCGGACGGACCGCGCCGTCGGCCCTGGATGCGCAGGAGATCGACGTCTATGTCGCGCTGCCCGAAGGCGCCTACCGCTACGACGCAAAGATGCATTCGCTCGTGCTGGTGGCGGCCAGCGACCTGAGGCGCGTCACGGGCTACCAGGACTTCGTGGACGAGGCGCCGCTCGACCTCGTGTACGTGGCCGACCACGCACGCATGCGGCGTGTGCCCGTGGCCCACCGGGAGAGCTTTGCGTCCGCTGCGGCCGGCGCGATCGCACAGAATGTGTATCTCTTCGCGGCTAGCGAGGGGCTCGCGACGGTGATCCGCGCCTGGATCGATCGCGGCGCGATCGCCGACGCGCTCGGCCTGAACCACGACCAGCAGGTGCTGCTTTCGCAGACGGTGGGCTACCCGAAGGACAAATAGCCCCTCTCCCTGGGTCATTCCCTGAACCATCGCTTCGGTGATAATCAACCGAGATCCAGGGAGGAGCCCCATGACGACGGACGGTCGCCCCACGATCCAAAGCCGCGTGCGCGGGTCCGTGCTCGGCCTCGCGGCCGGCGACGCGCTTGGCACGACGCTCGAGTTCAAGCGGCCCGGCGATTTCGCGCCGGTGACCGACATGATCGGCGGCGGCCCCTTCGGCCTGAAGCCGGGACAGTGGACCGACGACACCTCCATGGCGCTTTGCCTCGCGGAGAGCCTGGTCGAGTGCGGCGGCTTCGTGCCGCTCGACCAGTGCAAGCGCTACCTGCGGTGGTGGAAGGAGGGGCACCTGTCCTCCACCGGCCAGTGCTTCGACATCGGCAACGCGACCCGCGCGGCGCTCGAGCGCTTCGAGTGGTCGGGCGAGCCTTTCAGCGGCGGCACGACGGAGCGCTCCGCGGGCAACGGCTCGCTGATGCGCCTCGCCCCGGTGCCGCTCTTCTTCCGCCACGACCCGCCGCTCGCCATCCAGCTCGCGGGCGAGAGCTCGCGCACCACGCACGCGCTGCCCGTATGCGTCGACGCCTGCCGCTACTTCGCCGGGCTGATCCTCGGCGCGCTCGCGGGCCTCGACAAGGCGACGCTGCTCGCCCCGCGCTTCCACCCCGTGGCCGGGCAGTGGGCCCCCGGCGAGCTCCACCCGGAGGTCGAGGCGGTGGCCGGCGGCACCTTCCGCGTGCGCGAGCCGCCCATGATCCGCGGCAGCGGCCACGTGGTGCGCGCGCTCGAGGCAGCCCTGTGGGCATTCGCGCGGACCAAAGACTTCCCGAGCGGCTGCCTGCTCGCGGCGAACCTCGGCGAGGACGCGGACACGACCGCGGCCATCCACGGCCAGCTCGCCGGCGCGTACTACGGCGTCGAGGGCATTCCCGATGCGTGGCTCGCGCGGCTGGCGAAGCGCGATGTGCTCGACGCGCTGGCGGACGGTTTGGTCGCGGGCCCGTTCGCGTAGTACAAGACGCCTGACCCCGGGTGGCGCCGCCGCCCTTCCCGGATCGCGCGAGGTCGCCTGATGACTCACCTGCTCGCCGCTGTCCTCGGCTGGCTCGGCCGCAAGCTGGGCCTGTTGTTCGTGATCATCGGCGTGCTGCTGGCCGTGGCGTGGCTGCGCAGCGAGTGGCAGCAACTTCAAGCGCTGCGCGAGGAGATCGCGGTCCAGGAGTCGGTGCTGGCGGGACTGCGGACGGACCTGGCCTCGCTCGACGCCGCAATCGAGGCGGATGCCGCCGACTGGGCGCGGCAGATGGAGACCGCGACCCGAAGCAAGCGCCAGGAGCTGGAGTCGCTCACCGCACGGATCGCCCTGGCCGAGCCGCGCTGGCAGGAGGCGCTCGCTCGTTTCGCCAACCTGGAGCGACAGGCGCAGGCTGCCCGCCGCGCCGCACGCGTGGCGGCGGGCGACGTCGCGGCACTCGAGCGGGAGATCCGCTTCTGGGACCGCTACGTCAACCCGGAGAAGCTGCTGGCGCTCGAGGCGGCCCGGGCGCGACAGGCGGCCCTCGAGGCGAACGCCCGCGCCTGGGAAACGGCGCGCGACCGCGTTGCACCGGCCATCGCCGCCTCGCCGCTCGCGCCTTTGCAGGCCCAGCGGTCGCGCCTTTCGGGTGACATCGCCCAGCTTGCCGGCTCCGTATCGCCACGGCAGGCTGGACTCAACGAGGCCCGCTCGCGCAAGGGCGGCGAGATCGCATCGGTCGAGCAACTGCTCGATTCGCAGCGCGCCCGCGCCGAGCAGGATCCGCGCGGCAGGCTCGTAGCGGCCATCCGCGCCCAGCTGCCGCTGGCGCTCACGATACTCGCGGGCGTGCTGCTGATGCCGTTTCTCATCAAGGCATGGCTGTACTTCATCGTGGCGCCGCTGGCCGCCCGGCGGCCGCCGATCCGCATCCTGCCCTTCGCCGATGCCTCGCCCGCGCCGGTCAACTCGGCCGTGTCGGTGCCGGTCGAGCTCGACCCCGGCGAGGAGCTGCTGGTCCAGCCGGACTTCCTGCAGAGCAGCAGCCGGCCTGCAGAGAAGCGCACCCAGTGGCTCCTGAACGCTGCCCTGCCCTTCGCGAGCCTCGCCTCCGGGATGTTTGCGCTGACGCGGATCAGGCCCGAGGGCGGCGCGCCGACCCGGGTCATCGTCTCATCGCAGCAGGATGCATTCGGCGAGGTCGGGATCCTCGCACTGCCGGCCGGGGCCGCCCTCGTGCTGCAGCCACGGGCGCTCGCAGGCGTGGTCAAGCCCGCGGGCGAGCCGGTTCGCATCACGCGCCACTGGCGGCTCTCGAGCCTTCACGCGTGGCTCACGCTGCAGCTGCGCTACCTCGTGTTCCACGGACCTTGCAGGCTCGTCCTGAAGGGCTGCCGCGGCGTTCGCAGCGAGGAGCCGCAGGCCGGGCAGCCGAGGCTGATCAACCAGTCCGCGACGCTCGGCTTCAGCGCCAACCTCGACTACCGGACCACGCGCAGCGAGACCTTCGTCGCCTACCTGCGCGGCAAGGAAGACCTGTTCAACGACCTCTTCGCGGGAGGCCCCGGCTGCTTTGTCTACGAGGAAATGCCCGCGGGAGGACGGCGTGGCGGCATCACCGGACGCGGCCTCGAGGGCGCCACGGACGCGGTGCTGAAGGCCTTCGGCATCTGACCGAAGGCACCGCGGCGGGTTTCAGCCGCCGAGCCAGCGGCGCAGCTGCGCGTACACGTCAGGCCGGCTGAGCAGGTCGAGGTGCCCCATGCCGTAGCCGATCCACTGCCGGCTGCGCGGGATAGCGAGCGTCCGCGAGGGATCCGCATGGCGGCCGAGCGCGCTCTCCAGTGGCACCAGTCCGTCGCCGAGCAGGCGGTCGGCGAGCGCGCCGCGCTTCGCGCACAGGGTCGCAGCCGCGGCATGGAAGCGGACCCCCCGCGGCAGCGGCACGAACTCGCGCGGCTTGCCGGTGATGTAACCGTGGCGCAGGTCGGTGATGCCCGCGCTCCTCGCCTTGCCGAGGCGCGTGAACGGCGCGACGTAGGGAGAGATATCCATGGCACGGTCCAGCCAGTGGCCGGCACGCTCGAGCGGCGCGCCGTGCTGCGGCGTGCCGAGGAACACGCAGTCGCGCACGCGGGCCGGCCACGCGTGGCGCGCAGCATCGGCATGGTGGAAGGCGCTCCTCGCCACCAGCCCGCCCATGCTGTGCCCGACGACGGCGACCTCGGGAGCCTCGCCCGGCCAGGAGACCACCAGTTCCTCGAGCAGCGCGGCCAGCGCGCGGCCGTTGGCGGCGATGGGCAGGCCGCTGTTGTAGCGCAGGTAGACCGGCACGAAGCCGAGGTCGTCCGCGAGCGCAGCGCCGTGATCGTGACCCTCGCGCCGCCAGTGCCGCTCGTTCCGGCACAGGCCGTGAACCATCAGCAGCAGGCGGGCGCCGGGGCCGCGGCCGCGCAGCTCCGCGTGCAATGCCTCGGGCCGGCGCGGATCGAGCGGCCGGTCGCGGTGGCGCAAGCTCATCTCGATGGCCAGCGGATTTCCGGTGCGGGCGAGATGATCGCCATAGACGCCGTTCAGCGCCGCGACGGCCGCGTCGCGCTCGGGCGAGGGCTCGCCCTCCGGCAGCAGCGAGGCGATCGGGGGCAGCGCCGCATCGAGGCCCGTGCCCACGAGGCGGGTGGTCCCGCGCACGCAGCGATAGACGAATCCCGTGATTCCGCGGGTCCTGCCCACGCCCGGCGCGGTGCCGACAGGCGCAGAAACCCGCTGGATCGTGTGGTGCATCGCTTCGACGACGCCGGTGACGCCGAGCGTCGCGTCGACCGCGAGGCGCGCGGCGCCGTGAAGGTCGGCCAGGTGCCGGCGGTGGACGGTAGCCATCAGCGGACCTCCGCAGGACGGAACAGCCCGGAGCATGGCACGCCGGGCTGGTGAGGTCTCCCTAATCGTCCCCGGCTGCTGGCCGGGACGTTTTCAGTTACCCACCCCCATCCCCAGCTGCCAGCGCAGGAAGCCCTGCTGGTCCGCCGCATCGCGGATGCGCAGGTTGAGTGGCTTGCCCTGGCCGTGGCCCGCCTCGCGGTCCACCCACAACAGCACGGGATTGGCGCCGTCCATGCCTTCGGTCGCAGCCTGCAGCCTCGCAGCCATCTTGCGCGCGTGCATCGCGTGGGTGCGCGCGTCGTTCTCGCCCGCGGTGAGGAAGATGGCGGGGTAGCGCGTGCCGGGCTTCACGTGGTGGTACGGCGAGTAGGCCAGGAGCGTCCGGAACTGCTCCGGGTCCTCGGCCGAGCCGTACTCCGGCACCCAGTAGCGCGCCATCAGGAAGTCCTGGTAGCGCAGCATGTCGAGCAGCGGCACCGCGACGATCGCGGCCTGCATCAGGTCCGGGCGCTGCATGGCGACGGCGCCCGTGAGCAGCCCGCCGTTCGAGCCGCCGAGGATGGCGAGCCTGTCCCTGCGCGTATAGCCGGCCTTCTGCAGCCACTCCGCCGCGGCGATGAAGTCGTCGAACACGTTCTGCTTGCTGGCGAGCATGCCGGCCTGGTGCCAGGCCGCTCCGTACTCGCCGCCGCCGCGCAGGTTGGCCACGGCGTACACGCCGCCGTCCTCGAGCCAGGGGAACAGCGTGGCGCTGAAGGTCGGCGTCATGCTGATGCCGAATCCCCCGTAGCCATACAGGATCGTCGGGCGCGCACCGTCGAGCTCGAGGCCCTTCCGGTGCACGATGAACATGCTGACCTGCGTGCCGTCCTTCGACGGGTACCAGGCCTGCTTCACTTCGACCTGCGCCGGGTCCACCGGCACGTCGGGCCGCTCCCACACCTCGGGTGCGGCCTCGGGTGCAGTGAGGTCCACGCGGAAAATCGTGCTCGGGTAGTTGTAGCTGGCGAAAGACAGGAAGGCCTCGGTCGAATCCTGTTCGGAAGCGAGCGAGCCGCTGCCTATGCCCGGCAACTGCAGCCGGCCGACCGGCTGGCCATCGAAGCGGAACAGGTCGATGGCGCTCGAGGCCTTCTCGAGGTACTCGACCGCGAGCACGCCGTCAGCCAGCTTCAGGCCGCCTCCGAAGGGCTCCTCGATCACGGCGTCGGGCCGGTCGGCGACCAGGACTTTGCGCTCACCAGAGGCGAGGTCCACCACGTCCACGCGGCCGTTCGGCGCGCCCTGGGTGGTGTGCACGAACAGTTTTCCGGCGGCGACCTGGCCGAAGGCCCAGCCATCCCGACCGACCGAGATTTCCCGCTTCACCAGCTCGCCGGTGGCAAGGTAGCGCTCGAAGTCTGCCACCCACAGGTCGTTGCTGTTCGTGCTCGTGAAATACGACAGAACGAGCCACTTGCCGTCGCGCGACAGGCCGCCATACGGACCCCAGGTCGTGGCGAGCTTCTCGTCTTCTTCCCTCGTGAACTGGCGGAACAGCACGCGGTCCTCGGCGACGTCGGTGCCGAGACGGTGGAACATCACCTGCCCGCTGTAGGGGTTCTTCGGGTCCTTCAGGTTGCGGTACACGAAGCCGGAACCGTCGGGCAGCCACTGGGCGCCATCAACGCGGTTCGGGATGGTCGTCGGCAGGGCCTCGCCGCTGTCCACGTCGAGCAGGTGCAGCGTGGTGATCTCGTCACCGGCCTTGTACGTGCCGTACGCGACGCGCCTGCCGTCGGGGCTGGGCGAGATCCACGCGATGGTGGTCAGGCCGGACTCGTCGAGCTTCGCCGGGTCGAGCAGCACGCGGCTCTCGCCGCGCACGCCCAGGCGCCAATACCACACCGGCTGGTTCTGGTTGCCCTCGCGCTTCGAGTAGAAGTAGCGACCGCCCCGCACCGTCGGCGCGGTGACGCTGCCGACCTCCATGAGCGGACGCAGGCGCTCCTCGAGTGCCTTGCGGCCGGGCTGGCCGTCGAGCACGGCGCGCGTGTAGGCATTCTGCGCGTCGGTCCACCCGGTGACCTCCGGCGTGATCTGTCCCATGCGCTTCGGGTCCGAGTTGTCGCCCTCGAGCCAGCGGTAGGGGTCGGTGACCGCCGTGCCGTGCAGCAGGTCGGTGACGGGCTCGGCGCGGGTGACGGGCACGGTGGGCATCCTGGGCGGTTCCTGGGACGGCTTCGCGGGAGCGGCGGCGCAGCCGGCGAGCGTCGTCACCAGGGCGGCAGCCACGACCAGCATGAACGGACGGATCATGCGCGATTTCCTTGCGGGAAGGTGCGGCCGGCCGGAAAACCGGCCGCGGGTGAGGTAATTTTAGGCGATGACACGCGCCGGCCACTACAAGGGCAACAAGCTCGCCCTGCCCAGCAAGCCCTGCGCCTCCTGCGGCCGGGAAATGACCTGGCGCAAGCGATGGGCGCGTAACTGGGAGCAGGTGAAGTACTGCTCGGACGCGTGCCGGCGAAGGGGCGCTTCAGCGGGCTGAAGGAACCGCCCGCTTCGCCTCCTGCACCAGGTTCTCCAGCTCCTGCAGAAAGCGCGAGCGGTCGCGCGGGCTGAAGGGCGGCGGGCCGCCGCCCACGCCGTAGGCGCGCAGGTCGGCCGACAGCTCGCGCATCGCGAGCGCGTTGCCGATGTTGTCGCCCGTGAACCGCTTGCCGGAAGGGCCCAGGACCCTCGCGCCAGCCTTCAGGCATCGCGACGCGAGCGGAATGTCGGCGGTGACCACCACATCGCCGGCCTTCGCCCGCTCCGCGATCCAGTCGTCGGCCGCATCGAACGCGCCGGGCACGACCTCGAGGCGCACCCGCCGCCCGCGCGGCAGCTGCATGCCCATGTTGGCGACGAATACGACCGGCCAGCCGTGGCGCTCGGCGACCTTCACGGCCTCCGCCTTGACCGGGCAGGCGTCGGCATCGACGTAGAGGCAGTGCGGTTCGGTCATGTTGCGGCCGGTCGGGTGGAATGCATAAGCCTAGCCCATGGGAGCCGCGCTGGTATGCTCAGGCCACAACCGCGGCGATCCCCAGGGATCCGCCGCACCCGGACGGGGCAGTAGCGCCCCGAACCGCGTTTCGCGCTGGCGTGGCCGGCTGCGGTCGGCCACGGGACTGGTCCGGGCCGTGCCATGGCAGACTCCCGCCCGATGACCGCCTATCGCCTCCAGTCTCGCGCCGAGGAAATCGCGAACAGCGCGACCCACGCGCTCGCGCTGGTGCTGGTCGTGGTCGGCGGGCCCGTGCTGATCGTGACCGCGCTGCGGGACGGCACGCTCACCGACGTGGTGGCCGTGAGCGTCTTCGCGGCCGCCATGGCGCTGATGTACTTCGCCTCGGCCACCTACCACGCACTCAAGCCCGGCGCAGCCAAGCACGTCTTCCACGTGCTGGACCACGCGGCCATCTACCTGCTCATCGCGGGTACCTACACTCCGTTCACCCTCAGCGTGCTCGACGGCGCCTGGGGCTGGACGCTGTTCGGGGTGGTGTGGACGCTGGCGATCCTGGGAATCGCGCTCAAGCTGGTGGCGGGCTTCCGCTGGCACAAGCTGTCCCTCGCGGTCTACGTCGGCATGGGCTGGATCGCGATCGTCGCCATCAAGCCGCTGATGGAGGCGCTGCCAGCCGCGGGCCTGGCCTGGCTGCTGGCGGGCGGACTCGCCTACACCGCCGGCGTCGCGTTCTATGTGAACAAGCGGCTGCGCTACAGCCACGCGGTCTGGCACCTGTTCGTACTGGCCGGTACGGCCTGCCACTACGTGGCGGTGTTGCGTTACGCCCTGTAGGACCGTGGGGCATGCCGGCTGCCGCAGGGCCAGCCGCGATCCCGGCTTCCGGCCGTGACGCCGCCGGGACCTTTGACTATGCTGGCGGCCCCGTCCTGGACCGAGGCGCCTGCCATGCGCATATCCCGTCTGCACGGCCTCCCCGTGGCGGCCCTGTTGCTTGTCGCCTGCGCGGGCACGCCGGCCGGGCCGGCGCGCGAGACCGCGACCACGGTGCCGCGCTACACCATCGAGCAGTTCATGGACACGGAGCGCGTGACCGGCGCGAGCTTCTCGCCGGACCGTTCGATGGTCGCCTTCTCCAGCAACCGCAGTGGCGTCTTCAATGTCTACGCCCAGCGCATCGCCGGCGGCGAGGCGACGGCGCTGACGTCGTCCACCGACGACGCCGTCTACTCGCTCGGCTTCTTCCCGACCGATGGCCGGCTGCTGTACACGAGCGACCAGGGCGGCAACGAGCTCAACCACGTGTTCGTGCGCGAACTCGACGGCTCGGTCCGCGACCTCACGCCGGGCGAGAAGCTCAAGGCGGCCTTCCACGGCTTCAGCGCCGACGGCACGCGGTTCTGGATCAGCACCAACGAGCGCGACGCGCGCTTTTACGACGTCTACGAGCACGACGCGGCGACCTACGAGCGGCGCCTGCTATACCGCAACGACGACGGCGTGTTCATCGGCTCGGTCTCGCCCGACGGCCGCTATGTCTCGCTCAGCCGCGTGCGGCTGCGCAACGAAACCGACGTGCTGCTGTTCGACCGCGAGACCGGCACGACCCGCGTCGTCGCCTCGGGCGACGGTAACGTCGCGAACGGCCCGGCCGCCTTCAGCGCGGACAGCCGCGTGCTCTACTACACGACGGACCGCGACCACGAGTTCGACTACCTCGTCCGGCGCGACCTGGCGACCGGCACGGACAGCACCGTGCTCAAGCTGCAGTGGGGCATCACCGGCGCCAGCCGTTCGAGGGGCGGCAAGTACCTCGTCGTCGGCGTCAACGAGGACTCGCGCATGACGCTCAGGCTGCTGCGCGAGAGCGACTATGCCGAGGTTCCGCTGCCGGCGCTTCCCGCCGGGGCCCTCACCGGCCTCGTCTTCTCCGCCGACGACTCGCGGCTCGCACTGTACGTCAACGACAGCCGCAACCCGAACGACCTGTACGTCGCCGAGCTCGGCGGCGGTCCGGCGCGGCCGCTGACGCGCGCGCTGAACGCGGCCATCGACCCGTCGCACCTCGTGGACGGACGCGTGGTTCGCTTCACCTCCTACGACGGACTCACCATCCCCGGCGTGCTGTATCGCCCGCAGGGCGCGAGTGCCGCCAGCAAGGCGCCGATGCTCGTCATGGTGCATGGCGGACCAGGTGGGCAGGCCATGATCAGCTATCGGGGCCTGGTCCAGTACCTGCTGAACCACGGCTACGCGATCTTCGACATCAACAACCGCGGCAGCAGCGGCTACGGCAAGACCTTCTACGCCGCCGACGACCGCTGCCACGGCGAGTGCGACCTCGGCGACGTGGTCGCCGCGAAGGGCTTCCTCACGGGCCTCGACTGGGTGGACCCTGCCCGCGTCGGCATCATCGGCGGCAGCTACGGCGGCTACATGGTGGCCGCCGCACTGGCCTTCTCGCCGGAGACCTTCGACGCCGGCGTGAACATCTTCGGCGTCACCAACTGGGTGCGCACGCTCGAGAGCATCCCGCCGTGGTGGGAGGCGCAGCGCAAGGCGCTCTACGCCGAACTCGGCGATCCCGCGGTGGATGGCGAACGGCTGCGGCGCATCTCGCCGCTGTTCCACGCCGGGAACATCAAGCGGCCCCTGATCGTGCTGCAGGGCGCGAACGACCCGCGCGTGCTGCAGGTCGAGTCCGACGAGATCGTCGAGGCGGTCCGGCGAAACGGCGTGCCTGTCGAGTACGTCGTGTTCCCGGACGAAGGCCACGGCTTCGTCAGGCGCGAGAACGAGATTCAGGGCTACCGCGCGATCCGCGAGTTCCTCGACCGGCATCTCGCGGGAAGCTGAACGCGGCCCGGCGGCATCGGCCGGGCCCGGGAACGCCCCGGACCCGGCTGATCGCTCACAGCTTGAAGGACAGCGATACGCCGTAGGTCCGTGGCGCCCCCCAGGTCTCGCCGAAGCCGACGCTCGAGAAAAGCACCTGCGTACGGTAGCGTTCATCGGCGAGGTTGCGCCCCCAGATCGAGACGTTCCAGCGATCGTCCTGCGCGCCGATTCCGAGCCGGGCGTCGGCGAGCCAGTAGCCCTTCTCACGCGCCTCGGGCGGGTCGCGAACCACGTCGAAAGTCAGGTCGCCCTGGTAGTTTGCGGCAAGCAGCGCCTCGATCTTGAGGTCGTCCATCAGGGGCCACTGGTAGCGGAACTGGCCGTTGAACGTCATGTCGGGCGCGTTCGGCAGCTCGCTGCCGGCGGCGACGCCATCCACGACAGACTTGGTGATCTCGGTGTCGAGCAAACCGAGGCCGAGGCGGATGTCCATGCGATCGCTGGCGCGCCACCAGAGCTCTGCCTCGAGACCCACGACCTCGGCGTCGCCGACGTTGGTGATGCCGAAGAGAACGCCCAGCGGCGAGTCGAACAGGCCGCCGTAGAACTGTAGGTCCGAATAGTCGTAGAAGAACACCGACGCGTTGAGCTGCAACGTGTTACCGAGCAGTCGGGATTTCACTCCCGCCTCGTAGGCGATCAGGGTCTCATCGTCGAAAGGCACCAGCACGGCCGGATCGAACGAGAGCTGGCCCTGGAAGCCCCCGGACTTGAAGCCACGGCTGATGCTCGCGTACAGCAGCGTATCATCGAATCCGCTGTAGTCGATGCCGAGCTTCCCCGAGACATCCTGCACGTCATAGTCGTCCACGACCGGGGGATACAGCGGCACGTCGGTGCCGCCGGTCGGGATCAGGAAGGTGAAGGCGTTGCCGAAATCCTTCTGGTCGTCCGTGTACCTCGCGCCCGCCGTCAGCTTCCAGTCGGGCGCGATCGACCACTCGGTGTGCAGAAACACGGCCGCGGATGTCGTCTCCTGGCTGTACTCGTTGCCAATGGACTCGAAGCCGGCGAGTCCGAGCAGCGACAGCAGGTCCGTGGAGTCGAAGCGGTCCCGGGTATCCACGCTGTCCTCGCCGTAGAAGACGCCGCCGATCAGCACGAGGTCGTCGCGTTCCCAGGTCAGCCTCAGCTCCTGCGAGAACTGCTCGATCTCGTTGTCGAAGAAGCCGTCGAGCTGCTCCAGGCTCGAGGCATCCCGGTCCTCGACGTGGTAGCGGGTGAACTCCTCGTAACCCGTCACCGAGGTCACTGTCAGCGCGTCGGATATGGACCAGTCGACGGTCAGCGTCGCGCCCTTTGCGTCGAGCTCCATGATCGTCGGTACCGAGGCACCGGAACGGTAGACGTTGGTGTCCCCGTCATCCTCGGCCGTGAAGGGATTGTCGATCTTCACCAGCCAGACATCGGAGTCGTCCTGGCCGCCGTGGACGTTCAGCAGCACGCTCACAGCTTCGCTAGGCCGCCACAGCAGCTGGCCACGCACCGAGGTGCGGTCGATCTCGCCGACCTTGTCGCCGTTCAGGCGGTTGGTCTGCCAGCCGTCGCCCTGCTGCACGGTCTGCAGCGCGATGCGGCCCGAGAGCGTGTCGGAGATCGGCCCGCCGACCGCGCCCTCGAGGACCGCCCGCTCGTAGCGGCCGTAGTCGAGGTTGAGGTAGCCCTCGAGCGCGTCGCCCGGCTTGCGGCTGACGAAGTTGACCGTGCCGGCCGTGGTGTTGCGGCCGAAGAGCGTCCCCTGCGGGCCCTTCAGCACCTCGATGCGCTCCAGGTCGAACAGGCCGAAGGTCAGCATCGCCGGCGAAACGAGGTAGACGTCGTCCACGTAGATGCCGGCCGCGGGGTTGTTGTTGGCAGCGTAGTCGTTCAGGCCGACGCCGCGGATGGTGACGTTCGGCACGCTGTTCGCCACGACCTCCTTGATCTGGACGTTCGGCGTCTGGGTCGCCACGTCCTTGAGCTGCGCGAAGCCGAGCTTGGTCGCGTCCTCGCCGGTGAACACGCTCACCGCGATGCCGACGTCCTGGAAGCTCTGCTCGCGCTTCTGCGCGGTGACCACGATCTCGTCGAGCTGGGCGCCGCCCGATTGGGCGACGGCGAGCCCCGGCAGGCCAAGAGCGGCGGCGATCGCGGCGGCGAGCGTGTGACGGCGTGAAGGCATGTGGAGGTCCTCTAGTGGGTGTCGAACTCGGGGAAGGCGAAGCCCGCGAGGGCCTTCTTCCCCGGCACGGGATAGGTACGCTTGCTGTGCGACAGGCCGGCCTTCACCAGCGTGTCGCAGACGTGCACGGCGAGCGGGATGGGATCGATCACCGGCACGTCGCAGCCGGCGTCGACGAGCGTCTGGCGCATCGCGCCGGCGCAGCCGAGGAAGCCGGTGCAGCCGAGCACGATGGCGTCGGCGCCGTCCTCCTTTACTGCGGCGATGGCCTCGCGCGCGAGTGCGGCCTGCAAGGCACCCATGTCATGGCCGATGCTGAGCACCGGGATGTCCACGGCTCGAAACGAGGCGTAGGTCGCCTCGAGGCCGTAGCCGGCGACCAGCTTGCCGACCAACGCGCGCAGCCGGTCGAGCACGGTGATGAAGCTGAAGCGGTGCCCGAGCATGCTGGCGAAGTGCATCGCCGCCTGGCTCGGGCCCACAACAGGTATGGTGACGGCCTCCCGGCAGGCCGCGAGGCCCGGGTCGCCCATGCAGTCGATGATGATGGCGTTCGCGCCCCGGCGCTCGGCGTCCATCGCCTTTCGGATGGTGTCCGGCACGGACAGCGCTTCGTCGAACTCGGACTCGATCGAGGCCGGCCCCTTCTGGATCAGCGTATGCGTGATGGTGAGGTCCGGCCGCATGAACGGCTTGACCTCGTCGAGGTTGCGGATGCCCTCGGTGATGATCGGCGTGATCAGCTCGATTCGGGCGTGCATTCTGAGAGTTGCTCCAGTGGGGTAAAGGGGTCGCGCAGACCGAAAGCCTGCGGTCCGAACACCGCAAGGGCCTCGGGTGTGCGCATGATGGGCGCGGCGCTGATGCCGATGACCGCCACGCGCTTGCCGTACTTGAGCCCCTCGGTGGTAATCGGCTCAGCGGTGGATGCGTCGAGCACGGCTATCAGGTCGGGCACTATGGCGAGCACCTGGTCGCCCTCGCGCGCGACCAAGTGCTCGTTCTGAAACTGCAGCGAGAGCGACCGGCCGGCGCAGCCGCCAGTACCCTCGATGACGAGCCTGCCTAGCGAGAAGCCGCCCAGCGTCTCGCGAAGCAGGTCCACGGTCTTTCCCTCGAACAGCACTTTGCAGTGCTGGTAGTACTGCGTGCCACGCAGGTAGCCGAGCAGCGCGGTGAACGGGTCGGCGGTGCCGCTGCGCGCCTCGCGCACTGCGCGGCCGAGTCCAAGCGCCAGCGAGATTGTTCCGCGCACCAGCGAGCGCTTCGCGTCCCGTCCGTGCATGGGGTACAGGCAAATGCTGGTCGAGCCGCCCATTGCGACCACCATGCTGCGCCCGAGCCGCTCGATCTCGGAGGACTGTGTCGACTCGATGAGCACCGTGTTGGCGTACTCGTCGGCCATCACCATCGGGCCGGCCGGCACGCCATGGATGTGGTAGGTGGTCATCTGCAGCTGCGGGAAGGCACGGCCCATGCCGTCGCCGTCGACAACCGGAAGGCCGCAGCGCGCCGCCAACACCAGCGGCAACAGCGCGTTTATGCCGCCGATCTCCGCGCACATCAGCGCCCGCGCATCCTGGCCGCGGAAGCGTTCGAGCGTCCTGAGCGCAGCGACCATCTCCGCGCCGTTGGGGATCTTCTCCACGATGACGGTCGGCGCACCCATCATGCCGAACGGCGCTACGAAGTCTCCGTCGGCGAGCGACTCGACGTCGATGAGATCGACGGGGCCGTGATCGAGCAGCGCCTGGCGCAGCATCAGCGCGCCGAGGTACGGGTCGCCGCCGCCGCCGGTTCCGAGTATCGCTGCGCCTCTGGCGAGGTCGTCGACGTGCTCGAGCGTGATCTTCATGCTGCCCGCCCAAACGAGAGGTCGCCGACCGCCTTCACCCGCACCCGCACGGCCTGCCCCGGCAGGTACTGCAGCGGCAGTTCTTCGACTTCCGTGATCGTGACCGAGCCGGATTGCGCGCCGGCGGCGACCGCCTGGCCGATCGCCTCCTCCCGCGCCTGAGACAGCGCAACGTCGCGGCCGAGCGTTTCGTAGGAGAAGACCCGGTCCACAGTTCCACTCACCTGCGCGATGGCCGCACCGATCGCGTTGGCGACGCCGGCGTGCGGCGGCACGGTCACGGCCGACACGCCACGCAGTTCGCGGCCGATCAGCACGCTGCCACCGCCAACCAGCACCAGCGGCACGGCGGCGGCGCTGGTCTTCATGCGGTCGATGGTGTCCTCGGCGAGGCGGTGGATCTCGTCCATTGCCGCGGCAACGAGCCTGCGATCGAGCCCGGCGACGCGCTCGCGGTCGCCGATATCGGCGTAGCCTGCCGCGACTGCGATGTCGGTCGCCGTGAGCGTGCTGCCGCCGAAAACCATGGATTCCTGCGCGATGCGGTAGCCGACCGAGCGCGGGCCCACCTGCACGCGGCCGCCGCCGGCGGTGACAAGGCTGCCGCCGCCGAGACCGATGGACAGCAGGTCGGGCATACGGAAGTTCGTGCGCACTGCGCCGATATCCACCGCCACGGAGGACTCGCGCGGGAACCCCTGGACCAGTACGCCGACGTCGGTCGTGGTTCCCCCGATGTCCATCACGAGCCCGTCGGCCATGCCGGAGAGGAACGCGGCGCCACGCATGCTGTTGGTCGGACCCGAGGCAAAGGTCAGGACCGGGTACCGGGCCACGACATCCGGGTCGAGAAGCGTGCCGTCGTTCTGGCTCACGTAGAACGGCGCCCGCAGGCCGAGGTCCGCAAGGGCGCGGCGGAAGGACTGGACCACGCGCTCGGCCATTGGCAGCAGCGCCGCGTTCATGATCGCGGCGTTCTCGCGTTCGATCAGGCCGATCCGGCCGATCTGGCTGGACAGCGCGATACGGGCCCCGGGCAGCTGCTCCTGCACCAGCTCGGCGGCCTCCTGTTCCTGCGCCGTATTGACCGGCGCGAAGACGGACGATATCGCCACGGCCTCGAGGCCACGGGCGGCAAACTCACGGGCGGCGCGCCGGAGTTCATCACGGTCGAGAGGCGTGATCGGCCGACCGTCGTAGTTGAAGCCGCCTTTGACGATCTCGGTGTGGCCACACACGGCCTCGCGGAGCGCGACGGGCCAATCCACCATGGGGCGGATGGCGAGCGTCGCCGGGGCACCGAGGCGCAGGACACCGACCTTGCACAGGTGGCGCGCCTCGATGAGCGCGTTGGTGAAGTGGGTGGTGCCTATCATCACGGCGCAGACCACGCTGGGCGGCACGCCGGTCGTCTGCAGAACGTCCTCGATCGCGGCGACGATGCCGCTGCCGACATCCTGCGTGGTGGGCGCCTTGTGAGCGGCGAGCACCTGCCGCCCGCGGAGCAGTACGGCGTCGGTGTTCGTGCCGCCCACGTCCACCCCGATCCGCAGCACCTCGCCCATGAACACCCCCGGATGACGCGAGCGTCGAGGTTGTGCAGCCTGGGCGGGAGCGTCAACGGCGACGGGGTGTAGGCGACCGACCGCACACCCTACCCGTTCGGGTAGGGCGCCTGACGTCAGGGGAGAAGGCCGCGGGCGCGTGCGGCGAGCAGCGCCTCGGCGCGATGGCGGACACGCAGCTTCTGGAACACGTTCTTGAGGTGGTACTTGACGGTGTTTTCGGTCATCTGGAGGTTTCGGGCGATGACCTTGTTGGGAGCGCCGCTCGCGAGTTCCACCAGCACCTCGAGTTCGCGCGCGCTCAACACACCGGGAGCGTCGAGCGCCTCGCTGGCGCGGGCGAGCGTCGTGACAGTCGACGCCAGCACGTGGCGCAGCCGCGAACTGGTGCCGTGCTCGCGCGACCAGGCCCACGCCCGCTGCAGCAGCGGCAACAGCGATGGCCCCAAGTCGACCAGGAACTGCGTGTCGTCCTCGCGCACCGCCGAGTCGAGGATTGGCAGAAAGTCCGTGACAGCGGCCCCACCCTCCCCGGCGGCCAGCCTCGCCGCCGCGCGCAGTGCGGCAAGCCTGCGTTGGTCCCTGCGCCGTTCGCCGGCGCGCGCCGCGGCCTCCAGGTCGTCGAGCGCAGCGAGCGCGAGAGAGGAATCGCGCGCACCGAGCGCCGCCAGCACTTCGACGACCCCGGCCGCGTGATGCGCGCGCCACTCGGAGGGTTCGCTGCGCCACCGCCCAGCCTGCCACGAGGCAGCCGCGGCGGAGGGCGCAGGCGCGCCGCGCATCAGCGCCAGGCGCGCACGGAACGCCTCCGACAGCCGCTCCAGGCGCGTCAGG
The DNA here is from genome assembly GCA_025458865.1 of Steroidobacteraceae bacterium. GTDB lineage: Bacteria > Pseudomonadota > Gammaproteobacteria > Steroidobacterales > Steroidobacteraceae > SG8-30. The sequence continues at coordinate 41,382 of JALORP010000001.1, read as the reverse complement.
CCGCGCGCCTGGGCAGTACGGGCCATGCGTTCGACCAGCTCGGTCGCGGCATCGCGGTCCGCCCGCGCCAGCGCGTTCGCAACCGCCGCCTCGTAGCCCTCCGCATAAAGATCGAGCCAGCCGTCGGCCGACTCGACCTGCCCAAGCGAGCGGCCGAGGCGCTCAGCAGCCGCCGCGACGTCACCGCGAGCATGCAGGGCCAGGGCCAGGTACACGTCGGCGCTGGCCTTGAGCCCGCTGTCGGCCCCGAAGTTCTCCTCCGCCATGGCGGCGGCCTCGGTCAGTGTCGCCTCGGCCTCGCGGCGTTCCCCGAGATGGAGCTGCGCGAGCCCGAGATGCAGGAGGCAGTAGTTCAGTCCCAGCACCGAGCCTATGCGGCGCATCTCGCGCGCGGCACGGGTGCTGGCGGCGAACGTCGCCTGCATGTCTCCGGTGCCGAGGGCCGTGAGACAAGCCGTGTTGAGGAGCGCGGCGCGCGCGGCGTCGTCCGTCGGCGGCAGCGCATCGATCTCGCGCTGCAGCGCCTCGAGCTCTCCCTCCCGCACCGGGCGGTCTGCGTAGCGGCCGAGCAGCTCTTGAACAACCAGCCGGTCGCGCGCGAGGAGCGGGTCGTCATCCGTGCACGCGGCAGCGGCCACCGCCTCGAAGAGCCGCAGGCCGCGCGCGAGGTCTCCCTCCTTCGCCGCGAGGAAAGCCTGGGACAGTTGCACGCGCGGGAACTCGCCAAGACGCTCGGGCGGCAGCAGGCCGAGCAGCTCGCGCATGCGCAACGCGCCGCCAAACAGCACCATTTCCCAGCCGCCGGTACGCTCGAGCAATGCCGCCGCCCGCGGCACGTCGTCCGCAAGCACCGCGTGGCGCACCGCATGGTGAAGCTCGCCGTGACGCTCGAACCAGGTCGCGGCACGGGCGTGCAGCGAACTCAGGTCACCGCCGCGCTCGCGGTTGCGAGCGCGCAGGTAGTCACGCAACAGGTGGTGCAGGCGGAACCAGTAGCGCTCTGCGTCGAGCGGCACGAGGAAGTGATCGAGCCGGCCCTCGTCGAGAAGCCTCCGCCACGCATCGTGGCTACCGGTGACTGCGGCCGCGAGCTCGGGGTTCAGGACATCGAGAACCGCGACCTCCGCGAGTACCTGCTGCAGGTCGGGCGGCAGGTCGGCGAGGACCTGCTCCGCCAGGTACTCGGCCACCTCGCTGGTCCGGCCCGAGAACGCCTCAAGCAGCGCGCTACGTCCGGGCCGTGCCTCGAGCCAAAGGCGGGCGAGCTGCAGGGCGACCGGCCACCCCTCGGTGCGCGCAAGCAAGCGTTCGAGTTCCGCGGGCCCGAGCGCGGGCAGCAACTCGCGCGCCTCGTCCGGACCGAAACGCAGGTCCTCGGCCCCGAGCTCAAACAGCTCGCCCCGGGCGCGCAGCGCCGCGCGCGGCAACGCGCTGGTGTCGCGGCCGCTGAGTGCGAAGCGCACTGCGGGCGGCGTCTCGGCGATGAGGCGGCCGAGAACCTCCTGGACCACCTCACGAGGCAAGCGGTGCAGATCGTCGACGAAGACCACGAGCGGCGCGCCGGCCGCGGACAGTGCGGCCGCGAGCGCCGTCACGGCCGCGGGCACCGGCACGTCGGCAAAACCCTGCGCGGCGAGCGCCTCCAGCCGGTCGACGTCCACGCCGGCACGTGCCAGCGACGCGACGGCCAGCGCCAGAAGCTGGGCCGCGTCGGCCCGCTCGACGCCGAGCCAGGCGACGCGCGTGCCGGCCGCTCGCAACTCTGCGTACCAGCGGCCGAGCAGCCAGGTCTTGCCATAGCCCGCAGGCGCGCCGACCAGCACCACGCGGCGCTCGCCAGCCGCGCGCAGCGCCTCGCGCAGACGCGCGCGCTCGGCCAGCGCGACCCGGAAGGTCGGCGGCGACGTGTAGTGATGGAAGGCCGCGCGCGGATCGTTCATCGGGACGGCGAAGATAGCACCGCCGGACCATGGATGCGCCGCGTGGGAAGAAGCTGGCCCGCGCCGAGGCCGCGGGCCCGCCATTCGTGCTTTATCAGGGTCCTCAGTCGAGCATCGCGATCGCCGTGCGCGCGGTGAACTCGCTGGCCAGACCGTCGTACCGCCCGGTGGCCCCGAAGCCCGTCATCCGCGCGCTGCCGTCGAGACGGCGCGCGAGGTCCTCCGCGAATCGCGCGAAGTCGCCGAAGCCCTGGCTCGTTCCGTCCTGGCGGATCACGTAGGCCACCGGGCCCGCGGCCGGCGGCACGATGCGCGGCATCGCCGGCTGTCCGGTGAGGTCGATCACGCGCGGGCCGATCTTGAGATGGTGACGCAGGCCGAGGTCGGGGTTGGCGAGGTCGACCACGAGCCCGGCCGGGCCGATCTCGAGGAACGGCGCGGTCGTGCCCTCGCTGCCCCAGCCCACCGCCAGCTGCGCGCGCAACTCGGCGAAGTCGACGACCGTGCGGGCGCGGAAGTCCGGCGGCGCCAGACCAAAGGGCTCGACGTAGCCGAACACCCGCACCCACTTGCCAGGCTGCAGCTGCGCCACGCCGAGCGTGCCGGTCGCGACTTCGTAGGCGGCCGGATCCGCGTCCTGGGCCGCGCTGGCGCCGGTGCCCGCGAAATCGAAGGCTTCGATGCCGCGCCCATCGATGACGGCGAGGCCGAGCGTGACCTCGCCGGGCCCGGAGGTGACCACGCGCCCGCCGACGTGGGTCAGGTGCAGTCGAACCCGGCCCTCCGTGGCGTCGAGCTCGAAGCCCTCGCCCGCCTGTCGCAGTTCGCCGAAGGCGGCGATGCGCTGTCCCACCGAGATGGCGGCCGCATCGAGCGGCACGACCGGGCCCTGGCCGTCGCGGACGACCCGTGTCCGGGGTCCGACCTGCACCTCGAGCGTGCCGCGCACGAATCGCGGTTCGCCATCTCGACGCAGGACCGTCGCGCCACGGACCGTGAGCGTGTCGCCGCTGCGCGCGAGCACGCTGCCGAGCACCGCGTCGATGCCCTGGCCCGGCACGCTGCTGCCCGCATGCACCCGCTCGGCGGTGAAGCGCCGCTCGGCGGTGGCGAGCGTCCCATGAGCGATGGTCGGTGTGCCCGGCCCCGCGGCCGCGAGCGCCTCGAGACCCGCGCCGCCCGCGTACTGCGTGCCGTTCACCTCGAACAGCGTGTCCGGAGTCGTGCGCACCGTGACCTCGCCGAAGGCGCCACCCTGGAGGTGGAAGGGCCGCAGGTCCGCGCGATAGCTGCCGCCGGCGACATCCACCGACACCAGCGGGCCGCGCAGGCGAAGCTCCTTCTCGTCAACCGGTTCGAGCGAGGCGACCAGCGCGGGCCGCGCGGTCACGGTCGCCGGGGTCGTCGACAGGTCCACCTCGTGCGTGGCCGACAGGTCGAAGTCGAGGGTCAGCAGCGCAGGCCGGCCCGGCGCCACGACCAGCCGGTGGCGCGCATCGAGCACGACGCGCACGTCCACCACGCCGAGCTGCGTGCCGTCCGGGGAAACCAGCGTCGCCGGCACCGGCGTTCCGGCCGACTCGACCGTCACCTCGGCATTACGATAGTCGAGCCTGAGCACGCCCTCGACGTAGGTGCCCGTCGGCACCGTCGCTGCCGTGAGGAACTCGGTGAGGTCGACATATTGCGCGAAATCCACGCGCGGCTTGACCGGGAGCGCCTCAACGACCGCGCCGTCCGCGCGACGCAGCGTCAGCGACTGCACATCCACGGCGTAGCTCAGAAAATCGCCGTCCGCGTCGGTCAGGCCCACGTAGACGGTTCCGCAGTCCGAACAGCCCGAAGGCGCCTGGGCCACCGGCGCCGGCGCCGTGCCGCCGCCCCCGCCGCATCCGGCGACGGCCAGCAGCAGCGCGGCCAGCGCTCCGGGGAATCCGGTTCTCGAGGTAGTCATGGTCCCTCCCTGTTCAAGTCGACCATGGGGACCACAACGCGCGACCGCGGCCGCCGGTTGACGCCGGGCGCGGTCGACTGGGGACCGTTTCCGCTCCCGCGTGGGAACGGTCCCCCGACCGTTCCGCTACTTCCCGATGCCGCAGGTATTGATGCCGAAAAGCTTGTACGCGGGGCAGTAGCCGGCCGTGCCGGTGATGACCGGGATGATGCCGAGCAACGCCCAGGGCGTCTGCGGGCCGACGAATGCCAGCGACAGGATGGCGAGCCCACCCACGATGCGCACGGTCCGGTCGAGGCTGCCTTCGTTCCGTCTCATGGAGGATCCCCTTGCTGGCCCGCGGCGAAGTGCGGGGCCTGTGGACGAAGCATGCCCTTCCGCGCCGCCCCTGTCAGCGCCCCGGCTCGCCCAGCCAGCCGAACCGGCTCAGAGCGTCGGCACCGCCTTGCTGGCGAAGGTCTTTTCCTGCAGCACCTGGCAGGTGCGGCAGCGCTTCGCGGTGGGGTAGGCATTCAGCCGTTCGAACGGGACGGGCTCTCCGCAGCGCATGCAGCGGCCGTAGGTACCCTCGCGGACGCGCGCCAGCGCCGCCTCGACGTCCTGCAGTTCCTCGAGGTCCCGGTCGGTATCGGCGAGGTCGAGGTCCACGATCAGGGTCGCAAGCGACTCGTCCTCGACGTCCCGGACGCGGTCGGCCAGGCCGGCGGCACGGTCGTCATCACACTTGAGCAGATCCTGCCGGACCTCCTCGCGCAGCATCTCGAAGCGGCCGCGCAGCCTTGCGGCGAGCGCCGCCGACTGCTCGGGAGTCAGCCAGGTGTTCATCTTGCCCTCCTCTGCCTGCGGCCGGCTGGCGGCCGAGGTGCGTATCGAACCAGCCCGCCGCGAGCGTCGCGACCTGCTCCAGCGCCCCCGGCTCCTCGAACAGGTGCATCGCGCCCGGGACGATCGAGATCCCGGCCTCGCAGCGCAACTCCGCGAGCGCCTCGCGGTTCATGCCGATCACCGCGTAATCATCTCCACCTACCACGAGCAGGGTGGCGGCGCGCACGCGGTCCAGGAAGGGGCCTGCGAGGTCCGGCCTTCCACCGCGCGAAACCACGGCTTCGACCTGCGGCCAGTCGACGCTCGCCGCGAGTGCCGCCGCCGCGCCCGTGCTCGAGCCGAAATAGCCGATGGGCAGGTCCGCGATGCCGCGCTGGCGCAACACCCACTTCGTCGCGCGGGAGAGCCGGTGCGCGAGGAGCGGGATATCGAAGCGGAACTCCCGGGTCTCGCCGTCGATCCGCTCCTCGTCGGCCGTGAGCAGGTCGAACAGCAGCGTCGCGAAGCCGGCTTCGTTCAACTCCCGGGCCACCCAGCGGTTCCGCCAGCTGAGCCGGCTGCTGCCGCTGCCGTGGGCGAAGAGCACCAGACCCCGCGGTGCCTGCGGAATGCTCAGGTTACCGCTCAGGACGACGTCGTCCGCAGCGATGGCGACGTCGTCCTGCGTCCCCGGCTCGAAGGTCTTCCTCATGACCGTCCCCCGTGGTGCCGATTTCAGCTTACGCCGGCTTTCTTGCGGGACGATTAAGGGAAAACCCTAGTCGAGTCTCTGCGCGCGAAACTCCGCGAGCCGCCCGTCGCCATCCAGCTCGCAGCTCATTTCGATCGGCTGGCAGCAGACCTGGCAATCCTCGACATAGGTCGCGGGCCCCGCGGAGAGGTCCACCTGCGTCTCGAAAGCCTCGCCGCAGTAGGGACAACCGACGGTGACCCACTCGATGGCCTCCGTCGCGACAGCCGGCGCGCCGGGCTCGAACGCCGGCTCGAGCCCGTACAAGGCGTCGATCGCCGCCGCATCGAGGTCGGTCACGGCTCGCAGCAGCCGCGATGATGGCGCCTTCGGGTCCCGCTTCATGGCCTTAAGCTATCATCCGCGGCATGCGAATCGCCACGCCGCCGAGGACCGCCCGTGCCTGTGCGTGAAGTCCTGAAGATGGGCGACCCGCGCCTGCTCGAGCGCTCCGCGCCGGTCGAAGCCTTCGGCACCCGCGCCCTGGATGCGCTGCTGCGCGACATGTTCGACACCATGCGCGCGCTCGACGGTGCGGGGCTGGCCGCGCCGCAGATCGGCGTCGGCCTGCGCGTGGTGATCTTCGGCTTCGCCCGCAATGCGCGCTATCCCGAGGCAGAGGCCGTGCCGGAGACGGTGCTGATCAACCCCGAGCTGACGCCGCTTTCGGACGACATGGAGGACGGCTGGGAGGGCTGCCTGTCCGTGCCCGGCCTGCGTGGCGTGGTGCCGCGCTACCGCAAGCTGCGCTACCGCGGCTTCGACGCCGCCGGGCACGCCATCGACCGATGCGTCGAGGGTTTCCATGCCCGCGTCGTGCAGCACGAGGTGGATCACCTCGACGGGATCCTCTACCCGATGCGGATCCGCGACCTGCGCCGATTCGGCTTCACCGAGACGCTGTTCCCCGGCGCGCCTGCCGGCGACGACTGAGGCGACCGCTCAGCGCAGGGCGCGTACGAAGCCGAAGTTGAACACGACGTCGGGCGAGGCGTTGACGTCCACGTCCTCGCTGATCGAGACATCGAGGCGCCAGCCGCCCCCGGTGCGCCAGCTGCCGCCGAAGACCAGCACCAGCGCGTCACCCGCGAGCGCCCCTGCGGCGTCGAAGACGCGCGAGTTGCCGGCGAGCTGTGCGGTCAGGTCCAGCGCGCGCCAGGCGTTCCAGCTGAAGCCCGCCATGCCGGACCAGACCAGGTCCTCCTGCAGCGCCGGCAGCAGGTCACCCTCGCCGAGGAAGGTGACGTCGAACTGGCCGAAGATGCGGACGTGGCTGCTCAGCGCCTGCTCGCCGGCGAGCGACAGCGCAAGATCCGCCGCGCCGCTGCCGGTCAGCTTGCCTGCATCCCCTGCGGGAGCCTTGACCGTGAGCCAGGCCGCGAGCGCCCTCGAGTCCGAGGCGATGATCTGGTATCCGAGCCCGAGCGGGATGTCGCCGATGCCGGAGCCCGACTGGTCGAAGAGGTAGATGGCTTCGCCGCCTGACACGGACGCGATCAGCAGCCTGTCGCGCGGCGACTCGTCGCGCGCTTCCCCCGGCAGGCCCGTCAGGTCGTGGAATTCGTCGATGAAGTGGTCGAGCACGCCTTCCCAGGTGCGCCGCCAGGGTAGCTCTGCGAGGAGTGCGAGCCGCGGCCCCACGGCGCGCTCGTAGCGCAGGCGCAGCTCGAGCATCTCCGCGTCCACGACGAAGCTGTCGTCGCTGTCCTCTTCGCCGTAGGAGGCGCTGCCCCAGTGCAGGTTGGCGGACAAACGACTGCCGCCGACCTGAACCAGCCGGGCAGGCACCGGGTTAGGCACGCCGAAGGGTGTCAGCAGCGGGTTCTGGTTGCGGACCAGGAACGGATCCGCCTGCGCGACCGGCGCGAGGGCTGCGACCGCGGTCGCGACCACGAGGGACTGATGCAGCTTCATGTGGCGGCGGGCTTTCATCCTCGTCTACGACGCAGGCCCGCAAGCGAAAGCCGCTGCCGGGCCGCGCTGATCGCGACCCGGCAGCGGCCGGGAGACTACTTCATCTCGAATGGCGCGTTCAGGACGAAGCCGATCACCGTTCCGGCCGGAACCTCGATGTCGCCGCCGGTCCTCTTGGCCGCTGCGGCGCCGGCACCAGCGCCGAGCAGGCCGCCGACGACCTTGCCCGCCCCGCCGCCGTCGACCTGATGGCCGATGACCGCGCCGAGGACGGCACCGCCCGCGATCTTCGCCGCATCCTTGCCGCTCTCGCGTGTCCCTTCCTGGACGATGCCTGCGGAGATCTGCGCCGTCGTGCCATTGGCGAGGGCCAGCTGGCTGAGGGCAATGCCAAGCTTCGGCGTGCCGCCGACCTCATGGCTACCCGAGTAAACATCGCTGACGCTGCCGCGCACCTCCGCGCCCGCGGCCGCCACGGTGCGGCCATCCACCACGAGCGGCTGGGACAGGCGCGCCACGACCGCGTCGCCGATCTTGGCCGTCTTGGTCGTCACCGCCTGAGTGATCTCGACCGAAACGGTCGTTCCGGCCGGCACGACCACCGGCTTCGGGGCGGCAGCAACGGGCTTGGCGGCCGTCGACGTGGACGCGGTCGAACTCGCCGGCCTCGTCGTGGTGGCAGCGGGCTTGCTCGCGGTCTTCTCGCGCGCAGCCAGCTCGGCCTCGCGCCGGGCCAGTTCGGCTTCCTTCTCCTTCAACGCCAGCTCCGCCTCACGCTTCGCCAGCTCTTCCTCGCGGGCAGCCAACTCGTCGACGGGCGCAGCGTCGGGTGCGACGTCGGTCGCCGTCCCGCTCTCGCCAACCGTATCGGTCGCAGCCGTGTCGGCGGGCGGCTTCGAGCCCCCGCAGGCGGCAAGTGCCAGCGCCAGGACAGCCGGGGCAGCGAGAAGCGCGAAACGCGGATTGATCAGGGTCATCTGGGATCCTCCCAAGAAAGGGTCAGGTGCGACCCTACCGTAATTTTAGGCCTCGACACAGCGGGCGGGTTCCCGATTGGCGACAGGATGGCAGGAACGCGAAGCCGGTCTCGGCCGCGTTCAGCCTGCGTTAAGGCTGCGTTCAGCGGGCGTTCAGTGCGCAACCGGCTACCGCGCCTTGGCCGCCTTCAGGCCCGCGGTCGCCGTCTCGTAGCGGCGACTGACCTCGGCCCAGTTCACGACGTTCCACCAGGCGTCGAGGTATGCGCCGCGACGGTTCTGGTACTTGAGGTAGTAGGCGTGCTCCCACACGTCCACGCCGAGCACGGGCGCGCCACGCACCGGGACCACGTCCATCAGGGGATTGTCCTGGTTGGCCGTGGCGGTGATGGCCAGCTCGCCGTCCGCGCCGACGATGAGCCAGGCCCAGCCCGAGCCGAACTGCCCGGCCGCGGCGCGGTTCATCTCCGTCTTCATCGCCTCGAGCGAGCCGAAGCGCCGCTCGATCGCTGCGGTCAGCGCGGCGGACGGCTCGCCGCCCTTCCCCGCAGGCGCCATCACCTGCCAGAAGAGGTCGTGGTTGTAGTGGCCGCCGCCGTTGTTGCGCACCGCGACGTTGAACTTCGACATGGCGGCCTGCATGGCCTCGAGGCTCATGCCCGCGAGTTCCGGGAAATTCGCGACCTGCGCGTTGAGGTTGTCCACGTAGGCCTTGTGGTGGCGACCGTGGTGGATGTTCATGGTCTCGGCGTCGATCCACGGCTCGAGCGCGTTGGCCGCATAGGGCAGCGGCGGCAGCGAGAACGGAGCCTCGGCGGTGGCGAGCATCGGCGCGAGCAGCAGGAAGCAGGCGAGCAGGCGGGACTTCATCGGGGGATCTCCTGATGTTGCGGGACGCTGCACTGGCGCCCCGGTCTGCGGGGTGTTGGAGAGTAGCGTGCTCGTCAAGTTCCTGCTCGTCGCGCACATCGCGGTGCTCGGCAACCGGCTCGGCCCCGAGTTCGTCATCAACTCCACCTGCCGCCAGGTCTCCTGGTCCTCGGGCTGCTGTGGCTGTTCATCGCCACGATCGTGGCGTTCGGCCTGCTGCGGCCCTAGGTGCGTCCCGGCGCGGCCGTGATCCGCGCGACGCTGGCCTGGGTCGGCACCCAGCAGCGCACGCACATGCCGCCCTGCGCGCGCCGGGAAATGCCGAAGCGGCCGCCCATCAACCGGGTGCGGTAGTTCATCAGCCGCAGCCCGAGGCCCGCAGGCTCGGCGGCCGGATCGAATCCACGGCCGTCGTCGTCCACCTGGATCTCGACGAAGCGCTCGTCCTGCGTGAGGGTGACCCCGAGCCGGCGCGCGCCGCCGTGCTGGATGGCGTTGCTCACCGCTTCCTGCGCAATCCGGTAGAGATGCGTGGCGTCGCCGGCGCCGAGCAGGGCCTGCGGCGCGGAATCCCCGGTGAGCTCGCAGGACACGCCTCTCGCCGCCTGCACCTGCTCGAGCATGCGCCGAAGACTCTCGTAGAGGCCGGCCTGATCGAGGTCCACCGGCGCGAGCCCGCGCGCGATGCCCTTGAGCTCGAGCATCGTCGCGCGCAGCAGCTGCGTGATATGGCCGAGCTCGCCCGTATCCCGGCCCTCGCGATCGAGGCGCGTCTGCAGCGCCGTCAGCATCATGTCGATGCCCGCCAGCGCCCCGCCGGCGCCGTCGTGCAGCTCGCTGCCCAGGCGCCAGCGCTCGTGATCCGCCACCTCGAGCGCCGCCCGCTCCAGCTCGCGCTGCTCGGTGATGTCGCGGGTAATCCCCACCAGGCCCGTCACGGCACCCGTCGCCGGGTCACGCAGGATGTATTTCCAGCGCTGCCACCAGACGTAGCGGCCGTCGGGCAGGCGGCCGAGGCGCTCGGTCCCGCGAACGTCCTGGCCGGTCGCGATCAGCCAGTCGTCCTCCGACGCGTAGCGCGAATCCGGCGAGGGTGCGACCTGCACGAATCGCTCTGCCCGCTCGCCCAGCATCTCCTCGCGGCGGCGCCCGAGGGCTCGGAGCATCGCCTCGTTGACCGCCTGGAGCCGGTTGTCGGGCCCGACGACCCAGACCCAGTCCGGCTGGGCGTCCATGACGGCTTGCAGCAGAGGGTCGCGCACATCCATGGCTCTTCCCGCCCGTGACATGGGTGCAGCGTACACCCGCTTCGTCCCGGGGGACGAGGCTGCACGATGTCCCGGCGCGGGCCCGGACAATTACTTATTTGCCTGCGGCAACCAAGCGAGGCGGCCAGGGTCGTACCCGTGGTTCGATAGTTCATCTTCACCGGAGCGTGATCGCGTGACTCCCCTGGGGCTCAGGCCCGACGACTGCCGCGGCGCACTGCTCACCTACCGCAAGCGGGTCACGAGCCTGCGCTCTCTGCTCGAGCGCTGGCGCGTCGGCGAGCGGGTGCCGGAATTGCCCGCCGCGGTCGAGGACCTCGCCACCAGCCTCGAGGTGGACGTCCGGGCGCGCGCGAGCGGCCCGGCCCGCGAAATGATGACCCGCGTCGAGACGGCCGTGTTCATGCCGGCCCTGAACCGCTTGTGGGAGTTCTGCGGGCGCCTTGCACCGGCGTCCCCGCCGACGCAGTGGCTCGCGCCGCTCGAGAGCATGGACCTCGAGCTCACCGCCGCAGAGACGGCGCTGTCCGCCTGGGAGCAACGGCAGCAGCGCCTGAACTGACCGGCGGTCCCGGCAACTTGACAGCCTGCTGTCAATACAGCAGGCTCTTGTCATGCCGACCACCTCCGCCCCGATCGAGGAGTCGTTCCAGGACGCGCTCGCCGCCCTCTTCCGCCTCCACGGCCAGGTGCTCGAGGCGGCGGACCGCATGGCCGGCGACGTCGGGCTCACGGGCGCCCGCTGGCAGGTGATGCGAGTGGTCGCGAAGCGGCCCCTCACCGCGTCGCAGGTCGCGCGCCGGCTGGGGCTGCAGCGGCAGAGCGTGCAGCGTACCGTGGACTTCCTGCGCGAGGACGGCATCGTCGAGATCGCCGAGAACCTCGATCACCGGCGCGCCGGGCTCGTCACCCTCACGGACCCCGGTCGTGAGCGGCTGGCGGCGCTCGAGCGCCGCCAGCAGGCCTGGCTGCAGCGCTGCCTGCTGGGCCTCGACCGCGCCGGGCTCGACGCGCTGGCCGTGGGCCTCGCGAACCTCGCCGATCGCGTCGAGGACGCCACCGCGCACGAGGCAGCGAGGCCACAGGGCCGCAAGCGCGCGGCCGCCTGAGGCCGGCGCCGTCGACCAGCCCCGATCACTATCAATACAGCCGGAACCCAGAGGGAAGCCGCTTGGACACGATGCATCTGCTGCTGAAGTGGGGCCACATTGTCGCCATGGTCTACTGGCTCGGCGGCGAGTGGGGCGTGTTCCAGACGTCCTACCACGTCACCAACCCGCGCCTGTCGCTCGACGAGCGCAAGCGCCACATGGAGACGGCCTACCGCATCGACATCCTGGCGCGCACCGGCATCATCATGCTGCTGCCGCTCGGCCTGCACATGGGCTACAACTTCGGCGTGCAGCCCCTCGGCGGCAGCTTCATCACCGCCATCTGGCTGCTCACGGCCGCCTGGCTGACCCTCACGTGGATGGCCTTCGTCAAGCGCGAGACGGACACCGGCATCATGCTGACGCTGTGGGACGAGCGTATCCGCTACGTGCTGATCCCGCTGCTCGCCGGCCTCGCGATCTGGTCCTTCGTCAGGCAGGACGGCCCCCTCGGCGGCCCGGCGGGCGCCTGGTCAGGGTGGTACCCGGCCAAGGTCTTCCTGTACTCCATGACGCTGGTGATCGGCCTGGTGCTGCGCTTCGTGATGCGCCACTGGACCACGATCTTCCGGCAGCTTCTCGCCGGCGGGCCGCGCGAGGAGCTCGAGGCGCGGCTCAACACGGAGATCGGCACGGCGCGAAAGCTCGCCTACGTCTACTGGGTCACGATCCTGACCATCGCCTACATCGGCGTCGCGAAGCCGTTTTAGGGGACTGTCCCCATTTCCGCCCGCTGGCGCCAACACATCGCAGCATTCCACGGAAATGGGAACTGCCCCCTCCTAGCCTTTCGCCAGCAGCGCGCGGATCTCGATGAGCTTCGCCTTGACGGCGCGGGCGTTCGATGGCCCCATGCGGATCAGGATCTTCTGCCCCGCCGAGCGCGCCTCGAGCGACGCGTCCGCGAATTCGTAGACCACGTTGGGACGCTTCAGCGGAATGGGCCCTTCGATCTCGGGCGCCGCGAGCAGGTCGTCGATCGCCTCGATGAGCCGGTCGTTGAAGTACCGGCCCGGGTAACCCAGCTCCTCGTAGGCCTGCTGCGCCAGCGGGTAGAGCCGCTGGTAGGCCGCCACGGCGGCCCGCGCGTCGAGCAGCGTGGCGAGGCGTGCATAGGGTTCGTAGCGCGCGTAGTTGGCCTCGTCGACCACCAGCGCACCCTCCTCACCCGCCGCCAGGAACACGCCGGCCGCGCCGCGCAGCGGGCGTTGGGCGACCGGCAGCTCACGACGCGGCAGGTTGTCCACGGCCGCCACGAAGCGCCGCACGACCTCCTGCGCCAGGAACAGTTCGCCGAAGGCGGACACGCCGACGAGCGCGACGATCTCCTCGGAGGCACGCAGCGTGCTGTCGTCCAGCAGCGGCAGCGGCTCGGCGAGTTCCTCGGCGGCCGGCGCGTCCACCGGGTGACGCACCGGGACGGGCTCCTGGGCCACGACCGCCGGCGCGACCGCGGGCTCATCGACGACCGGCACGGGCGCCTCGCGTGACGACCACCACCACGCAGCCCCGACCAGGGCGACCAGCACGACGACGCCGATGAGCACCTTGCCCCCGAGCGCCTCGTCGGTCGGCGTCTCGCGATGAATGCCGGGACGGGGCTCGTCAGGGTCGGCCTGGATCATGTCTGTGCTCGCGGAAATGGGCGACGGACTCGCCCCTTACGGATGCGACCCGCCGCGTGAAGACAAGTTCAGGGCAAGGCCCCGGCGGGTCAGTCCACCGTTCGAGCGCGGAGCAGGCGACGCGGATGCGCACCTGTAAGGCGCCGGGCACCGGCCGGTCGCAAAGCTTCAGGACCTCCTGTCCGCCCGGGCACTCGACGACCATCGCCTTCATGGTGCTGACGCGTTTCCTCAGGCGAACACGCGTGCCCAGAATTGCTTCATCGCCTGCCACGACTGCTGGTCCACGGATTCGTTGTAGGCAAGCGGCAAGCCGTACTTCTCGCCCTTGGCGGTCGCCTCGGGATTCGTGAAGCCGTGCTTCGCGCCGGGGTAGGCGATGAACTCGTACTTCGCGCCGAGGGCCTGCATGTCCTGGCGGAAGTCGTCCTGGTCTGCCTCGGGCACGAGCACGTCGTCGGCGCCGTGGCACACGAGGATCTCGGCCTTGATGTCGCCCGGCTTCGCCTGATGCGTGCGGCCGAGCGCGCCGTGGAAGCTGACCACGCCCTTGAGGTCGAGGCCGAGCCGCGCCGAGTGCAGCGACAGCGCGCCGCCGAGGCAGTAACCCATGGCGCCGATGCGCGCAGCGTCCACCGCAGGCTGCGCGCGCAGCTGGGCGAGATGCGCCTTCAGCCGCTCGCCGGTGCCGGCCATGTCGGCGAACAGGCCGTTCATCAGCTGGCCCGCCTCGGTGGAATCCGCGGCCACGCGGCCGCCGCCGTACATGTCCGCTGCGAGCCCGACGTAGCCGAGCTCGGCCACCTGCCGCGCGCGGCGCTTGAGGTAGTCGTTCATGCCCCACCACTCGCCGAGCAGGATCACGCCCGGGCGCTTGCCCTGCACGGAGGCATTCCACGCGAGGTAGCTCTCGAGGGTGGCGCCGCCCCCGGTGTACTTCAGCGTGGTCGTCTGGATGTCCATGTGCTTCGCTCCTGTGACTGGGGTTGGCTGGCGTGGGCCCGCAGTCAACCGTCGCCCGGCGGCGCTGTCAACCTCTTAGAATGTCGGCTCCCCGCAACCCGGAGCCCCGAATGCCGCAACCGACTCCCGCGTGGTTCTCGCGCCTTCCGCTCCTCGCCGCGGGCCTGCTGCTCGCCGCCTGCCAGCCCGCTGCCCAGCGGCCGGAAGCAGGGCCAGCCGCGGCCCCGCAGGCCCGCGTCGCGGGCGTGGCCGCAGCGCACCCGCTTGCGGTCGAGGCAGGCCTCGACGTGCTCGCGCGCGGTGGCAGCGCGGCGGATGCCGCTGTCGCGGTGCAGGCGATGCTGAGCCTGGTCGAGCCGCAGAGCTCCGGGATCGGCGGCGGCGCGTTCCTGCTGCACTACGAGGCCGCGACAGGCCGCATCACCGCCTTCGATGGGCGCGAGACGGCCCCAGCCGGGGCCCGGCCGGACATGTTCCTCGACGCGAGCGGCGAGCCGCTGCCCTGGCGCGAGGGTGTCGTCACGGGCCGCGCGACCGGCGTGCCCGGGGTGATGCCCATGCTCGGCGCGGCGCAGGAACGCTTTGGAAAGCTGGCGTGGCGGTCGCTGTTCGACGAAGTGATCCGAACGGCCGAGCAGGGCTTCGTGGTCCCGGCCCGCCTCGCGCGCTTCGCGAGCGGTCCCTGGCCGCAGGCGAGCGGGCCGGATGCGCGCGCGCTGTTCGGCCGCCCGGACGGCAGCACCGTGCAGGCCGGCGAGCCGTTCTCGAATCCCGCCTTCGGCGCCACCTTGCGGCAGATGGCCGAGCGCGGCCCGCGCACGCTCCTCCTGCCGCCCGTCTCCACCGCGATCATCGAGCGCACGCATGCCGAGCCGCTGCCCGGCACGCTCGAGCAGGCCGACTTCGACGCCTACGAGCCGCGCGTCGGCGAGCCCGTGTGCGGCCCATTCAGGGTGTACGTCGTATGCGTGCCGCCGCCGCCCTCGAGCGGCGTGTCGCTGCTGCAGATGCTCGCGATCCTCGACCGCACCGACATCGCGACGCGCGGTCCGGACGACCCGCAGGCGTGGTTCCTGTTCGCGGAAGCCAGCCGGCTCATGTACGCGGATCGAAACCAGTACGTCGCCGACCCGGCCTTCGTGCCGGTGCCGGTCGAGGGGCTGCTCGAGCCCGGCTACGTGGCCGAACGCGCCGCGCTGATCGGCGAGCGCGCAGGGCCGTCACCGGCCGCGGGCACGCCGCCCGGCTTCGCCCGCGGCCGCGATGCGACCGACGAGCGCGCCGGCACGAGCCACTTCGTCGTGGTCGATGCGGCCGGCAACGTGGTGTCGATGACCACGTCGGTCGAGTCGCTGTTCGGCTCGGGCCGCGCCGTCGGCGGCTTCTTCCTGAACAACCAGCTCACCGACTTCTCCTTCCGCCCGGTCGAGAACGGCCTGCCGGTCGCGAACGCGGTCGCGCCCGGCAAGCGGCCGCGCTCGTCCATGTCGCCGGTCATCGTCCTCGACGGCGAGGGCCGCTTGGTGGCCGCCCTCGGCTCGCCCGGCGGCTCGGCGATCCTCGCCTACAACGCCAAGGCACTCGTCGGCCTGCTCGCCTGGGGCCTGCCCCTGCAGGCGGCGATCGAACTGCCGAACCTCATCGCCTCCGGCGAAAGCTTCTTCGGCGAGGCGGCCAAGTTTCCGCCGGCCGTGCTCGAGGGCCTCGCGGCGCGCGGCATCGAGGCCAGGCCCGGCCGCGGCGAGGAGTCAGGGCTGCATGGCGTCGCGTTCAGGCGTGACGGCACGGCGGAGGGAGCCGCGGACCCGCGCCGCGAAGGCGCCTGGAGGACGCTCCCGCCAGCGGCCGGCGGCTCGCGGGCTCAGGGCGCGCCGTAGGCGACGGCGGCCTCGGTCACGTCTCCGTCATCGAGCATGGCGCCGAACTCGTCGGCCAGCGTGTAGGCACGGGCGAAGCTGCCGGCGCCCAGGATCGCCTGCAGGCGATCCTCGACGGTCGTGGCGGACCGGCAGGCGTCGTCGTTCGCCGCACAGGGCCACGACCGGTCGAGTTCCGCCGGCTCGAGGCAGTCATAGCCGCGCCGGCACGCGACCAGCATCCAGGCCGCTCCCCGCATGGCGCTGCGCCCGAGCGCCGGCTGCGCGATGGCAAGCGCTGCGTGATAGATCGCCTCGGGATCCCCCGAGCGGATCGCCAATCCCGCGCGAACCTGCGAGGCCGCCAGCGCCACCATGCGATCCCCGGGCGCCGGGTCGCAGCCGCTGCCGTGCACGCAGTAGAGGGCGGAGAAGGCGTAGGCACGCGGATCGCCCTCCTGCACGGCCTCGGCGAGTCGGGCCGCGGCGGCGCCATCACCGCGCGCGGCGGCCATCGCGACCTCGCGCGTCACCGTTGCAGTCGGCGGCGCGGCAGCCGCGCCGGCCTCGCGGGCCGGGGCCGATGATCCGCCGGGCGCCGCGTCTGGACGCACGTCCTGCACGCCGGCCGGCCACGGTGTCGAGCGCAGTGCCTGTCCGCCGGGCTGCGTCACGAGCGGTTGCGCGGGGGAAGGCGCCGGCGCCAGCAGCGCGCGCAATCCGGCCACGGACGCGGCCACCACCGCGACCGCCGCGACGGCGAGCAGCGCGTGCCGCCCTCTCCCGCCGGGGGATGCCATGGATCAGCGGCGCGAGCGACGCCGGCGGGCGCTGCGCCGCGCGAGGATCACGGCGCCGATCACCGCCGCAAGCGCCACGGCTGCGACGATGGCGAGCCGCGGGTCGTCGTAGCCTTCCTGCTCGATCACCTCGCGCGCGAACGATCCGATCATGATGAGCAGGATGACGAGCGGGAACACGGCGTTGAACGCCGACTCGCGGCGCGGCGCCGGCGCCGACTCCGGCTCCGGCTCCGGCCCGGCGGCAGGCTCGCGCGGCGCAGCATCTGCAGGACCCTCGCGCTCGCCGCGCGCCTCCTCGAGTTCGGCGAGCAGCCGCTCGTAACCTGCAGGCTCGTTCGGCCGGGTGGCGCGGGCCGTGTCCGAGAACTTCCACGGGTTTGCATCCCGCGCCGTGGGCGCGGGCGGCGGCGGCAGCCGGCCGGTTCCCTTCGAGGGCTGCATGTCCATGGAATCAGTTTACCCCCAGGGTGGCCACGCGGCGCACCGCCGGCGCTATCCGCCGCGGCGGGCGCGCGCGGCGGCTTCCTTCTTCTGGCGGAATCGCACCATGAAGCGCTGGAACGCCTGCGGCGAGAGGCGCTTGAAGCGCCACAACCAGCGATACTCACGCGGCAGGACGACGTGCTGCTCGCCGGCGGCGGCACGGGCGAGGATTTCCCGCGCAACGACGTCGGCCTCCAGGTTCGAGGCGTGCATGATCTTGCGCGCCGTGCCAAGCGCGGATGCCGGCGCACGCGCCTGCTCGAGCAGGCGCGTGCGGAAGAACCCGGGCATCGCCGCAGTCACCTGGATGCCGTGCGAGGCGTGCTCCTGCGCAAGCGTCTCGGACAGCGCGATCACCGCCGCCTTGCTCGCGTTGTAGGCGCTCATGTCGGCGCCGCTCACGAAGCCCGCCGCGCTCGCGACGTTGACGATGAGCCCGGCGCCGGCGGCGAGCATGTGCGGCAGTTCCGCGCGGCAGCTCGCGGCGACCCCGAGCACGTTGATCGCGATCACCCAGTCCCAGTCCTCGGCCGGCGTCTCGAGGAACCGGCCGGCCACGGCGACGCCGGCGGAATTGAACGCGACGTCGATGCCGCCGTGCTCCGCCGCGAAGGCGTCCACGGACGACTTCACGGCCGCCTCGTCGCGGGTATCCACCGCGCGCGTCCACACCGCCGCGGCGCCGGCGCCCGAGAGCCGGGCCGCCGCGGCCTCGAGGCGGGGGGCGTCGAGATCCATGAGCCCCAGCGTCCAGCCCCGGACGGCGAGCGTCTCCGCGACCGCGAGGCCGAGCCCGCTTGCGCCGCCGGTCACCAGTGCACGGCGTGAGGGAAAGCGCGCGTCGAGGCGCGCGAGCAGACGGTCGTGGTTCATGGAGGCATTCTACGGGAAAAGCATGCGCGTCCGGTCTCCGCGCCATTGCGGATCCCTTGATCCACAGCGGCCATCAGGGAGATCATTGCCATAGACGATCTCGATCGGAGCACCCGTGAACCTTCGCGACCTTCGCTATCTCGTGGCCCTCGCCGACACCCTGCACTTCGGCAAGGCCGCGGAGGTATGCCACGTGAGCCAGCCGACGCTGTCGGCGCAGATCAAGAAGCTCGAGGAATACCTCGGCACGCCGCTGCTCGAGCGCCGGCCGAGGCACGTGACGCTCACCGACACGGGCCAGCAGGTCGTGGACCGGGCCCGGCGCCTGCTGAAGGAAGCCGACGACATCCGCGAAGTCGCGCGTTCAGAGCGGGATCCACTGTCGGGCCGGCTCAAGGTCGGCCTCATCCCGACCATCGCGCCCTACCTGCTGCCGCGCGTGGCCCCGCGGATCCGACGCAGCCTGCCGAGGCTCAGCCTGATGCTCTACGAGTACCAGACGGAGCCGCTTCTGGAGCGCGTGCGAGAGGGCGAGCTCGACCTCGCGATCCTCGCCCTGCCGGCCGATACCGCCGGCCTCGAGACTCGCACGCTGTTCGCGGAGGCTTTCATGGTCGCAATGCCGGCGAGGCACAAGCTCACCGCACGCAAGCGCATACGGCCCTCGGACCTCGCCGGCGAGCACCTGCTCCTGCTCGAGGACGGCCACTGCCTGCGGGACCAGGCCCTCGAGGTCTGCAGCACGACCGGGGCGGCAGAGGACACGGACTTCCGCGCGACGAGCCTCGAAACCCTTCGGCAGATGGTCGCCGCCGGCCTCGGCATCACCCTTCTGCCGCGCCTCGCGGCCGAAGGCGCCTACGCCGCGGCGCGCGGCCTGACCACCCGGCCCTTTGCGCCGCCGACACCGCAGCGCATGGTCGGCGCCGCCTGGCGCCCGTCGAGCACCCGGCTGCAGGCCATCGACGCCGTATGCAGGGTGATCGCCGGGTCGGTCGACTGACAGGGGCCGCAGCTTGCGCGTGTTGATTGCCGACGACCACCCGCTGTTCCGGGCGGCGCTGCGCCAGGCCGTCCTGCAGGCCTTGCCCGGGGCGACGGTCGAGGAAGCCGAGGACACCGAGGCCCTGCGCGCGCGCGCAGCGGACGAGCCCGACCTCGTGCTGCTGGACCTGCTGATGCCCGGCGGCGGCAGCTTCGCGCCGCTCGCGTGGCTGCGCAGCCAGCACCCGGGCACGGCGGTCATGATCGTCTCGGCGACGGAGAACCCGGACGTCATACGCCAGGCCCAGGCCTTCGGCGCCGCGGGCTACGCGCCGAAGTCGACGCCGCCCGCGGACCTCGTCGAGGCGATCCGGGCTGTCGCCGACTGCGGCCAGTGGTTCCCGGCCGGCGTCCTCGGGCCGGCGCGGCGGCCGCCCGATGCCCGCCAGCAGCTCGCGGCCCGGCTCGCCACGCTGACGCCGCAGCAGTACCGCGTGCTCGAGCTCGTCGCGGTCGGGCGGCTCAACAAGCAGATCGCCGCCGACCTCGGTATCGAGGAAACGACCGTGAAGGCGCACGTCTCCGCCGCGCTCGCGAAGCTCGGCGCGCGCAACCGCACGCAGGCATCCATGGTGTTCCGCGAGCTGGAGATCGGCGACAGCGACCAGCTGACGCTCGAGTGAAGCCCGGCCACGCGGCGCGACCGGCGCCTCAGGCCGGCCCGCGGGTCTGCTTCGCCGCGCGCGGCGAGGCCGCGTCGACGAGCCGGCGCAGCGCGCTCCTGAGCGCCAGCGGCTTGAGTGGCTTGCGGAGGAACAGGCAGCCGCGCGCCTCCGCCTCGGCACGGACCTGGTCGTTCGCATCGGCCGACACGACCATGGTGGGCGGCTGCCCTTCGCGGCCTCGTGAAAGCAGGGCCACCACGTCGAGCCCGGTGGCGCCGTCGTCGAGGTGGTAGTCCACCACCAGCACGTCCGGCTGGAAGCCGGCCGGCAGGCCACGCTGCTTCAGGTCCGCCAGGCCGTGGTAAGCCGCCACCGCGCAGTCCCAGGATTCGAGCAGCGTCGCCAGGCCGCGAAGTGCAGCCGGGTCGTTGTCCACGCAAAGCACCTGCACGCCGGACAGCTCGCCGGCCGGCCGGAACTCGGCGCGGGTCACCTCGCCCGGCGAGGCGGCGGTGCAGCGCGGCACCTCGATCCAGAAGGCCGAGCCGCGGCCAGGCCGCGAACGCAGGCCGACCCCATGGCCGAGCACGCGCGCGATGCGCTCGACGATGGCGAGCCCGAGGCCGAAGCCCTCCGCGTCGCGGCCCGCGTGGCGGGGCGACGCACGGTAGAACTCCTCGAAGACGCGCAGCTGCTGCGCGGGCGGGATGCCGATGCCCGTATCCCAGGCCCCTATCCGCAAGCCACCGCCAGCCCGGCGCACGCCAATCACCACCCCGCCGCTGTCGGTGTACCGCAGCGCGTTGCTGACGAAGTTCTGCAGGACCCGCTTCAGCAGCTTGCGGTCCGTGCGCACCGAGGCGCCCGAGCGGCGCACGCGCAGCGCGAGGCCGCGCGCCGCCGCCTGCAGCCGGAACTCCCCCTCGAGCTCGCCGAACAGTTCGTCGAGCGGAAACTCGCCGACGCTCGCGCCGATCACTCCCGCGTCGAGCTTGGAGATGTCGAGCAGGTCGGAGAGCAGCGACTCTGCGCTGCCGAGGCAGCCCTCGAGGTCGGCGAGCAGCGCGCGCTGCGCATCGGAGTCGAGCTTCTGCGCGAGCGCGCCGGCAAAGAGTCCCGCGGCGTTGAGCGGCTGCAGCAGGTCGTGCCCGGCTGCGGCGAGGAAGCGGGTCTTACCAAGATTGGCGCGCTCGGCAGCAGCCTTGGCCTCGCTCAGCTGGGCGTTCATGGCCGACAGCGCCTGCGTGCGCTCCCGCACCCGCCGCTCGAGGGACTCGTTCGCCTCCTCGAGGGCACGCTGGGCCCGCTTGTAGCCGGTGATGTCCGCGTAGCTCGTGACGAACCCGCCAGCCGGCATGGGGTTGCCGCGGATCTCGAGCACCGTGCCGTCGGCGCGCTGGCGCTCGAACACGTAAGGCGTGCGCCGCCGCAGGTGCTCGAGGCGGCGCGCGATGGCTTCCCCGGGGTCGCCCGGACCCAGTTCGCCTCGCTCGGCGTTGTATCGCAGCAGCTCCTCCACCGGCCGCCCGACGCGCACGAAGCCCGCCGGATAGCGGTACAGCTCCAGATAGCGGCGGTTCCACGCGACCACGCGCAGCTCCGAGTCCACCACGCTGATCCCGTGGCTGACGTTCTCGAGCGTGGCCTGCAGCAGCTCGCGGCTGAACTCCAGGGCCTGCGAGGCGCCGTCCACCAGCGACACGACGTCCTCGATCGGGAGCTGCCGCCCCGCGACCGCGGCCTCGAGCAGGCGGCGCGCGGATGACGCGCCGACCACCGCGGCCAGCAGGCGCTGCGTCGCCTCGAGCTGCTCTCCGGAGGCCTGGGCGTCCTCGCCGCCGCCTGCGCCGAGCGAGGCGAAGTGGCTCGCCGCGCGGCGCGCGCCGACGAAGCGCTCGGTCAGAGCCTTGAGCTCCCGAACCGTCAGGCGCTCGCGCTGGCGGTCGAAGGCCCGCGCCGCCGCCCCCGCGTCGGCATCCACGAAGGCCGCCGACTGCACGCGCTCGAGCAGCGAGCGCTCCGACAGGAGCGTGCCCGCAACCAGCGCAGCGGCGGCCGCGGAGAGGCTCGCGAGAACGCCGTGCGCCAGCGGCGCGAGGCCCTCGAGCCCGAGCAGCGCCGTCGGCCGCAGCCAGGCCAGGCCGGCCGGCCCCTCGGTGAGCCATGAGGCCGGCGCGAGTCCGGCCTGCACGAGCGTCGGCACCAGAAGTGTCCACGCCCACACTGCGAATCCCGCCACGAGGCTCGCCAGGGCGCCGGCGCGCGAGGCGCGGCGCCAGTACAGGCCCGCGAGGATCGCGGGCGCCAGCAGCGCGGCGGCCGCGAGCGCGAGCTCGCCGATGGACGCCAGCGCGTCCTCCTGCGCCACCGCCCGGTGATAGGCCCACGCCGCCGCGAGGAGCAGCGCGATCGCTGCGCGCCGCACGTTGAGCAGCACGCCGGTCAGGTCAGGCCGCGAGCGCAGCGCCGGGTACAGGCGCATGGCGAGCGGCACGGCCACCTCGTTGCAGAGCATCGTCGCGAGCGCGATGCAGGCCACGATGACCATGCCGGTCGCCGCCGCGAGTCCCCCGATGAACGCCAGCAGCGCCAGTTCGCCGGCACCGGCCGAGAGCGGCAGCGTGAGCACGAACAGGTCGGCGTCGCCCAGGCCGAGCACCTGCCCGGCGTTCGCGATCGGCAGGACGAACAGGCTGATGGCGAGCAGGTAGGCCGGGAACGCGAGGCGAGCGAGTCGCAGGTCGCCGGTGCCGCGCGCCTCCACCACGCCCACGTGGAACTGCCAGGGCAGGCAGAAGATCGCGCAGAAGCCGAGCACCGCGAGCGCGAGGTAACGGGCCGTCGAGGACTGCGCCTCGCGGGCGGCCTCGAGGCCCTCGATCGCCCCCGCGCGCGCCGCGAGGTCGCCGAAGCCGTCGAACAGGCCGAAGGTCGCGAACAGGCCGACCGCGATGAACGCCGCGAGCTTCAGCGCCGATCCGAAGGCCAGGGCCACCATCATCCCCGGATGATGCTGGGTGGCATCCACGTGCCGCGCGCCGAAGAGGATCGCGAAGGCGGCGAGCACGGCGGTCACGTACAGCGAGGTATCGCCGGCCGGCTCGAGTCCGGCGACGGGAAGCGCGAGCGCCGTGAAGGACAGGTCGATCGCCTTGAGCTGCAGCGCGATGTAGGGAATGACGCCGCAGGTCGAAATGAGCGTCACGGCGACCGCCAGCGCACGGTCGCGGCCGAAACGGGCGGCGACGAAATCGGCGACGGAGGAGATGCGCTCGCGCTGGCTGACCTTGATCAGCTTGTACAGCACCGCCGGCAGCAGCAGGTACAGCGCCATCACGCCGACGTAGGTCGGCGGGAGCGGCCAGCCGATGCTCGCCGCCTGGCCGACCGTTCCGTAGTACGCCCAGGACGTGCAGTGGACGCCGAGCGACAGCACGTAGATCCAGCCCGCGAACTGCGGCACGCGGCCCGCCGCCGCGGCGCGGTCACCCCAGTGGGCGAGCGCGAACAGCGCGCCGAGGAAGGCGACGGCGTAGAGGGCCAGCAGCCAGGGCGCGAGCATCACCGGAGTATAGGTAGAAACGGGAATCGGGGACCCTCCCCGATTCGTTCAGAGGCTGAAGAGGAACACGGCAAGCGCCAGCCCCGCGAGCGGCACGACCACGGTCAGCGCCGCCATGGCCGGGTAGGCTGCCGCGTAGCTTTCGCGGCAGATCGAGCGGATCGTGGTGACGACGTAGCCGTTGTGCGGCAGCGAGTCGAGGCCGCCCGAGGCGATCGCCACGATGCGGTGCAGTGCATCCGGACTCACACCCTGGTCGAGGTAGTGTGGCGCCAGGATCGGCAGGGCGATGGCCTGGCCGCCCGAGGCCGAGCCCGTGAGACCCGCGATCACGGTCACCGCGATGGCGGCACCGATGAGCGGGCTGCCCGGCAGGTGGGTGATGAACTCCACCGCCTCCGCGAACGCGGGCGTGAGGCGCGCCACGCCGCCGAAGCCGACCACCGCGGCGGTGTTGGCGATCGCGACCAGCGCACCGAGCGCGCCCAGCGCGATGGGCTGCTGCAGGCTGCCGAGGAACCGCCGGTGAACCACGAGGCTCACCAGGATGCCGCCGCCGAGGGCGACGATGAGCGCGGATTCCTTGAGGGAGTCGTGCAAGGCGAACGAGAGGCCAAGCACGGCGACGAGCGGCAGCAAGCTCGTCACCGGCGCGGGCAACTCGCGCTCGCCCGCCTGCGGGTCGTCCACGCGCGCCTCGAAGTGCTCTCCGGCGGTGACGGCCCGCCCGACCATCGACCTGAGCCACCAGAAGCCCGCCGCCGCCATGACGAGCGCCACGGGGATCGACACTTCCCAGCCCGCCCAGGGTGACGTCCCGAGGAACTTTATCGGGATCCAGTTCTGGATCTCCGGCGACCCGGCCGTGGTCATGGTGAACGTGACGGAGCCGAAGGCGATGGTGCCGGGCAGGAAGCGGCGCGGCAGGTCCGCCACTCGGAACAGCGACAGCGCCACGGGGTAGACGGAGAAGGCGACGACGAACAGGCTCACGCCACCGTAGGTGAGGATGGCGCAGGCGAGCACCACGGCAGCCAGCGCGTGGCGCGCGCCGAGGCGCTCGATCACCCAGCGGGCGACCGAGTCGGCCGCGCCGCTCGCCTCCATGAACTTCCCGAAGAGCGAGCCGAGCAGGAACATGAAGAACCAGGCCGTCACGAAGCCCGTGAAGCCCTGCATGTAGGCGGCCGTGAAGCTCGGCGCATCCGCGGCGGCGAGCTGCGGGAAGACGGCGAAACCGCTGGTGAGCGCGACCAGCAGCGCGCACAGCGGCGCGGCGATGAGGAGCTCGACGCCGCGCATGGTGAGCACGATCAGGAGTGCCAGCCCCGCGAGCAGGCCGATCATGCTCAGCATGTTGCAACTCCGCCGCGCGGGCCACGCCCCGCGCCGGCAGTGTTCCCACGGACCCCCGGCGCGGGAATAGTACTAACGTACAAGTGCCGCCCCGCGGCGCCACGCGTACCTTGCGCCACCATGCCGGGAGGTCCGGCGAAGCGCCCGTGGCGCCCACGCAACGACCGCAAGGGGGTCCGAATGAATAGTCCGCGTCCGTCCCGCAACCTGCTGCTCGCCGCTGCCGTGGCCGCAGCGCTGCCCGCACCCGCGGCGCTCGCCCAGCAGGGCAGCGCGGCGATCGAGGAAATCGTGGTCACCGCCCGCCGCACCGAGGAGTCGCTGCAGTCCGTGCCGGTCGCCGTGTCGGCCTTCTCCGAGGCGACGCTCGAGCGCATCGGCGCGGTGGACAGCACGGGCCTGCAGGGCATGGTCCCGAACCTGAACATCGTGCAGGGCCGCGGCTCCTCCAATGCCACCAACATCTACATCCGCGGCGTCGGCCAGCCGGACGCGCTGCAGACCTTCGATCCTGCGGTCGGCTTCTACGTGGACGAGGTTTACTTCTCCCGCATCCGCGGCACGCAGCTCGACCTGTACGACATCGAGCGCGTCGAGGTGCTGCGCGGCCCGCAGGGCACGCTCTACGGCAAGAACACCATCGGTGGCGCGCTGAACGTCGTGACGCGCCGGCCGGGCCAGGAGCCCTACCGGATGGTTCAGATTACCGCCGGCGACTACGACCAGATCGAGGGCAGGTTGTCCCTCGCCGGCCCGCTCACCGAGACGCTCGCCGGCAGCGTGGCCGTGCTCAGGGCCCTGCGCGACGGCTACGTCACCAACCCCGACACCGGCGCGGAGTACAACGACCGCGACGCCCGCGCCGCGCGCGTCGCGCTCGCCTGGGATCCCTCCGACAACGTCAGCGTCGACTGGGCGGCGGACTACAACAAGGAGGACAATGCGCTCGTCCTCGGCCAGCCCATCAACACGCTGACCACGCTGTTCGGCGTGCCGATCCTCGTCCTGCCGGCGGACGTGCCGAAGTGGGACTTCAAGGCCACGCCGACGCCGGGCCTGCCGAACTCGCAGGAGCTGGAGCACTGGGGCACCTCGTTGAACGCCCGCTGGGA
Organism: Steroidobacteraceae bacterium; assembly: GCA_025458865.1. Classification (GTDB taxonomy): domain Bacteria; phylum Pseudomonadota; class Gammaproteobacteria; order Steroidobacterales; family Steroidobacteraceae; genus SG8-30. The sequence continues at coordinate 15,471 of JALORP010000001.1, read as the reverse complement.
CATCTCCGAGTCGCTGTCGCTCAAGTCCATCACGGCCTACCGCAAGCTCGATTACATCGACTACATCGACATCGACGCGACGACGCTCGAGACCGGCGACGTGCTCGTGGACGTGGACCAGGACCAGGTGAGCCAGGAGCTGCAGGCGACGTGGCAGAGGGACCGGCTCACGATGGTCGGCGGCGTCTACTACCTGCAGGAGAACATCGAGTCGCACCAGGAGGCCTTCGCCGACGACCTGCTGACGGGCCCGGGCGGCTTCACCTTCCTGCGCACCATCGACGACGACCTTACGACGACGAGCTGGGCGGCCTACGTCAATGCCTCGTACGCGCTCACGGACCGGCTCAATTTCGGCCTCGGCGTCCGCTACACCGACGAGGAGAAGAAGTACGACCGGAGCACCTCGACCTTCTCGACCTTCCCGGGCCTGACCCAGGATCCTGCCTTCGCCTTCAAGATCAAGGACAACTGGACCGACACGTCGCCGATGGCCTCGGTCGACTTCCAGGCCACCGGCAACATCCTGCTCTATGCCCGTTACGCGGAGGGCTTCAAGTCCGGCGGCTTCAACGGACGCGCCAACAACCCCGGCGAACAGGCGCCCTACGATCCCGAGGAGGTCACCTCCTACGAGATCGGCCTGAAGTCGGACTGGATGGACCGGACGCTCAGGGCGAACGTCGCGCTGTTCTACAACGACTACACCGACTTCCAGGCGCGCGTCTCGGGCATCGCCACCGACCCGGGCACCGGCCTGCCGAGCCCCGAGCTCACCGTCCTGAACGCCGGCGAGCTCGAGATCTACGGCGCCGAGCTCGAGCTCAGCTACATGCCGATGGACGCCCTGCTGCTGGACCTGCAGGTCGGCTACCTCGACGCCGAGTACAAGGACTTCGACGACGTCCGTTTCACCAACTTCGGCGGCAGCCGCGCTTTCCAGGCGCCTGCGTTCTCGCCGGAGTGGACCGGACGCCTCGGTGCAACCTACACCCTGGACCTCGGCGACACGGGTTCGCTGCGCTTCGCCGGTTCCACGCGGTTCCGCTCGAGGATGGCTCTCGCCATCGACAACACCTTCACGAACACGGACACGGAGATCGAGGGCCTGTTCCAGGACGACTACTGGCTCTACGACGCGAGCGTCCTGTGGACCGACGCGGACGGCGGTTTCAGCGTCGGCGTGTACGGCAAGAACCTCGCGGACGAGGTCTACCGCACCGACGGCCAGGAGTTCTCATCGGTCGGCAATATCCGCACGGTGTACTACGGCGCGCCGCGCACGTTCAGCATCGTCGCGACGCTGCGCTTCTAGCCCGCGGCGCGTCCGGCTGGCCGGCCCGATGACGCCCGGCGGTCCACAAGGGCCGCCGGGCGTTATGCTTCGGGCGCCGCATTCACTCCTCGCCCCGGAGACTGTCGTGCGTCGATTGATGCTCGTCCTCGCCTGCCTTGCCCTCACTGCCTGCACCGAGGTGGGCGGCGAGCCGCTGCCGAAGCTCACGATCGTCCCCGGCAGCCTCACCGTCTCCGGCATTTCCGCCGGCGGCTACATGGCCGGGCAGTACCACGTCGCCTACGGCGACGAGGTGAGCGGCGCCGCGATCCTCGCAGCCGGCCCCTGGTACTGTTCCGAGGGCTCGATGTCGCGCGCGCTCGGCAAGTGCATGAAGGCGGCGGACGAAGCTCCGGATGGCGCGGCGCTGCTCGGACGGGCGCGGGAGGCGGCCGGCCGCGGGCAGGTCGCGCCGCTCGCCTCCCTCGCCGACGACCGCATCTGGGTCTTCCACGGCGAGCGCGACGCCACCGTGGCGCGCCCCGTCAGCGACGCGCTGGTGGCGTTCTACTCCGGCGTGGTCCGGCCTGACGGGCTCCGCTACGTGAACTCCGTGCCGGCCGCGCATGGCTTCCCGACGCTCGACGAGGGCGCAGCCTGCGGGGAGCCCGCCGATCCTTACCTCAACGACTGCGACTACGACGCAGCGGGCGAGCTGCTGCAGCATCTCTACGGCGACCTGGCGCCGCGCGGTCGCGCGGACCCAGGCAGCCTCATCGCCTTCGATCAGCGGCGGTACGAGAACAAGAGCGCCTCGCTCGAGCCGCTTGGCTACGCCTATATCCCGGCGGCGTGCCGCGAAGGGCAACCCTGCCGGCTGCACGTCGCCTTCCACGGCTGCCGCCAAGGCGTGTCCATGGCGGGCCAGGCGTTCATCAGGAATGCCGGCTACAACGAGTGGGCCGAATCGAACGGCATCGTCGTTCTCTACCCGCAGGTGTCACGAAGCCTCGCAATGCCACTGAATCCGCAGGGCTGCTGGGACTGGTGGGGCTACACCGGCCAGGACTACGCCTTCCGCGACGGAGCCCAGCCGGCGAGCGTGCGGAGGATGGTGCAGGCGCTCGGCGCCAGGTGAGGGGAATGTTCCCTGCAGTCCGGCTAGACTGCGCCGCGTGAAAATCTTTTCGCCCCTGTACGACAAGGCGCTCTCCTGGAGCCGCCACCCGCACGCCGAGCGCTACCTTGCCGGCGTCAGCTTCGCCGAGTCCTCGTTCTTCCCGATCCCGCCGGACGTGCTGCTCGCGCCGATGACGCTCGCGCAGCCGCCGCGCTGGGTTCGCCTCGCCGCGATCACCACGATCACCTCGGTGCTCGGCGGTCTGCTCGGCTACCTCATCGGCGTGCTCGCGCTCGAGGCCGTCACGCCGCTGCTGCACCGCGTGGGCTACTGGCAGCACTTCGAGACGGCCGCGGACTGGTTCGGGCGCTACGGCTTCTGGGCGATCTTCATCGCCGGCTTCACCCCGATTCCCTACAAGGTGTTCACGATCGCGGCGGGCGCCGCCCACATGGGGCTGCTGCCGTTCGTCCTGGGATCCGTCGTCGGGCGCGGGATGCGGTTCTTCCTGGTCGCGGCGCTGGTGCGCTTCGGCGGCGCGCCGATCGAGCAGCACATCCGCCGCTACATCGACGTCCTCGGCTGGGCGACGCTCGCGTTGCTGGTCGTCGCCTACGCCATCTGGAAGCTCTGACGTCAGTCGGGCACGGCGAGCGTCTTACCCTCGAACCCGATCGCGTTCGCGCCGGGCGACCCGCTCCAGCCCCCGAGGTGGCGCGCCTCGAGCCGCTCGACCTCGGAGCCAGACACCTTGCGCGGCGTCGAACGGACCACCTGGCTCGGCGGCAGCGGCGCGCCGTCTCGCAGGTGACGGTTCATCAGGTCCATGGCGGCAAGCACGTGCGGCTGGAGCGGCACGAAGGCGGTGCTGAAGCCGGGAAGCAGCGGGATGAAGGCGTCGAAGTGCTGGCCGTGCTCGACCTCGTAGTAGCGGGCCGAGGACTCACCGAGCGCGAGGTGGCGCGCAACGTAGGCGCGCGAGGTGTGGTTCACGGGGATGAGCCCGTCGCGGCGGCCGTGCAGGATGATCACCGGACGGCCGCGCAACGCAGCACTCATGCGCACCTCCTCCATTCCCGCACGGACCCGCTGCGAGAGCGCTGCGAGCGGCTCGGGCAGCGCGCCGCCGCCGGGCCACTCACCGGTCGCGAGCGCGCGGAAGCAGCGCGCGAGTTCGACCGAGCCGAAGGACGAGAACATCGCACCGGCGCCGGGCAGCTCGGCCACGAGCTGCACGCCGCCGGTCGGCGGCACGCCGCTGCCGTCGGCGGCGAGCCGGGCGAGTTCCGCCGGCGCCAACGCACGCGCCTTGAACGCGGGGTCCGTGGCGGCATAGCCGACGCCGCAGGGCGGCTCCTCGACCGGCAGCCGGCCGTGGGCGCTTGCATACGCGACGGCGATCGCGGGCCAGAGGCCGAACTGCACGTTGAGCGCGGCGCCCTCGAGCGCCTCGGGCAGCATGCCCGCCGCCTCGAGGCGGCGCCGCGCGTCGCGCGAGCGCTCCTCGGGCGTCTCCCCGTTAACGAGCCCGAGCCGCGCGAGGCCCTGGGTCCACTGCTCCCACGGCGGCCGCTGCGCGGGATTGAGCGCCGCGAGCGGCGAGGCGGGGTCCCGCGGCGCGAGCACCGCGGCCGGCTGCAGCAGGTAGTGCTCGGTCGCGTAGTCGTAGAGCGGCCGGCCGATCGCAGCGAAGGGCGTGCTGCCGCCCGCGCGGATGGCCAGCCCCTCGAGCGGCAGCGGCTGGGCGTTCGGCTCGGAGACCACGGCGCCGTCGAGAAGGCCCCAGGCGTCCTGCTCCACCGCCCGCAGCACCGCACCGCCGCCATTCGAGACGCCGGCCCCGATGACGCGCGTGTTGGCGCGGGTGAAGCGCGCCTCGCCATCCGCCCCCGGGAACTCCCGGTTCAGCAGCTCCAGGCCGACCTGGGCTGCCTGCAGGACATAGAGGCCCCAATCCTTCTCGGGATTGCCGCCGCCGTGGGCGTGCTTCACCGCCACCCGGTGCGGGTGGCGCGCTCGGAAGTCGGCGAGCGCAGGGGTGTCCGCTGGACGGAACGTCAGCAACGGGTCGTCGAGGTTCCGCGTCGACACCAGGTCGATGCGATAGCCGGTGCCAGTGTCGAGATCGAAGAAACCGACCCCGGTACCCTTGTCCGTGTGCGCGACGGCGCAGCCGTTCCGAAGGCCCCACTCGGCCGCCGTCGGCAGCGCGCCGTAGATGCCGCGCGAGCCGGACGAGCTGGCCACGACGAGGCAGGGCTGCTTCGCGTCGAAGCCAGACGGCACCTGGAGCATGACGGTCGTGGTGCCGCTGCCGTCGGGCGTGCGCACCGCCGCGAGGATCTCGACGCCGGCGATCATCTGGCCCTCGGCCGGGCCGAACAGCCGCCCGTACCCGCCCGCGTCGGTCACGTCCACGAGGCCGCGGTAGGCGTTGTAGACGGCCAGGCGGCGCAGCTCGAGCGCCGTGGGCCGCAAGGGATCCGCGATGACCGGCGGACCGCCGCGCAGGCCCACGAGGCCGAGGCCCGCGGTCAGCAGGTCGTCGCTGCGCCCGTCGAACTCGCGCCGGGTCGGCGTGCCGACGATCTCTGCCGGCAGCGCCGGCGCAGCGCCGCCGAGCCCCGCCGACGCGACCGCCGCCGCCACCATCATGCCGAGTTCCGCCGCCATGTCGTCGCTCCTGTATCGCCCGTCCCGTTGTAGGCAGGCCGGGCCGAGGACGGAATAGTACTAACGTACGAAGCGACGGTGGCGCCGCCCTCGCGCGTAATGTAAGAATGTTAGAGAATCGGAATTCTGGAGCACCGGCACCATGAAGGAAAACCTCATCGTCTCGGAGAAGGGCCAGATCACCCTCCCGGCATCCATGCGCAAGTCGCTGGGGCTCGGAAAGAGCGCGATCGTGACGGCCGAACAGGTGGGCGGCCGGATCGTCCTGACGCCCGCGGTGGTGCTCGAGACCGAGATCTACACCGACGAGCAGATCGCAGGATGGGATCGCTCCGATGCCTTCCTGAAGGGCGAGCGCCGGCGCCTGTCATCCAGGCTGGCAGGTCGCCGCGGATAGCACGCGGTGGACAGGCTCTTCCTGGACGCCAATGTCCTGTTTACGGCGGCACACAACCCGGGAGGCAAAGCGGCGTTCCTGTTCGACCATCTGGGCGCGAGACGCTGGAAGCTGATTTCGAGCCGCTTCGCGATCGAGGAGGCGCGGCGGAACATCGTCGCAAAGTGCCCGCAGCACGAGGAGCGGCTCGTGCAGCTGCTCGAACGGGTGTCGGAGGCGGCCCAGCCGGCGCCCCGCGCCACGCCGATCGACCTGCCGGCCAAGGACCAGCCGATCTGGCTCGCCGCGCTGGCAGCCGAGGCCACGCATCTGCTGACCGGAGACCTCAAGCATTTCGGGCCGCACATGAACAAGCCCGAGACGACAGGCGGCGTGGTGATCCAGACCGTCGCGGACTACCTCGCCGGGCTGTAGCGGCGAATTCCATCGGGTGTCCGGCCATCCCGCCCGCCGCGCTCAGGCATTGCGGGCGTGGTCGGTCGCGAGGCGAAATAGTACTAACGTAGGACGCGGCGCGGGGCCGGGCCGCCTACCGTCGCGACAGGCCGCGCATCGCACGGAGGATGCATCGTGATTCCCGCCCCCTCGCCGCTGATCCCCGACATCCTGCGCCTGAACGGCCGCTGGCGCCGCCGCCGGGCCGCGGTCACCTGCGGCGATGTCACGCTCACCTGGGGCGAGTTCGACGCCCGCACCGAGCAGGTGGCGAACGCCCTGCTCGGCCTCGGCCTCGAGCCCGGCGACGCCGTCGGCATCCTGATGAACAACAGCCTCGAGATGGTCGAGGCCATGTTCGGGACGATGAAGGCCGGCGCCTGCGCCGTGCCGCTCAATCTCTCCGTCTCGGACGACGGCATCGAGCGCATGCTCGACGACGCCGGCGTGCGCGCCGTGATCGCGACACCGGCCCAGCGCGCCCGGCTCGCCGGGATGCGCGCGCGCCTGCCCGGCGTCGCGGCAGGGGGGTTCGTCTGCGTCGGCGGCGGCGAGGGCTTCGCCGACTACGCGGCCTGGCGCGACGCGGCCCCGGCCACGCGCTGCCCGGTAGAGCCCGACCCGGACGCGCGCTGCATCATCATCTACAGCTCCGGCACCACCGCGCTGCCGAAGGGCATCGTGCACAGCCACCGGCGGCGCCTCGAGTGGGCGTACGACTGCGGCGTCGCGCTGCGCTACGGCTCGGATGCGGTTGCCATCTGCCCCGTGGGGCTCTTTTCCAACATCAGCTGGCTGGCGATGCTCTGCAGTTTCCTCGCCGGCGGCAGCATCGTCGTAATGGAGCACTTCGACCCCGAGGAGTTCCTCGCGACGATCGAGCGCCACCGCTGCACCCACGTAGCGATGGTGCCGCTCACTTTCCAGAAGGCGATCGAGCACCCTGGCTTCGGACGCCACGACGTGTCTTCCATGAGGCACATGTGCACGGTCGGTTCACCGATGCACGTGGACCTGAAGCGGCGCGTGGCGCGGGAGTTCGGCTGCGAGCTCACCGAGCTCTACGGCCTGACCGAAGGCATCATCACGACGCTCGATCCCGAGGACGTCGAGGCGAAGACGGCCTCGGTCGGCAAGCCCATCCCGGGCACGGACCTGAAGATCATCGACGACGAGGGCCGCGAGCTGCCCGTCGGCGAGAGCGGCGAGATCGTCGGCTGGTCGCGCTTCGTGATGAGCGGCTACCACAACCGGCCCGACGCCACCGCCGAGGCGCTGTGGCACGACGGGCAGGGGCGGCCGTGGCTTCGAACCGGCGACGTCGGCCGGCTCGACGAGGACGGCTACCTCTACATCGTGGACCGCAAGAAGGACATGATCCTCTCGGGCGGCCAGAACATCTTCCCGGCCGACATCGAGGCCGTGCTCAAGGACCACCCGGCCGTGTTCGACTGCGGCGTGATCGGGATCCCGCACGAGAAGTGGGGCGAGACGCCGCTCGGCCTCGTGGTCCGCCGCCCGGGCCACGAGTCGCTGGAGCCAGAGGCGCTGCGCGCCTGGGCGAACGAACGCCTCGGCAAGCAGCAGCGCCTGTCGCGGATCGAGTTCCGCGCCGAGCTGCCGCGCAACCCGAACGGCAAGCTGCTGAAGCGGGAGCTGCGGAAAGAATACTGGCACTAGCGGCACCGGCCCTTCGGTCCGCGGACTTCGCCGCCGCGCCCGTCCTTCGGTTCGGCGTGTGCCCACCCGCACCCGCCCGCGGCGTCGGGGCGATGACATCGCTGCGAGCCAGTCGCGATGCTCGATGCGCGTTCGCGACCCTTCGAAAGCCGAAATTGACGAAGGATGAATGAGCGCTCATTCTTCGCCATCTCCCATTCTGGCAACATCGCCAGCCCTTCCTCCGTCGAGCCGAAGATGCGCCCTAACTATTTGTTTTTATTGATCCCAGCGGCCCTCCTGGGCCTGTCGGCCTGCGGCGAGCGGACGGCGGGCGGCCCCGCGGGCGGCCCGGTTCCGGTCACGGTGGTCACCCTGGCCCCGCAGCAGGTCACCGTCAGCCGCGAGCTGCCCGGCCGCACGCGCGCCTCGGTCGTCGCCGAGGTCCGCCCGCAGGTCACGGGCATCGTCAAGGAGGTGCTGTTCGAGGAAGGCGGCGCGGTCAGGGCCGGCCAGCCGCTCTACCAGCTCGATGACGCGACCTATCGCGCGGACGTCGAGCGCGCCCGTGCGGCCCTCGCGCGGGCGAAGGCCACACTCGATGCCGCCGGGAAGCGCGCGGCGCGCAGCGCCTTGCTCGTCAAGGACGGGCTCGTCGGCGCCCAGGACCATGACAACGTCATCGCCGCGCTCGGGGAGGCGGAGGCGGACGTGGCGGTCGCGCAGGCCGCGCTCGCCACCGCGACCGTCGTGCTCGGCCACGCGCGCATCGTCTCGCCCATCGCCGGGCAGGTGGGCCGCTCGGCCGTGACGCGCGGCGCCTTGGTCACGGCCAACCAGTCCGAGGCGCTCGCCAGCGTCCAGCAGCTCGACCCGCTGTTCGTGGACCTCGCGCAGTCGAGCGGCGAGCTGCTCGAGCTGCGCCGGGCGATCGAGGCCGGGCGGCTCGAGGCCGCCTCCGGCCTGCCGGTGACGCTGCTGCTCGAGGACGGGAGCGAGCACCCGCAGCCGGGCCGCCTCGCGTTTTCGGAGGTCACGGTGGACCCTGGCACGGGGCGCTACATCCTGCGCGTGGTGGTGCCGAATCCGGGGCAGCTGCTGATGCCGGGCATGTACGTGCGGGCCCGCGTCGGCGGCGGCATCCGCCAGGACGCGCTTCTCGTGCCGCAGCAGGCCGTCCAGCGCGATCCCCGCGGGGGCACTTCCGTGCTGCTGGCCGGCGCCGACGGCAAGGTCGAGCTGAGGCAGGTGAGCGTCAGCCGCACGATCGGCGACGCGTGGCTCGTCGAGGACGGCCTCGCCGCCGGCGACCGCGTCATCATCGAGGGCCTGCAGAAGGTGCGTCCGGGCGCGGAGGTGACGGCGACGGAACGGCCGGTGCAGCTCGCGCCGCACGCTCCGGACCCGGCCTGAGCCATGCCACGCTTCTTCATCGACCGCCCCGTCTTCGCCTGGGTCATCGCGATCATCGTGATGCTGGCCGGCGCGCTTTCGCTGTCGCAGCTGCCCATCGAGCGCTACCCGGCGATCGCGCCGCCGACGGTCTCGATCAGCGCCACCTACCCCGGCGCGTCCGCCAAGGTCGTCGAGGACTCGGTGACGCAGATCATCGAGCAGAACATGAAGGGCCTCGACGGGCTGATCTACATGTCCGCGAGCAGCGAGGCCAGCGGCCGCGCCGGCGTGACGCTGACCTTCGAGAACGGCACCGACCCGGACATCGCCCAGGTGCAGGTGCAGAACAAGCTGCAGCTCGCGATGCCCCTGCTGCCCCAGGAAGTGCAGCGCCAGGGCGTGGTGGTCTCCAAGTCCACCATGGGCGGCTTCCTGCTGATGGTGGGCTTCGTGTCTTCCGACGGCAGCATGACGCGCGAGGACATCGCCGACTACGTGGCGACCAACCTCGTGGATCCGCTGTCGCGCGTGCAGGGCGTCGGCAGCCTGCAGGTGTTCGGCTCCAAGTACGCGATGCGCATCTGGCTGGACCCGGGCAAGCTCGACGCCTACCGCCTCTCCGTGGCCGACGTGACGGCGGCGATCCGCGCGCAGAACGCCCAGCTCGCCATCGGCCAGCTCGGCGGCACGCCCTCCGTGCCCGGGCAGCAGATCAACGCCACCATCACCTCGCAGGAGCGCCTGCAGACGCCGGAGCAGTTCCGGGACATCATCCTGCGCGGCAACGTCGACGGGTCGGCCCTCAGGCTCGGCGACGTCGCCCGCGTCGAGATCGGGTCCGAGAACTACGACTTCCTGACGCGCTACAACCGGGCGCCCGCGGTGGGCGTGGCGGTCTCGCTCGCGACCGGGGCCAACGCGCTCCAGACGGCCAAGGGCGTGGAGGCGGCGCTCGGGCAGCTCGAGCCCTTCTTCCCGCAGGGGCTCGTGGCCGTGCGGCCCTTCGACTCGACGCCGTTCGTGCGGGCCTCGATCCAGGGCGTCATCCAGACGCTGGCCGAGGCGATCGTCCTCGTCTTCCTGGTGATGTACCTGTTCCTGCAGAACTTCAGGGCCACCCTGATCCCGACGATCGCCATTCCCGTCGTGCTCCTCGGCACCTTCGGGGTGCTCGCCGCGCTCGGCTTTTCCATGAACATGCTGACCATGTTCGCCATGGTGCTGGCCATCGGCCTGCTCGTGGACGACGCAATCGTCGTGGTGGAGAACGTCGAGCGCATCATGACCGAGGAGGGACTGCCGCCGCGCGAGGCGACGCGCAAGTCCATGGACCAGATCACCGGCGCGCTGGTCGGCATCGGCCTGGTGCTGTCCGCGGTGTTCGTCCCGATGGCCTTCCTCGGCGGCGCGACCGGCGTCATCTACCGGCAGTTCTCCGCCACGATCGTGGCCGCGATGGCGCTGTCGGTGCTGGTCGCCATCGTGCTCACGCCGGCGCTGTGCGCGACGATGCTCAAGCCGGGGACGCACCGGCGCGAAGGCGGGTTCTTCGGCGGCTTCAACCGCGGCTTCGACGCGGGCAGCGCGCGTTACCGCCGCGGGGTGCGCGGCGTGCTCGCCCGCGCGCCCCGCTTCCTCGCCATCTTCGCGGCGCTGCTCGTGGCGATGGTCTGGCTGTTCCTGCGGCTGCCCAGCGCGTTCCTGCCCGACGAGGACCAGGGCACGCTGTTCGCCCAGGTCCTGGCGCCGGTCGGCGCCACGCAGGAACGCACCCGGCGCTCCACCGAGCGCGTCGAGCAGTACTTCCTCGAGCAGGAGCCGGACGCGGTCGAGTCCGTGTTCGCGGTGCAGGGCTTCGGCTTCGGCGGCTCCGGCCAGAACACGGCGATGGTCTTCGTCAAGCTGCGGGACTGGGCCGAGCGCGAGGCGCCCGGGCTCTCGGCCGAGGCCGTGGCCGGCCGCGCCATGGGCGCCCTGGCGAAGATCCAGGACGCCTTCGCCTTCGCCTTCGCGCCGCCGCCGATGCCCGAGCTCGGCCGCGCCGCGGGCTTCGTGTTCTACCTGAAGGACAACGGCGGGCAGGGCCACGAGGCGCTCGTGGCCGCGCGCGACCAGCTCCTCGCAGCCGCGCGAGAGAGCCCGCTCCTGACCAACGTCCGGCACAACGGGCTGCAGGACACGCCGCAGTTGCGCGTGCAGGTGGATGCGGCGCAGGTCGCCGCTCACCGGCTCTCCATGGACGAGGTCAACTCGACGCTCGCCACCGCCTGGGGCGGCCGCTACATAGACGACTTCCTCGACCGGGGCCGGGTCAAGCGCGTCTACCTGCAGGCCGAGGCGCCCTACCGCATGGTGCCGGAGGATTTCGCGCGCTGGTCCGTGCGCAACGCCGACGGCGACATGGTGCCCTTCCCGACCTTCGCGCGCGCCTGGTGGGACTACGGCTCGCCGCGGCTCGAGCGCTACAACGGCGTGCCGGCGATGGAGATCAACGGCGAGGCCGTGCCGGGCATCAGCTCCGGCGAGGCGATGGCCGAGGTCGAGCGCCTGGTGGCGCGGCTGCCGTCAGGCTTCGGTCTCCAGTGGACAGGCCTGTCCTACCAGGAGCGCCAGGCGGGCGCGCAGACCCCCCTGCTGTACGCGCTCTCGCTGCTGATCGTGTTCCTGTGCCTGGCCGCGCTCTACGAGAGCTGGTCCGTCCCCACGGCGGTGCTGCTCATCGCCCCGCTCGGCATCCTCGGCGCACTGCTCGCGAGCTTCCTGCGCGGCATGGAGCGGGACGTCTACTTCCAGGTCGCGATGCTGACGACGGTCGGCCTGACCAGCAAGAACGCCATCCTGATCGTGGAGTTCGCCAAGGCCAATCTCGAGAAGGGCATGGAGCTGATCGAGGCCACCATGACCGCCGTACGGGACCGGCTGCGCCCGATCCTCATGACCTCGCTCGCCTTCGGCTTCGGGGTACTGCCGCTCGCCATCGCGGGCGGCGCCGGCTCGGGCGCTCAGCGGGCCATCGGCACCGGCGTGCTCGGCGGCATGATCGTCGGAACGCTGCTGGGCATCTTCTTCATTCCGTTGTTCTTCGTCGTGGTGCAGCGGCTGTTCCGCCTCGGGCGCGGGGGCTCTGCCGGGAGCGGCACGCCATGACCGCCACCACGGCCACGACGCCGCGCGCCGGACAGCAGCGGGCACGCATCCTCGACGCCGCACAGGCGTGCTTCGTGCGCGACGGCTTCCACGCCGCCAGCATGGCCTCGATCGCGGAGGCCGCGGGCATGAGCGCCGGGCTCATCTACCGCTATTTCGAGAGCAAGAACGCGATCATCCTCGCCATCATCGAGCGCCAGCTTCGGGACAAGCTCGACAACATCGCGAAGCTGGCCGAGGATCCGGACATCGCACGCAAGTTCGTGGACTTCTTCGGGCGCCTGCGCCGCGGCGACCCCGACGTGGTCAACCCGGCGCTGCTGCTCGAGATCGGCGCCCAGGCGACGCGCGACCCGCAGATCGGCGCGGCCATGGCGCACTCCGACCGCGCGGCCGCGGCGGCGCTCGGCGAGTGGTTGCGCCAGATCACCCGCGCGCGCGGCCTGGCGCTCGACGACGCCGGCATCCGCGCTCGCGGCCTGGCGCTGCAGTGCCTGTTCGACGGCCTCGCCATGCGGGCGGTCAAGGACCCTGATCTCGACCCGGCGCTGCTCGCGGCCGCGCTCGCCGCGGTGCTGCCACAGCTGCTCGCCTCCGATCCGGCATCGCCACACTCCAGGGAGACCGCCGAGCCATGACCCGCCGCTGGAACGAAGACGCCGTCCGGGCCGCATTCCCGTCGCTCGCCATCCGCGACGAGGGCGTGCCGCGCCTTTACCTGGATGCACCGGCCGGGACGCAGGTCGCCGGGCGCGCCATCGAGAGGGTCCGCAGGGCCATGCTGGAGGCCTGTGCCAACGACGGCGGCGCCTTCCGCACCTCGCTCGCCGCGGATGCCCTGATGGTCGAGGCCCACGAGGCCGCCGCGGCCCTGCTCGGCGCAGGCTCGCGCGACGAGATCGTCTTCGGCCTCAACATGACCTCGCTCGCCTTCTCCTTCGCCTACATGCTCTCCCGCGAGTGGCAGGCGGGCGACGAGATCGTGCTGACGCGCATGGACCACGACGCCAACGTCGGGCCCTGGCTGACGATGGCCGAGGAGCGCGGGGTGACGGTCCGATGGCTCGAGTTCGACCGCGAGAGCTTCCGCTATCGCTACGACACCCTGGGCGATCTCGTCGGGCCGCGCACGAAGCTCGTCGCCTGCAACCACGCCAGCAACCTGCTCGGCACCGTCAACGACGTCGCCCGCATCTGCGCGGCAGGCCGCGCGGCGGGCGCGGTGACCGTGGTGGACGCGGTGCAGTCCACGCCGCACATCCCCGTGGACGCCCAGGCAATCGGCTGCGACCTGCTGCTGTGCTCCGCGTACAAGTTTTTCGGCCCGCACGCAGGCCTGCTCCGCATCCGCCCCGAGCTGCGCGACCGGCTCAAGCCGCTCAAACTGCGCCCGTCCTCCAACGCCATGCCCACGCGTTTCGCGCCGGGCACGCCTTCCTTCGAGGCCCAGTCCGGGACGACCGGCGCGATCGAGCACATGGCCTGGCTCGGCAGCGAGTTCGGTGGCGCCCTCCCGGACGCCCCGCTGCGCGACCGGATCGTGGCCGGCCTCGCCGCCGCGACGGATCACGAGCGGGGGCTCATGCGCCGCCTTCTCGACGGGGTCCGCGATATTCCGGGCATGGAGATCTTCGGCATCTCCGATCCCGACGCGCTCGCCGAGCGCGTGCCGACCTTCTCGCTGCGCCTGCCGGGACGCGACTCGCGCGCGGTCGCCGAATCGCTGGCCGCGCGCAACATCTTCGTCTGGTCCGGCACGTTCTACGCCTACGAGGCCGCCGGCGTGCTGGGACTCCGCGGGGGCAGCGGGCTGGTGCGCGTGGGGCTTTCGCACTACACGACCTCGGACGAGGTCGGGCAGGTCACGCGGGCGCTCGCGGAGATCGCCCGCGGCTGAGCCGGCGCCGACGCTGCGCTACACTCCCCTGCAGGCGTGACATCGTGCGGCCTCCCGGGGCAGCGCGCGTCGCCTCGTTGCGGCCCTGGGGGGATGTCCATGTTCAAGTCGCCCGGACGGCGAGACGCCCGTCCCGCGGCCCGCTTCGCGGGTCTTTCAGCCGCCTGCCTCGCCTCGCTCGCGTCCATCGCCGTCGGCACGGCGCTCGCCGAGCCGCGACCGGTCGCTCGGTCGAGCCTGCTCATCGCCGACGAGCGCGATGGCGCGAACTGGCCGGCCTTCGGCCGCACGTACAGCGAGCGCCACGCGAGCCCGCTCACCGGGATCAGCGCCGCCAATGTGTCGCGACTCGGGCTGGCGTGGTCGCTGGACCTGCCGGGCATCACGAATGGTGCGACGATACCGCTCGCGGTCGACGGCATCGTCTACTTCACCGTCGGGCAGAGCATCGTGCACGCCGTGGAGGCCGCGAGCGGCCGACTGCTGTGGCGCCACGACCCCGAGGTCGCGAAGCACGCCGGCCGCAAGCTGCGCATCACCTGGGGGCCGCGCGGCATCGGCTACTGGGAGGGCAAGATCTACGTCGGCACCACCGACGGCCGGCTGCTCGCCATCGATGCAAAGAGCGGCCGCGAGGTCTGGAGCGCGCAGACAGTCGCGCCGGACAACGAGCTGACCATCACCGGCCCGCCGCGCGTCTTCAACGGCAAGGTCATCATCGGCAATGCCGGCAGCGAGTTCGGCGCCAACCGCGGCTATGTCACCGCCTACGACGCCGAGAGCGGCGAGCAGGCCTGGCGCTTCTGGATCGTGCCCGGCAACCCGGCCGACGGCTTCGAGAACGCCGCGATGGAGATGGCGGCGAAGACCTGGACCGGCGAGTGGTGGAAGTTCGGCGGCGGCGGGCAGGCCTGGAACGCCATGACCTACGACCCCGAGTTCAACCGCGTCTACATCGGCACCGGCAACGGCGGGCCGTGGAACCGCAAGGTCAGGAGCCCCGGCGGACATCGGCACCGGCAATGGCGGGCCGTGGAACCGCAAGGTCAGGAGCCCCGGCGGCGGCGACACCCTGTTCCTGTGCTCGATCGTCGCGCTCGACGCCGATACCGGCGAGTACGCCTGGCACTACCAGACGACGCCCGGCGAGACCTGGGACTACAACTCGGCGATGGACATCACGCTGGCGACGCTCCCGGTCGACGGCAAGCCGCGGCCGGTGATCCTGCACGCGCCGAAGAACGGCTTCTTCTACGTGATCGACCGCGAGACCGGCAAGGTCCTGTCCGCGGAGAAGTTCGGCAAGGTCACCTGGGCCGAGCGCGTCGACCTCGAGACGGGCCGGCCGGTCGAGGCGCCCGGCGCGCGCTACGAGGACGGGCCGGCACTGATCTGGCCGTCCACCATGGGCGTGCACAACTGGCAGCCGATGTCCTACAACGCGCAGACCGGGCTCGTGTACATCCCGACGC
>JALORP010000046.1 GCA_025458865.1 Steroidobacteraceae bacterium | reverse complement strand
ACGCCGTCCCGCCGAGGCCGTTCATCTGCCGGAGGATCCAGGACTGCCGGCGCTGCACATAGGGCGAGGGTGCCTCTGCCCGGAAGCGCTTGGGGCTCGGCAGCACGGCCGCGAGCAGCGCGGCCTGGTGCGGGCTCAGGCGCTTCGCCGGCCTGCCGAAGAACTGCTGGCTCGCGGCCTCGACGCCCCAGACACCGCGCCCGAACTCCGCGCTGTTCAGGTACACCTCGAGGATCCGCTGCTTGGGCCACATCAGCTCGATCAGGACGGTGAACCAGGCCTCGAGGCCCTTGCGGAACCAGCTGCGGCCGGGCCACAGGAACAGGTTCTTGGCCACCTGCTGGCTGATGGTGCTCGCGCCGCGCACGCGCCGGCCGCGCTCCGCATCGGTGAGCGCCTTGTCGATTGCCTCGAGGTCGAACCCGTGATGGAAGGGAAACTTCTGGTCCTCCGCCGCGATCACCGCGAGCGCGGCGTGGGGCGAGATCTCCTCCCATGGCACCCAGTCGTGCGAGAAGCGCCAGCCGTCGTCCGCGGTCAGGGAGGCGACGCGGTCCTGCAGCATGAAGGACGTAAACGGGACCGGCAGCCAGCGCAGCGCAGCGACGGCGAGCACGCTTGCCGCGGCGGCGCCCAGCACGAGCCAGGCGAGGGCGCGCACGAGGCGCGCCGCAAGCGAGCGCCGCCGGGCCATTGGCGATGCCGCGTCAGGCGGCTGCGGCGCGGCGCGCGCTCTTCACCACCACCGGCTCGAGCGGCACGTCGTCGTGGCCGCGGCGGCGGCCGGTCTGGACGGCGGCGATCTTGTCGATGACGTCCATGCCCTCGACGACCTTGGCGAACACCGCGTAGCCGTAATTGCGCGGGCCCTGGTGGTCGAGGAAGGCGTTGTCGACGAGGTTCACGAAGAACTGCGAGGTGGCGCTGTTGATGTCGTTGGTACGGGCCATCGAGAGCGAGCCGCGCAGGTTGCGCAGTCCATTGGTCGCCTCGTTCGCAATCGGCGCGCGCGTGCCCTTCTGGGTCATGTCCTCGGTGAAGCCGCCGCCCTGGATCACGAAGCCGGGGATCACGCGGTGGAAGATCGTGCCGTCGAAGTGGCCGTCGTCCACGTACTTCTCGAAGTTCGCGACGGTGACCGGCGCCTCGGCCGGATACATCTCGATGGTGAAGTCGCCGAGGGAAGTTTCGAACCGGATCATGGCGGGGGCACTCGCACTGGCAGGAGAGGCGCGGATTCTACCCTGCGGCGGGCCCCGGCGTGCCGGGCAGGCGCCCGATCGTGGCCCGATCGAGACCGGCGAGGTCCCGGGCGGTTTCGACCTCCGCGAGGCCGGACTGCTGCCACAGCCTGCGCACGGCCGCGCCCTGCGCCTCGCCGTGCTCGGCGATGAGCCAGCCGCCGGGCAGCAGGTGTAGCGGTGTGGCCTCGGCGATCTCCTCGAGGGCCTCGAGCCCCGTGAGTCCCGCGACCAGCGCGCCATGCGGTTCGTGGGCGAGGGCGGGCAGGTGGGGATCGTCGGCCGCCAGGTACGGCGGGTTCGCGACGACGAGGTGGTAGCGCCGGCCGGCGACTGGCGCGAACCAGTGGCCGATGCCGAAGCGGACGTTGCCCACGGAGCTGCGTCGGGCGTTGTGCCGGGCGAGGGCGACCGCGGCGGCGCTCTCGTCCACGGCGTCCACCTGCGCCTCAGGGCGCTCGGCCGCGATGGCGAGCGCGACGGCCCCGCTTCCGGTGCCGAGGTCGAGCACCCTGCAGTGGCCCTGGGGCAGGCGGGCGAGTGCAAGCTCGACGAGCAGCTCCGTCTCCGGCCGCGGCACCAGCACGGCCGGCGTCACCTCGAGCTCCAGCGTCCAGAACCCGCGCCGGCCCGTGAGGTAGGCGACGGGCTCACCGGCGGCGCGGCGCGCAATGAGCGCTTCGAAGCGCTCGAGGTCGCCGGGGTCGAGCGTGCGCCGGTCCTCGGCGATCAGGCGCGCGCGCGGCAGGCCGAGCACGGCGCCGAGCAGCAGCTCGGCGTCGAGCGCCGACGAGTCAGAGGCCGCGAGCCGGTGGCGCGCGGT
This sequence comes from Steroidobacteraceae bacterium, assembly GCA_025458865.1. GTDB lineage: Bacteria > Pseudomonadota > Gammaproteobacteria > Steroidobacterales > Steroidobacteraceae > SG8-30. Next base: position 21,225 of record JALORP010000046.1, on the reverse strand, counting down.
GGCGAGGGCCTCCGCCACGGTGGTCATGGGAGTCAGCCGAGCTCGGCGAGCCGCTCGGCCTGGTACTCGCGCGACAGTGGCCCGATGAGCTCGTCGAGGTTGCCGCCGACGATGTCGTCGATGCGATACAGCGTCAGCTCGATGCGGTGGTCGGTGACGCGGCCCTGAGGGAAGTTGTAGGTCCGGATGCGCTCCGAGCGGTCGCCCGTGCCGACCTGCAGCTTGCGCGTCGCCGCCGTCTGCCTGACCTGCCGCTCGCGTTCGCCCGCCAGCAGCTTCGCCTTGAGCAGCGACAGGGCGCGGGAGCGGTTCTTGTGCTGCGAGCGCTCGTCCTGGCACTCGACCACGATGCCGGTCGGAAGGTGCGTGATGCGCACCGCCGAGTCGGTCTTGTTGACGTGCTGGCCGCCCGCGCCGGAGGCGCGGTACGTGTCGATGCGCATGTCGGCCGGGTTGAGGTCCACCGCCGCGACCTCGTCGGCCTCCGGCAGGATTGCGACGGTGCAGGTGGACGTGTGGATGCGGCCCTGCGCCTCCGTGGCCGGCACGCGCTGCACCCGGTGGGTGCCCGACTCGAACTTCAGCTTCTCGTAGACGCCGCGGCCCGCGATGCGGCTGATGACCTCGCGGTAGCCGCCGTGTTCGCCGCGGCTCTCGGACAGCACCTCCACCTGCCAGCCCCGGGCGTCCGCATAGCGCGAGTACATGCGGAAGAGGTCGCCAGCGAAGATCGCCGCCTCGTCGCCGCCGGCGGCTGCGCGGATCTCGAGGAACACGTTGCGGTCGTCGTCGGGATCGGGCGGCACGAGCGCGAGCTGCAGCGCCTCCTCGCCGGCGGTGATGGCCGCCTCGAGGCGGGGGATCTCTTCGCCGGCCAGCTCGCGCACGCCCGGGTCGGGGTCGCGGGCCAAATCGCGCGCGGAGGTGAGCTCGTCCTCCAGGCCGCGCCACGCACGGTAACGCGCGGCGACTTCCGTCAGCTTCGAATACTCGACCGACAGCTCGCGGAAGCTCTCCGGGCGCTCCAGCACCTCGGGCTCGGCGAGCAGGCGGCCGACCTCGTCGCAGCGGTCGGCGAGCCGCTCCAGACGGTTGCGGATGGATTCCTTCATGGACGGGGCGGGGGGGTGCCCCGGCTCAGGTCTCTTCGTCGAGGCCGAAGAGCCGGTGGGCGGCGTTGATCAGCATGGCGTCGCCCTGCTCGCCGGCGTCGCGCAGCGCGCTCGAAGGCGCGTGCAGCAGCCGGTGGGTCAGGGTGTTGGAGAGGAACTCGAGCGCCTGCTCGTGTTTGCCGGCGGCCATGAGCTTGCGCGCCTGCTCCAGCGTCTGCTGGCGGGTAGTCTCCGCGCGCGCACGCAGCTGGCGGATGGTCGGCACCGCGTCGAGCGTGCGCAGCGAGGACATGAACCGCTCGACCTCGCCGGAGACGAGGGAGCGTGCCTCTTCGGCCTCCTCCTGGCGGGAGCGCAGGTTGTCGTCCACCACCTGCCGCAGGTCGTCGATGGTGTAGAGATAGACGTCCTCGAGCTGCGCGATGCGCGGCTCGATGTCGCGCGGCACGGCGATGTCGAGCATGAACATCGGCTTGCGCCGGCGCGCGCTGATGGCCGCCTTGGTGGCCTCGAAGGTCACGACGGGCACGGGGCTCGCAGTGGAGCTGATGACGATGTCCGCCTGCGGAAGGTGCTCGGCGAGCGCATCGAGGGTGATCGCGGAAGCCTTGAACTCGACGGCGAGGTCCTGCGCCCGGTTGAGGCTGCGGTTGGCGATGATCATCCGCTTCAGCCCCTGCGCGTGCAGGTGGCGGGCGGTCAGCTCGATCATCTCGCCCGCGCCGATGAGGAGCGCCGTGTGCTGCTCGAAGCCGGCGAAGATCCGCCGCGCCAGCTGCACTCCGGCCGAAGCGACCGATACCGCGCTCGCGCCGATGCGGGTCTCGGTGCGCACGCGCTTGGCCACCGCGAAGGTGGCCTGGAAGAGCTTGTTGAGCATGGGGCCGGCCGTGCCGGCCTCGTGCGCCGCGCGGTAGGCGTCCTTGAGCTGGCCCAGGATCTGGGGTTCGCCGATGATCAGCGAGTCGAGGCCCGAAGCCACCGCGAAGACGTGCTCCACCGCCGCGGGGCCGTGCAGCTCATAGGTGCAGTCGACCAGGTCGTGGCCCGTGTGCTGGTAATCCTGCAGCCACCGCGTGAGGCGCGGGTCGCTCCCGTTCACCGCGCAATACAGCTCGGTCCGGTTGCAGGTCGAGACGATGACGCCCTCCTGGACGCCCGGCTGGGCGCACAGGTCCCGCAACGCGGGCGACAGGTGTCCCGCGTCGAAGACGACGCGTTCGCGCACCTCTACGGGGGCGGTGCGATGGTTGAGGCCGAGGACGACGAGCGACATGGAACCACGGTTCGGCTGACGCGCCGGATTGTCCGGGAAGGTCCCGGCCAGTACAAGCCGCGTTCGGCGAAGCGGGCCGGGTCGGTGCGCTATAGTTCCGGGATGCGATACATGCTACCGCTGGCCATCGCCGCCGGTCTCGCGCTCGCCAGCCCGGCCGCCGGAGCGGCCTCCTGCGTTCCGGCGGACCCGCGCCAGCAGCTCGAGACTGCGGACCTCGCGCTCGCGCGCGGCGCGTGGCCCGCGGCCGCGCGGGCGCTCGCCTGCGCCGCGGCAGCGAGCGGCGAGCCCGCCGTGGCCGAACGCGCCACCCGGGTGGGCTTCGAGCTGGCGCAATGGCGGCCCGCACTGGACAGCGCGCGGCGCTGGGTGGCGCTGCAGCCGGACCGGGAGGAGGCGCGCCGCCACCTGGCCCTCCTGCTGCTCCGTCTGCACCGTTCCGACGAGTCGGCCGCGCAGTTCGCGCTCATCCTCGATACGGCCTACACCGACCGGGCGCAGGGCTACGAGGCGCTGCTCGACATCCTGCGCGGAGAGGCGAACGACGCCGGCGCCGCGCGCGTCATGCAGCGCCTCGCCGGGCGCGATCCGGGCCTGCCCGAGGCGCAGCACGCGCTCAGCGTGCTGTGGCAGCGAGCCGAGCACGGCTCGCGAGCCCTCGAGTCGGCGGAGCGCGCGCTCGAGCTGCGGCCGGGCTGGGACATGGCGCTGCTCGCCCGCGCACGGGCGCTGCTGCTGCTCGGCCGCAAGGCGGAAGGCCTCGAGGCCGCCCGCGAGGCGGCGGAGGACGGCGGCGAGCTGGCGAGGCTCAATCTCGCCTGGATGCTGGCGGGCGCCGGCGAGGACGACGCGGCCATCGCCGAGTTCGAGGCGCTGCGCCGGCAGCGCGGCGGCGCCGCCCCCGCGCTCGAAGGGCTCGGCGCCGTCGCCTGGGATCGCGGCGAATACGAAGCTGCCTCGCGTTTGTTCACCGAACTGGCGCAGGCGAGCCGCGGCGCCGACACCGCCGTGGCCTACCTCGGCCTTATCGCCGACCGCCAGGGCGACAAGGCGCTGGCCGCCCGCTACCTCTCACGGGTCACCTCCGGTCCCCGCGCGCTGCCGTCCCAGCTGCAGGCGCGCCGGCTGCTGGTGGAGCTCGGGGCGCCGGAAACAGCGGAGCTCCTGCTGGACGACTACCTGGCGGCGTCCCCGGAGCAGACCCGCGATCTCGTGGTGAGGCTCGCGAACCAGGAAGCGGCGGATGGCGACGGTGCGGCCGCGGTCGCGCTGCTCGAGCGCCTCGTGGCCACGTACCCGGACGACGACGACCTGCGCCTGGCCCAGGGCTTCGTGTTCGAACGGCTGGACCGCGTCGGTGAGGCCGTCGCCGTCATGCGCGACGTGCTGAAGCGCCGCCCCGACGACCCGACGGCGCTCAATTCGCTGGGCTACACGCTGGTGGACCGCACGACGCAGGTGCGCGAGGGTCACGACCTGATCGCGCGTGCGATCGAGGCGCGGCCCGACAGCTACGCCATCGTCGACTCCATGGGCTGGGCGCTGTTCCGGCTCGGCCGGCCTGCCGAGGCCCGCGTATGGCTGCAGCGCGCCTGGGACCGCTCGCAGGACCCCGAGGTGGCGGCCCACCTCGGCGAGGTGCTGTGGAGCCTCGGCGAGCGCGACGCCGCGCGCCGCCTGTGGAGCGAGGCCGCAGAGCGCGCGCCCGACAACCGCACGCTGCAGCGGACCCTCGAGCGGCACCCCGGCTGATGCGCTTGAGGCTCACCTTGCCGCTCGCGGCGATGCTCGCGGCCGGCTGCGCGGCGGCGCCCCCGCTGCCGGAGCCCGTGTCCGCAACGGCGGAGGCCCGTCGCGAGGCGCTGCAGGCCCGCGAGGCCTGGGCGCTGGCTGGCCGCGTCGCGGTGGCGGCAGCGGGCGAGGGCGCCACCGCGTCCCTGGACTGGCGGCAGTCGTCTGGCTCGTCCGAGCTGGCGCTGCGCGGTCCTTTCGGCGCCCGGGCGCTCAGCGTCACGGTGACCGGCTCGGATATCAGCCTGTCCGACGGCGAGGGGCGGCTCGACGGCGAGGACGCGCACATTTACCTCGAGAACCAGCTCGGCGCGGACCTGCCGGTGTCGCAGCTTCGCTACTGGGTGCTCGGGGTCCCGGCGCCGGACGCGCCCTTCGAGGAGACGGCCGGCCCCGACGGCCTGCCTGAGCGGCTCGTGCAGCTGGGGTGGGTCATCGTCTTCGAGCGCTACCGGCCGGTGGACGGCCTGTGGCTGCCGTCGCGCATCACGGCGGAGGCGGGGACGACGCGCGTCCGTCTGGCCGTGAGCCGCTGGGAGCTGCCGTGAGCGCCGCCGCCTGGCCCGCCCCGGCCAAGCTGAACCTGTTCCTGCACGTCGTCGGGCGACGGCCCGACGGCTACCACGAGCTGCAGACGCTGTTCCAGCTGGTGGACCTGACCGACGAGCTGCGGGTGGATGTCCGGCCGGACGGCGAGATCCGCCGGATCGGCGGCCCCGCGGGCGTGCCTCCCGAACAGGACCTCGCGGTGCGGGCCGCGCGCCTGCTGAAGCGGACGAGCGGCAGCCCGCTCGGCGCCGACCTCACGCTCGTCAAGCGCATTCCCCTGGGGGGCGGTCTCGGCGGCGGCAGCTCGGATGCGGCCACGACCCTGGCCGCGCTGAACGTCCTGTGGCGCATTGGGGCCTCGGCGGACGACCTCGCGCGGCTGGGGCTTTCGCTCGGCGCCGACGTCCCGGTATTCCTTTTCGGGCACAGCGCCTGGGCCGAAGGGGTTGGCGAGCGGCTCACGGCGGTGGACCTCCCGCCCCGCTGGTACGCCATCGTCCGCCCGCCGGTCGCTGTCGGCACGGCCGAGGTTTTTCAGGCGCCTGAATTGACACGGAATTCCCCCAGGACCACAATTGGCGGTTTCCTCGAGGCAGGAGGCCGCAACGACTGCGAACCGGTCGTGGCGGCGCGCTATCCCGAGGTCCGGAAGGCGCTCGAACGGCTCGGCCGCTTCGGGCCGGCACGCCTGACGGGCACCGGCTCGTGCGTGTTCGCCGCGTTCGGGCGCGCCGCGGAAGCGGAAGAAGCGATCGCCGGGCTGCCGGCGGGCTGGCGCGGTTTTGCGGTGCGCGGGCTCGCGCGGTCGCCGCTGCTCGAGCGGCTGGAGGCCGGGCGGGCGGGGCGCTGAGCCGCGCCGCCGCGGGTTATTGGGGTGTAGCCAAGCGGTAAGGCAGCGGGTTTTGATCCCGCCATGCGAAGGTTCGAATCCTTCCACCCCAGCCATTGATCGCCGGGCCCCGGGGTCCGGCAGGGGAGCGTCGCGTGGACCATTCCACGATGGCCGTGTTCACCGGTAACGCGAATCCTGTGCTTGCGCAGGAGATCGTGCGGCACCTGCGCCAGCCGCTCGGCCGCGCCTACGTCGGCCGCTTCAGCGACGGCGAGACGCAGGTCGAACTGATGGAGAACGTGCGCGGCCGCGACGTGTTCATCGTCCAGTCCACCTGCCCGCCGGCCAACGACCACCTGATGGAACTGCTGGTGATGGCGGATGCCTGCCGCCGCGCCTCGTCGGCGCGGATCACCGCGGTCATCCCGTATTTCGGCTACGCGCGGCAGGACCGCCGGCCGCGCGCGACGCGCGTGCCGATCACGGCCAAGCTGGTCGCGAACATGATCAAGGGCGCGGGCGTGGACCGGGTGCTGACGGTGGACCTGCACGCCGACCAGATCCAGGGCTTCTTCGACATCCCGGTGGACAACGTCTACGCGTCGCCGGTGCTGCTCGGCGACGTCTGGAGGCAGAAGGGCGGCAACATGATCGTGGTGTCGCCCGACGTCGGGGGCGTGGTGCGCGCCCGCGCGCTGGCCCGCCGGCTCGACGACGCCGACCTCGCGATCATCGACAAGCGCCGCCCGCGGCCGAACGAGTCCGAAGTGATGAACATCATCGGCGACGTCGCGGGCAAGAACTGCGTGCTGGTGGACGACCTCGTGGACACCGCCGGCACGCTGTGCCTCGCGGCGCAGGCGCTCAAGGACCGTGGCGCGGCCAAGGTCTCCGCCTACATCACCCACCCGGTGCTGTCGGGCTCGGCGATCGACCGCATCTCGCGCTCGGCGCTCGACGAGCTCGTGGTGACGGACACGATCCGGCTGAGGGAGGCCGCGCAGGCCTGCCCGCAGATCCGCCAGCTCTCGGTGGCGGGGCTGCTGGCCGAGACGATGCGCCGCATCCGGGACGAGGAATCGGTCAGTTCGCTCTACGTGGACTGACGACGAATGGGAGAAGAAGGGGATGGTCCCCTTCCTCATGGCAAGGGCCACCGCTGCCTGGTCGCGGGGTGGTGGTCCGTAACAGTGGAGTTGCAAACATGAAGACGTCTTTCGAACTCGCCGTGGAGTTCCGGGACGACCAGGGCAAGGGTGCGAGCCGCCGCCTGCGTCGTACCGGCAAGGTCCCGGCGATCCTGTACGGGGGTCATGAGAATCCCCGTGCGCTGGCCCTCGACCACGCGAAGCTGCTGCTGCTGCTCGACAACGAGCGCTTCTACACCACCATCCTGAGCCTGCGCGCGGGAGAAGAGACCCAGCCCGCCGTGCTCAAGGACATCCAGCGGCACCCGTGGAAGACTCAGGTCCTGCACCTGGACCTCCAGCGCGTGCGCGACGACGAGAAGATCCGCATGCGGATCCCGCTGCACTTCCTCAACGAGGCCTCCTCGCTGGGCGTGAAGACGCAGGGCGGCCAGGTCTCCCACCTGCGCAACGACGTGGAGGTCCTCTGCCTTCCGAAGGACCTGCCCGAGTTCATCGAGATCGACCTGATAGACCTCGGCATCGGCCAGATCGTCCACCTCTCGGAGCTCAAGCTTCCCGAGGGCGTGGAGCTGCCGGAACTCGTCCACGGCAACGACGCCCCGGTCGTTTCCATCCACGCCCAGCGCGTGGAGGAGGCTCCCGCGGCAGCGGAGGCTGCGGCAGCAGCAGCGCCTGCGGCGGCGCCGGCCGCGGCCGCGGCCGCGAAGCCGGCTGCAGCCGCCAAGCCAGCTGCGGCCGCCAAGCCGGCCGCAAAGAAGTAAGGCGAGGCTGGAACCCGCACGGCCCGGGGCCGCCCATCGGGCGGCCCCGGTCGTTTCGGTCTCCCGAGCGCTCCTTCAGCCATGGCTGGCCTGTCACTTCGCATCGTCGTCGGTCTCGGCAACCCCGGGGCCGAGTACGTGGCCACGCGCCACAACTCGGGCTTCTGGTTCGTTGACGAACTCGCGCGCCGCCACGGCGGGCGTCTCAAGTCCGAGCGGCGCTACAGCGGCGAGGCCGGGCGCGTGACGGTCGAAGGCGTGGACCTGTGGCTGCTCAAGCCGATGACCTACATGAACCGCAGCGGCCAGTCGATCCGCGCGCTGTGCGACTACCTGCAGGTGCCCGCCTCCGAGGTGCTGGTCGCGCACGACGAGCTCGACCTTCCGCCGGGGACCGTGCGGCTGAAGCGGGGCGGCGGGGCGGGCGGCCACAACGGCTTGAAGGACACCATCAGCCACCTCGGCGAGGACTTCTGGCGGCTGCGCCTCGGCATCGGCCGGCCGCAGCAGCGCGAGGAAGTGATCGGCTACGTTCTTCGCCGGCCCTCGCTCGACGACGAGCTCGCGATAAACGATGCGGTCACGCTGGCCGCCGACGAGTTCCCACGGCTGCTGTCCCAAGGCGCCGACCGGGTCATGAACAAGCTGCACGCGCACGCGCCGCGTCCGGCCGGACAAGACGGCCGCGGCTGAGCCGCGCGCCGCAAGGACAGACATGGGCATCAGGTGCGGAATCGTGGGGCTGCCGAACGTCGGCAAGTCCACCCTCTTCAACGCGCTCACGCGCGCGCAGATCGCGGCCGAGAACTACCCGTTCTGCACGATCGACCCGAACGTGGGCGTGGTGCCGGTGCCCGACCCCCGGCTCGACGCGCTGGCCGCGATCGCGAGGCCGCAGAAGATCCTCCCGACCACGGTCGAGTTCGTGGACATCGCGGGCCTGGTCGCGGGCGCCTCGAAGGGGGAGGGCCTGGGCAACCAGTTCCTCGCCAACATCCGCGAGACCGACGCCATCGCGCACGTCGTGCGCTGCTTCGAGGACCCGGACGTCGTGCACGTCTCCGGCCGCGTGAACCCGGTCGCGGACATCGACACTATCGACACGGAGCTGGCGCTCGCCGACCTCGACTCGGTCGAGAAGGCGCTCCAGCGCGCGGAGAAGGCCGCCAAGGCCGGCGACAAGGAGGCCGTCCGCTGGCGCGATTCGCTCAAGAAGCTGCGCGACCACCTCGATTCGGGCCAGCCCGTGCGGTCGCTCGCGCTCGACGATTTCGAGCGGCAGAAGCTCAGGGAGCTGCCGCTGCTGACCGCGAAGCCCGTGCTCTACGTGGCCAATGTCCGCGAGGACGGCTTCCGCGACAACGCCCACCTCGAGGCGGTCCGCGCGCGGGCCGAGGCCGAGGGCGCCGAGGTGGTGGCGGTCTGCGCCGCCATCGAGGCGGAGATCGTCCAGCTGGAGGAGGCCGACCGGGCCGCCTTCCTGGCCGACCTGGGCCTGGACGAGCCCGGCCTCAACCGGGTCATCCGCAGCGCGTACAGGCTGCTCGGCCTGCAGACCTTCTTCACGGCCGGGCCCAAGGAGGTTCGCGCCTGGACCGTGCGCAAGGGCTCGACCGCCCCGCAGGCCGCCGGCGTGATCCACACCGATTTCGAGCGGGGCTTCATCCGCGCCGAGACCATCGCCTTCGACGACTACGTCGGCTGCAAGGGCGAGGCGGGGGCCCGCGAGGCGGGCAAGCTGCGCCTCGAGGGCAAGGAGTACGTCGTCGCCGAGGGCGACGTCATGCACTTCCGCTTCAACGTCTAGCCCCTCCCGGCATAAACTGGCGGCGTGAAGACCCACCCGCTCAATCCGCTCGACGCCGCCTGGACGCAGGTGGAGTCGCGCGACACCCCCATGCACGTGGCGGCCCTCTGCCCGTTCACGCTGCCCGAGGACGCGCCGCCCGACTACCTGCGCAACCTGATGTCGGAGCTGCGGTCGTCCCGTGAGTTCTACCCGCCCTGGAGCTACTGCCTGCGCCCGCCCGGGCTCACGCACCCGCTGCCCGTGTGGGTCGAGCAGGAGGAGATCGACCTGGAGTATCACGTGCGCCACCTCGCGCTGCCGCGCCCGGGCGGCGAGCGCGAGCTCGGCCAGCTCATCGCGCGCCTGCACAGCCAGCCGATCGACATGAGCCGACCGCCCTGGGAGTTCCACCTGATCGAGGGCCTCGAGGGCAACCGGTTCGCGATCTACCTAAAGATGCACCACTCCCTGATCGACGGCATCAGCGGTGTCCGGCTCGTGACTCGCTGCATGTCCGAGGACCGCGAACAGAGCCGGACGCTGCCGCCGTTCTGGAGCCCGGGACTCGGCAAGACGGTGCCCCGCTCCGCCAGGTCCGAGGGTCCGCCGCTTTCGCTCGACGGCGTGCTCGCGGGCGTGAAGGACGTCGTCGGCGCCCAGCTGCGCTCGGCGCCGACGCTCGCGAAGGCTTTCGCCTCGATGCTCGTGCCGCCGGAGGACGCGCCGGGCGAGCTGCGCCTGCCTTTCGCGGCGCCGAGGAGCATCCTGAACGGGCGCGTCCGTGGCCAGCGGCGCGTCGCGACCCAGCAATTCGAGATTTCGCGGCTCCGGGCGGTGGCGAAAGCCGCCGGCTGCACGCTGAACGACGTGGTGCTGGCGCTGTGCGGCGGCACCCTGCGCCGTTTCCTGCTCGACGAGGACGAACTGCCGAGGGAGTCACTGACCGCGGGCGTGCCCGTCTCCTTCCGCCCGGCCGACGACGAGGGCTCGGGCAACGCCATCACCTTCGCGATCGCGACGCTCGGCACCGACATCGAGGATCCCCTCCAGCGCCTGGCGGCGGTGGTGGCCTCGACCAAGGCCGCGAAGGCCCACCTTTCCTCGCTGCCGCGCAGCGCGATCACGCAATACACGGTGCTGCTGATGGCCCCGAGCATCGTCTCGATGCTGACCCCGATCGGCGGGCGCACGCGGCCGATGTTCAACGTGACGGTCTCGAACGTTCCCGGGCCCCCGAAGCCCCTCTATTTCCGCGGGGCACGGATGGAGGCGGTCTACCCGATCTCGCTGATCGCCCACGGGATCGGGCTCAACATCACCTGCGAGAGCTACGCGGGCGCCCTCGGCTTCGCCTTCGTCGGCTGCCGCGACACGCTGCCGCACCTGCAGAACATGGCCCGCTATGCCGCCGAGGCCTTCGCGGAGCTGGAAGCCGCCTGCGCCCCGGCGCCCGCCCGAGCGCCTGCGCCAGCGGTCAAGAAGGCGCCTGCCCGCCGCAAGAAGTCCGCCCAGCGGCGCGCCGCTGCCGCGACGCCGCGGACCGCCGCCCGGCGCCGCCCGCGGTCTCCTTGACAGGGGGGGGTGCCCCCCGGAGAATCCCGCGTCCCCGAGGGTGTCCTTCCCACCGCGTGGCTAGGTAGCTCAGCTGGTTAGAGCACGGGATTCATAACCCCGGGGTCGAGAGTTCGAGTCTCTCCCTAGCCACCATTCCTTTCGCTTCTGTGCTCATGCCTGTTTGTTGCGAGGGCGCAACGGTTTTCTCAGGAAACTGTTGCGACTTACCTGTACTTGTCGCTAACCTGCGACGAGTTACCCCCTGCACTGCGCCTCCCGGTCGTCCCCTCGGCCGCCCGAGGCGCCGCCATATCTGAAGAGCTAAGGAGCCGACATGACCCGACACAACGCCCTGAGGCTGGCCGTCCTCGCGACGCTGGCCGCCGCCGGCACGGCGCAGGCCGCCACCATCGAAGAGATCGTCGTGACCGGCACGCGCGTGGCCGACCGTTCGGCGACCGAAACCGCGGTGCCCGTGGACGTCGTCACCGCCGAGACCCTGTCGCAGATCGGTGTGACCGAACTGAACCAGGCGCTCTCGATCGCGTTGCCGTCCTTCAACTTCCCGCGGCCGGGCCTCGCCGACGGCACCGACACGATCCGTCCCGCCACGCTGCGCGGCCTTGCACCCGACCAGACGCTGGTGCTGGTCAACTCGAAGCGCCGGCATGCCGCGTCGCTGGTCAACGTGAACGGCACCATCGGCCGCGGCTCCTCGGCCGTGGACCTGAACACCATCCCGACGGCCGCGATCCGCACCGTCGAGGTGCTGCGCGACGGCGCCTCGGCGCAGTACGGCTCCGACGCCATCGCCGGCGTGGTGAACATCCAACTGAAGGAAGCTGCCGAGGGCGGTAACGTCACCGTCACCTACGGCGCGCGCGACACCGACTACACCATTCCTGTCGGTGCCGTACCCGCGGGTGCCAACTACACCGCGCCTTCGCGCATCACGCGCGATCGAAACGACGGCGAGACCACCACGGTCAGCGCGTGGAAGGGCTTTTCGCTGGGCGGCGACGGCTTCCTGACGCTGTCCCTCGAGTACAAGGACCAGGACCGCACCGAGCGCAGCGGCTATGACGTGCGCCGGCAGTATCCTGCCCTGCCGGGCAACGCCTTCGATCCGCGCGAGGCAACCTTCGACCGCTTCAATGCCTGGTACGGAGAGCCCGAGGTCGAGCAGCTGACCTTCTTTGCGAACGCGGGCTACGACCTGTCGAACGGCGTGTCGCTGTACGGCTGGGCGAGCTATCAGGACCGCGAGGCGGTCTCGGCCGGCTTCTACCGGCCGGCCAACGACGCCCGCAACGTGATCGAGATCTATCCGGACGGCTTCCTGCCGCAGATCGCGCCGGACGTCACCGACCTGAGCGCGGCCTTCGGCGCCACCTGGGCCTGGGGCGAGTGGCAGATGGACAGCTCGCTCGTCCTGGGCAGCAACGAGATGGAGTTCACCATCCAGAACACCCTGAACCGCTCGCTCGGCACGGCAAGCCCGACGGTGTTCGACGCCGGCGGCTTCGAGTATGACCAGGTTGTGTTCAATTTTTCGGGCGTGCGTGCGGTCGAGGTGGGCGCCCTCGCCTCGCCGCTCAACATCGCCATCGGCATCGAGGCGCGCGAGGAGATGTACGAGATCAACCCGGGCGAGCCGGATTCGTACCGCAACGGCGGCGTGCTCCTGAATGGCGCGCCGACCGCCTCAGGGGCGCAGGTCTTCCCGGGCTTCCAGCCTTCCGACGCGTTCGACGAGAACCGCACCGCCATCGGCGCCTACGTGGACCTGGAGGCCAACCTGACCGAGAAGCTGCTCGGCTCGGTCGCGCTGCGCGTCGAGGACTACTCGGACTTCGGCAGCAACGTGTCCGGAAAGCTGGCGCTGCGCTACGACTTCACGGAGTCCTTCGCGCTGCGCGGCTCGGTGCAGAACGGTTTCCGCGCGCCTTCGCTGCAGCAGCAGTTCTTCAGCTCCACGGCCACGAACTTCATCAACGGCGTGCCCTTCGACATCCGCACCTTCCCGGTGGTGGATCCGGCCGCGCAGGCGCTCGGCGCCGACGAACTCGACGCCGAGGAGTCGATCAACTACTCGCTGGGCGCTGTGCTGCGCCTCGGTGACGTCACGATCACGGTGGATGCGTACCGCATCGACATCGAAGACCGAATCGTTCTGTCCGAGAACCTCACCCAGGCCAACGTACGCGAGTACCTTGAGAACCTGGGCTTCGTCGGCGTCGGCGGTGGGCGGTTCTTCATCAACGGCGTGGACACCGAGACCGAGGGCGTGGACGTCGTGATCAACTGGCCCATCGTGACCGAGAAGGCCGGGCGTTTCGACGTCACCCTGACGGGCAACTGGAACAGCACGGACGTGACCAAGATCCCGACCACCAACGAGCTGTCCTCGCTGAACCCGCCGCCGGTGCTCTTCGGCCGGGTGAACGTGCTGACCTTCGAGGAGGGCAATCCCTCCGACAAGTTCTCGTTCAACCTGAACTGGAGCCTCGACCGCTTCGGCGCGACGCTGCGCGCCGTCCGCTACGGCGAGGCGCTCGATCCAGGCACGACGGAGGACCTCGACTTCACGCTCGACGCGAAGACGCTGGTGGACATCGAGGGCCGGTTCGACATCACGGACAAGGTCCGATTCTCCATCGGCGCCGACAATGTGTTCGACGAGTACCCGGACGCCTTCCCGATCAGCCGCAATGGCACGGGCGCGACGCCGTTCTCGAACTACTCGCCCTTCGGGCGCTCGGGCCGCTTCTACTACGGCCGCCTGTCGGTCGACTTCTGATCGACGCCGGATCCGGCCCGCGGTTCGCCGCGGGCCGGGCTCCCGGTTCCGCAGACTGGGCCCCGCCGCGGGAACGCGGCGGGGCTTTTTCGTTTCAGGCGGTCTTCAGCGCCGCCGGCGCGGCACAGAGCTCGCCGAGCGCGCGCTCGATCACGGCGAGACCCTCGTCCACCACCGCGTCCTCGGCCGTGATCGGCACCAGGATGCGGATCACGTTGGCGTAGACGCCGCAGGACAGGAGGATGAGCCCCAGCTCGCGCGCCCGGGTCGTGAGCGCCTTCGTCAGGTCGGCGTCCGGACGATGCGGGTCGCCGTCCTTGCACAGCTCGAAGGCGATCATGGCGCCGAGCGCGCGCACCTCGGCGATCTCGCGGTGGCGGCGGGCGAGGGCCTGCAGGCGCGCGGTCATGCGCTCGCCGAGGGCCAGCGCGCGGTCGATGATCTTCTCGTGCTCGATGACATCGAGCACCGCGCAGGCGGCCGCGCAGGCGAGCGGGTTACCGGCGTACGTGCCGCCGAGGCCGCCGGGCGGGCATGCGTCCATGACGTCGGCGCGACCGGTCACGGCCGAGACGGGCAGGCCGCCGGCGATGGACTTGGCGATGGTCGTGAGGTCCGCCGCCACGCCGTAGTGCTCCATGGCGAAGAGCTTGCCCGTGCGGCCGGCGCCGCTCTGGATCTCGTCGGCGATCAGCACGATGCCGTGGCGGTCGCACAGCTCGCGAAGGCGGACCATGAACTCCCGCGGCGCGACGTAGAAGCCGCCTTCGCCCTGCACCGGCTCGACGATGATGGCGGCGACGCGCTCGGGTTCGACGTCGCACTTGAAGATGAGCTCGACCGCGTGCAGCGCATCGTCCACCGACACGCCGTGCAGCGCATTCGGGAAGGGCGCGTGGAAGACTTCCGGCGGCATCGGGCCGAAGCCGGCCTTGTAGGGCGCGACCTTGCCGGTGAGCGCCAGCGCCATCATCGTGCGGCCGTGGAAACCGCCCGAGAAGGCGATCACGGCCGAGCGCTTCGTGTAGGCACGGGCGATCTTGATCGCATTTTCGACCGCCTCGGCGCCGGTCGTCAGCAGCACGGTCTTCTTCGGGCCGGCACCCGGCGCGAGGCGGTTCAGCCGCTCGCACAGCTCGACGTAGCTCTCGTAGCCCACCACCTGGAAGCAGGTGTGCGTCACGCGCTCGAGCTGCTCGCGCACCGCCTGCATCACCCGCGGGTGCCGGTGGCCGGTGTTGAGCACGGCGATGCCGCCGGCGAAATCCACGTAGCGGCGGCCCTCGACGTCCCAGATGAGCGCGTTCTCGGCGCGGTCCACGAAGACGGGGTGGGCGAAGGAGACACCGCGGGCAACGGCGCCGGCGCGGCGTTCGACGAGCGACTGGTTGGTGGGCATGACGGAACTCCCGGAGCGAAACGGGGACAATCGGGACGGGGACATCGGCGATTTTCCTCTTTCCGCGGCGGGAGTCGACCCCTGCGTGGGGAAAATCAGCGATGCCCCCGCACCGGGAGGCGGCCGGCGAGGGCACAGGCTGCGACGGCGATGACCGCGCCGAGGGCGGCCAGCGCCATGTCCTTCTGGGCGTCCCAGGTGTCGCCCTGGGTTCCCAGGTATGCCTGGCCGAGGTCGCCTCCAAAGGCGAGGGCGGCGCCCCACTCGACGAGTTCGTAGACGACCGAGTGCGACACGATGAAAAGGAGCGGGAAAAGGGCCGCCCAGACGCGCGGGTAGCGCCCGTAATGGGCGAACAGTTCGATCGCCGCCGGGGTGATCAGCAGACCGTACAGGAAGTGCACGAGCCGGTCGAAGTGGTTGCGCTCGAACCCGAGCAGGGCGTTGAGGCTGGTGCCGAAAGCGGCCTCGAACCAGGCGTCATAAGGCACCTCGGAGTAGGTGTAGTGCGCGCCGATCTCGTGGAGCGAGAAGAAGACGAAGATGCAGGTATAGGAGAAGTCGCTGAACCGCAGGCGGTGGCGGGTGACGACCAGCACCGGGACGGCGACGAGGACCAGCATGTTCTCGAGCAGCCAGTCCTGGCGGTAGCGCGGCGCCACGCCGAGCGCCACGAAGATCACGACGAAAGCCGCCAGCAGCGCCGCCGGGTAGCGCCAGCTGCGGGGATCCGTCGTCGTGGCCGTGGTCATGGTCCTGCAACCTGCACGCGGGTGCCGCGCCTACGCACAATTGTCATTGCCGCTGGAATGCCCGAAGACTAGCCTGAAACGGGAAGCCGTTCATCCCGGTGTGTTGAGGTTGGCACCATGAACATCAAGCACATTCTCGTCGCCCTTTCCGACCCGGGCACCAGGGCCTCGCCCGCGCTCGACAAGGCCGCGGCGCTCGCCCGCAAGCTCGGCGCTGACGTCACGCTGTTCCACAGCGTCTACAGCCCGTACGTCGCCGGCGAGCAGTTCTACAGCCCGGATGCCCTGCAGAAGGACATCGAGGGGGCGGTCAACCTGCGCAAGTCACAGCTCGCCCGCACCGCCGCCGGGCTCGAGAAGGGAGGCGTCACGGTGCGCGTGCGCGTCCGCTGGGACTACCCGGTCTACGAGAGCATCGTGCGCGAGGTCATGCGCGAGGGCGTGGACCTCGTCGTGGCCGAGAGCCACCGGCACACGCGTGCCGCGCGCGTGATCCTCTCCAACACGGACTGGCAGCTCATGCGGCTGTGCCCGTGCCCGGTGCTGTTCGTGAAGACGGCGAAGCCCTACGACCGGGCGCGCGTGCTCGCGGCGGTGGACCCGCTGCACGCGCACGACAAGCCGGCGGCGCTCGACCACGACCTGTTGGACACGGGCCGCGAGTTCGCGGCGCTGTTCGGCGGGAAGCTGCACGCGGTGCACGCCTACATGGTGGCCACGCCGTTCACGTCCGGCGTCCTGATGGAGCCCGTTCCGCTGCCGGTCAACGTGGCCGAGCAGCACGCCGCTTCGGTGCGCCGGGCGTTCGACGGCCTGCTGGGTCCCTACGAGCTGGGGCGCCGAAACGTCCACCTCAGGGTCGGCGGTGCCGCCGAGGAGTTGCCGGCGGTCGCCGAGGAGGTCGACGCCGGGCTGGTGGTCATGGGCGTGGTGTCTCGCAGCGGCCTGAAGCGCCTGTTCATCGGCAGCACGGCCGAGCGGGTGATCGACCACCTCAAGTGCGACGTCCTCGTGCTGAAGCCGAAGGGCTTCAAGACGCCGGTCCCGAAGCGCCCGGGAAACCGGCCGGTGGTGCTGCCCCCGCTCTGAGTCGGGTGGCGAGGCGCACCGCGTCCACGGGGCGGGAACCATCCACCGCCAGGGTGCCGGAGCGCTCGTCCGGGCCTGGCGGCTCGGCAAAGCGGAGCTGTTTCGCGAGCACCTCGCGGGTCGCTTCCGAGGCGTCCGTGCCGGCCGAGGCACGCGCCTCGAGTCGTGCCTCCAGCAGCTCCCTCGGTGCGGTCAGCTCGAGCAGCCGGAAGGGGACGTCCCGGGACCGGGCCAGCGCCCGGAGCGCGTCGCGCTCGCGCCTGAGCAGGCAGGCCGCGTCCACCACCACGTCGAAGCCGCCCGCGAGGCCGTGGGCGGCGGCCTCCCCGAGGCGGGCGTAGGTGCGCGCCGTCATCTCCGGCCCGTAGATGGTGCCGCCGCTCGACTGGTGCGCAGCCAGGCCGGCGAGGCGCTTTCGCTCCACGTCCGAGCGGACACGCACGCCGCCGAGCGGTGCGAGCAGCGCCTCGGCGAGGCGGCTCTTGCCGCTGGCGGCCAGGCCCATGGTCGCGATGAGCCGCGGTGCGCGCGGGGCGGCGAGCCGGCCGGCCTCGACGAGGTAGCGCGCGAGCTCGGCTTCGGTCGCCGGGTCGTGCGACTGCGCGTGCCGCAATGCGGCGACCTTGGCGCGCACGCCGGCGCGGTAGACGCCGAAGAGGCGCAGCGCTTCGAGCGCCTCGAAATCGCCGCATTCCTGCAGCCAGCCGTCCAGCAGGGACGTGGCGAGGTCGGTGCGGCCGCGCGCCTCGAGGTCCATCCACAGGAAGGCGACGTCGCAGGCGGCGTCGATCCAGCGCAGCGCCGGATCGAACTCGAGCGCGTCGAAGGCCCACAGCTCGCCTTCGTGGCGCACCACGTTCGCACAGTGGAGGTCGCCGTGGCATTCGCGCCAGCGGCCCGCGGCGCGCCGTCGCGCCAGGAGCGGCGCGAGGCGCGCATGTTCAGCCTCGGTCCAGCGCGCCAGGGACTCGACCGAAGCGCTCTCGGCGCCCGCCCGGCGCAGGGTGGCGAAGTTGTCCCGGCAGGCGTGGATGAGGGCGCCGTCGTCGCAGTGGGGCGGCCCGGCGACCGGCGCCGCCGCCTGTTGCCCGGCGATGCGCGCGCCGAACCGCCGCAACTCGTCCGCGTGGACCGCCCGCGCCTCGACGAGCGCGTCGAGCTCCTGGGCGCGGTCGAACTGCCGCATCCGGACGGCGTGGTCGACGAGCTCGCCTTCCTGGTCGATCGCCAGCCCGTGGCTGGTTCGCACGACGCGGGACAGGCCCAGGTACAGGCCGGGGGCGAAGCGCTGGTTGAGGCGCAGCTCCTCTTCGCAGAAGTGACTGCGGCGCTCGCGGGTCGAGAAGTCGAGGAAATCGAAGCGGACCGGCTTCTTGACCTTGTAGGCGATCCGGCCGGTCAGGAACACCCAGGAGATGTGGGTCTCGACGAGCTGAGGCCCCTCGACCGGCGCGGGCCAGGCGGCCGGATCGAGCAGGGCATCCGGCAGGCCCTTCATGGAACCCTCCCCGGAAATCCCGCCGGAGCTCGCGGAAAGTGACCGGTCAGTGGTCGCGGCGCAGCGACCCGGCCAGCGGGGCGCTGCGACGCGCGGGAGTCTCGGGCAGCAGGTCGAGGTCGTCCTCCTCGACGATCTCCTCCCAGGAGGTGAACGCGCCTTCGACCGCGTCGGCGGCGACCGGCTCCTCGTTCATATCCGTATAGCCGAACTCATCCGGCTCGACGTCGTCCACCGGGCCGCTCCAGTCCTCGGGCTGCGCCACGGCCTCGAGGGACTGCGCATACCACTCGTCGAGGTCCAGCTCGTCGAGCGCGCCGTCGAACTCCTGGATCTCGACGGTGCCGTCGTCCTCGTCGATCGCCACCACCTGGAACAGGTCGCCCTTGTCGCGGTGGTTGTACCACTGCCCGACGACCGGATGAAGCCGCGTGCCCATCTCGTGCTCCTCCTCGCGGGCCGTTGCCGCCTCGCTCGAGTGACGGCTCCATCCTAGCGCCTCGGGCAGCTTGCGCAATTACGTATTCATCCTGCTGCGCGCGCGCAGCGCTCGACGCATCTTTCCGCGGAGCATTGAAGCAAGTTCATCGGGCGCGCGCATGCCCGGGCGACGGCCCGCAAAGGCGCTGCTACCGCGCCGATCCCTGCTTCGCGGCATACTCCTGCTTGCCCTTCAGCGCGACCTGGTGGAGCCGCTCGGCGTCGCCGCCGATCGAGCGCAGGATCGCCGGGTGCGTGGGGCGCGTGGCCGCGGACCACTGCCGGCGCTGCTCGGGCGTGAGCCGGTGCACCTGGAAGCGCAGTTTCGCCGCCTGCTCCAGGTCGCGCTGCTCCTCGGCGCGGATGACCTTGCGGCTTTCGGCAATGCCCGGGAATGCCGCGCGGATGGCGCGCTGCTGCCCGGGCTCGAGCCGGTCCCAGAAGCGCTTCTGGGCGACGATCACCGACATGCCCATGCTGTGGCCGGTGAGCGTGAGATGCGGCGCCTCGGGGGCGATGCCGCTGCGCGCGTACAGCGACACCGACTGCTCGCCGGCGGCGATCAGCCCCGTCTGCAGCGAGGGGATGACGTCGGCGTAGGCCAGCGGGATCACGTCGGCGCCGATGGCGCGCGCGAACTGGCGCGCCGCCTCGCCGGCGGCGACGCGGAAGCGGACCCCCTTCGCGTCGGCGGGCACGAGTATCGGCCTGGCGCGGCTGTACACGTGATGGAAACCGATCTCGAACCAGGAGATGAAGACGAGATCCTTCGCGGCGAAGAGCTTCTCGAACTCCGGCGTGAGGTGGCGGTCGAGGACGTAGTCGGCCTCCGCCTGGTCCTCGAACAGGTAGGGCACGTAGATGAGCGCCACCTCGGGCACCACGGTCGTCGCGATGTTGGCCGAGAGGTTGGCGAAGTGCACCCGGCCGCGCCGCAGGCCCGAGACGATCTGCTCCTCTGTCCCGAGCTCGCCGTAGATGAGCATGCGCGGCTTCACGCCGGTGGCGGAGTCTGCGAGCAGCCTGTCGCGAAAGCCGAGCCACAGGCGCTCGCCCTCCGTGTTGCGGAAGGCCGTGCCGCCGACGATCATCTCGACCGGTGCGGCGGAAGCGCCCGTGGCCAGCGCGAGCGCGAGTGATGCGGCGGCGATCAGTCGGCGCATGAGTCGTTGTTTTCCGGGCCATGGACGTCCTGCCGTCAGTATAAGCAGCCGCGCTGCCGGGGCCTGCATCCCGGTTTCGCCGGCCACCGGAGGTTCAATGAGCAGTCCCCCGATCGTCGATTTCCGGGAGTCCGTGGCGGCCGAAACCTCGGCGCCCGCGGCCGACCGCGTGCTCGAGGGTTCGCCGCGCACGACGGTGCGCAATCACTACGCGGATGACGGGAACCAGTTCTTCGCTGGCACCTGGTCCAGCACGGCGGGCAAGTGGCGGGTCACGTACACCGAGCACGAGTTCTGCCACTTGCTGGAGGGCCGCGTGGTGCTGACCGCGGACGACGGCCGCGAATGGCGCTTCGGGCCCGGCGACGCCTGGGTCATCCCGGCCGGGTTCTCCGGCACCTGGGAAACCGTCGAGCCGGCGACCAAGCGCTACGCGATTTTCGAACGGCCCGGCTGACCGCCCGCACCCCCATGGTGCGCTCCGTCGGGTCCTGCGCCAGAACATGGTGCGGGCCTGCGCTGGGCGCGTTCGCAAGCTCTTGTTTTGTCAGGAGCGCAGATCGGCGCCCCACGTGGCACGGTCGATGCATCGGACTGCTCGGGAGAGGCAGGCATCCTGTTGCTTTTTGGCTACGATCCGACGCGGCCGGTGGCAGGCGTGCTAAGTTACGCGTCGATCTAACGTCGAAACCGCAGCGAAGCAGCCCGGCCTCCGGTGTTGTGGAAATGTGACTCAGGGGCGTTCCAAGGCTTTCGGTCCATTTCGGGCGGTTCAACCTAACGAGGTATGTCGATGAATTACGTCAAGTGGCTGGCGGCGAGCACGGCGCTCGCGGTGGCGGGGACGGCGAACGCGGGGGAATTCTCCTCGACGATCACGGCGGCTTCCGAGTATGACTTCCGCGGCTTCAGCCAGAGCGCCAAGGACCCGGCGCTGCAGGCGAGCCTCGACTACGCCTTCGACAACGGCTTTGCGATCGGAGCCTGGGCCAGCAACGTCGACTTCGAGCCGCTCGATGGCGACATCGAACTCGACCTGTACCTGAGCTACGGCGGCGAGATCAACGAGAACGTCTCGTGGAGCGCGGGCTTGGTGTACTACATGTATCCGGGTTCCTCGAGCGTCACGATCGTCGAGGACGAGGAGACGATCGAGTTGCCCGCGATCGGCGAGTACGCCGAGTATTACGTCAGCCTCGACGTGGGTCCGATCGGCCCGGACTACATCC